>NZ_JAYGIH010000073.1:0-397074 GCF_034932455.1 Leptolyngbya sp. CCNP1308 | reverse complement strand
AGCTGTCCTCAGTGGCCTCATAAGACTCGACATCAACACCAGATAGACCTAGTAATTCCGTGAGCAGAGGCACCATAACGACTCGGTATAGTATCGACTACATCAGCATACTCATTCCCGTAGAGCCAAAGTTTTCCACATCGGCCAGCAGCTCCTTGAGGCTAATTGGCCCCATATCAATCTGCATTTTGCCCGCTTCGATCTTGGCGATGTCGAGCACGTCGTTGATCAGCTGCAAGAGGTGAATGGCTGACTTGTGGGCCTCTTCGATGAATTCTTCTTGTTCGGCGGGGTCGTCGGCCATGCCGTCGAGCACAAGTCTGAGAAAGCCGATCATGCCGTTGAGCGGGGTGCGCAGCTCGTGGGAGGTGTTGGCCAGAAATTCACTTTTTAGGCGCGAGGCTTCTTCGGCCTGCTGGCGGGCTTCTTCGGCCTGGCGACGGGCTGCTTGAAACTCAAGCTGCTTTTCCATCAGGCTGGCGTTGGCCTGCTGCAGCTTGATGGCCAGGGCGTGGCTTTCGCCAAATAGGGTGGCGTGGGCGATCGCCGTTCCCACCTGATCGGCCAAGTCAGTGAGCAAATTTAGCTCGATGTCTGACCAAGAGCGATCGGGGCGATCGTGGAGCACAATGAAGCCGTTGATGGTGCTTTGGTAGCGGGTGGCCACCGCCACAATAGACGGGTCAGCGGGCTGCCGAGGCGGCACCACCGCCACCGACGACTGGGCCGCCATGCTCAGGCAGGGGGTTTCGGCCAGCCGCCACACCTGCCCCTGCCAGCTGGGCAGATCGCCCGCTCGGGTGTGCTCAGCCGCTACCGTAGCGGCTTCAGGAGCTGTATTGGGGGCAGCGTCGCAGCTGCACACCAGGCAGCGATTCACCCCAAACAAATCGCCCAGTCCCTCAACGGTTTGCTGGCGAATAATTTCTAAATCGAGCGTCCAGCGCACATTGCGGGTGATTTGGGTGAGCCGGGGCGAATAGGTTTGCATCTGGGCACAGGCCCCAGCCAAACTCTCCGAAACTGCCGCCGAGCCCGCCACGGTTTGCAGCCAGGGAATGCCCCCTAAACCATGCAGGTCGGCCAGGTAGCCCGTAGCGGCAATGCGAAACAGCTCGCCATTGAGCCCAATGAGTGGTTGTAGCACCCACTGCACATCAATGCTGTGGGATCCTAACGGACAGCGCCCCGGCAGCTGTACTGGTTCGTGGTGGGTAGCCAAACTTTCGAGCGCCTGACCCAGGGCTTGGGGGGTGGCAAAGGAGACAATTTCGGCTAGCGATCGCCCCACCCAGTTAGCCGTCAGCGCCGTTGGCAGCGCTTTAACCCCCACGGTTTGAATCGACTCCACCACCGCCGCCGGGCTGAGCACCATGATCCAGGCGGAGATAGCATCCGCCGGGCTGGTGGCAGCCAAGGCCGGGAGAGGAGGTCGCGATCGCATAGGGGTACGAGGCCAGAACGCTCCCATGTTAACCAACCGATCGCACGGATGGCTCTAGTTGAGATGGAATCAGAAAAGTTTGGGGTGCCAGGTATAAGGTTAAAGAGCCAGCCTTAAACCTGACACCCTAAACCTTGAACCCTGATGTTCCCTAGTCGTTCCACTCGCCCTTGGGGGGCACAGCCGGATTGCGGGGCAGGTGACGCACTAGGTCGTCTTCGTAGCGGCGATCGCCCCGCAGCCACTGGCGCAGGGCAACATCGATCACCTTGCTGGGGTCGGGAGAAAGGTGGGTAACCTGGTCGAGCAGGTCTTTATCAATTTGTACCGAGAGGTCGACTTTTTCCGCCGACCGTTCGCCGGAAGGAGAGGCAGAGTGTTGCATAGAGGGTGGCCTAACTGCCGGGTAGGGGACGAATTTAATCTATCTCTAGTCTAAGCCCTGGCGTGGGTTAGGTTTAGCCCTAGCGCCCAGAACGACCGCAGGATTAGGTCTGAAGTTCTTGACATAACAAGTCTAACTCCTTTCATCTTCCCTATCTCCTTATCTTTGCCACCCACTTACTCACCTACCCACCTACCCATCCACTCCCACCTGCCTCCCCCGAGCATTCGCCAAACGAGGGATTACAATATTAAAGTCTGTAAACTACTGCCGCTGGATAAGCCTTGTATGACAGAGGTTCCCGTCTCTCAAATTCGCAATTTTTCGATTATTGCCCACATTGACCACGGCAAATCGACTCTGGCCGACCGGTTGTTGCAGCGCACCGGGACAGTTAGCGATCGCGAAATGAAGGCCCAGTTCCTCGACAGCATGGATCTAGAGCGGGAGCGGGGCATTACCATCAAGCTCCAGGCCGCCCGCATGAACTACAAAGCCCAGGACGGCAAAGACTACGTCCTCAACCTGATCGACACCCCAGGGCACGTCGATTTCTCCTACGAAGTGTCGCGTTCTCTGATCGCCTGCGAAGGCGCACTGCTGGTAGTCGACGCCTCCCAAGGAGTCGAAGCCCAAACCCTGGCCAATGTTTATTTGGCGTTAGAAAACGATCTCGAAATTATCCCCGTTCTCAACAAAATTGACCTGCCTGGGGCCGAGCCCGAGCGCATCAAGCAGGAAATTGAAGACATTATCGGCCTCGACTGTAGCGGTGCCATTCTCGCCTCCGCCAAGCAAGGGATTGGCATTGACGAAATTTTAGAATCCATCGTCTATCTGGTGCCGCCCCCCGCCGATACCGTCGATCAACCCCTGCGGGCGCTGATTTTCGACAGCTACTACGACAGCTACCGAGGCGTGATTGTCTACTTCCGCGTCATGGATGGCAGCATTCGTCGCAAAGACAAAGTGCGGCTGATGGCCTCGGGTAAAGAGTACGAAATTGATGAACTGGGCGTGCTGGCCCCCACCCAGATTCAGGTGGATCAGCTCCATGCGGGGGAAGTAGGATACTTTGCCGCCTCCATTAAAGCGGTCGAAGATGCCCGGGTGGGTGACACCATCACCCTGGTGCAGAACCCGGCGACAGAGGCCTTGCCAGGCTACGCCGAGGCCAAGCCGATGGTCTTCTGCGGGCTGTTCCCCACGGTGTCTGACCAGTTTGAAGAACTGCGCGAAGCCCTCGAAAAGCTGCGCCTCAGTGATGCGGCCCTCCAGTACGAGCCCGAAACCTCCAGCGCTATGGGCTTTGGCTTCCGCTGCGGCTTTTTGGGCCTGCTGCACATGGAAATTGTGCAGGAGCGTCTAGAGCGCGAGTATAACCTCGACCTGATTACCACCGCGCCCTCGGTAATCTACCGGGTGACCACCATTCAGGGTGAGGTGCTCGAAATTGACAACCCCAGCACCCTGCCCGACCCCCAGGCCCGCGAAAAGATCGAAGAACCCTACGTGCAGCTCGACATGATCACCCCCGAAGAATATGTCGGGGCGCTGATGGAGCTGTGCCAGACTCGCCGGGGCGAGTTCAAAGATATGAAGTACCTGGCCCAGGGCCGCACCACCCTGATCTACGAAGTGCCCCTGGCCGAGGTCGTCACCGACTTTTTTGACCAGATGAAGTCGCGCAGCAAGGGCTACGCCAGCATGGAGTACCACCTGATTGGCTACCGAGAAAACCACCTGTCGCGGCTCGACGTGCTGATCAACGGCGACCCGGTGGATTCGCTGGCCTCTATCGTCCACCGCGACAAGGCCTACTACGTGGGCAAGGCTCTGGTCGAAAAGCTGAAGGAGCTAATTCCTCGCCACCAGTTCAAGATCCCGATTCAGGCGGCGATCGGCAGCCGGATTATTGCCAGCGAGAGTATTCCGGCCTTGCGCAAAGATGTGCTGGCCAAGTGCTACGGCGGCGATATTTCGCGCAAGAAAAAGCTGCTGCAAAAACAGGCCAAGGGTAAGAAGCGCATGAAGGCTGTTGGTACCGTTGATGTGCCCCAGGAAGCCTTTATGGCGGTGCTGAAGCTGTCGTAAGCCTTGGTCAGTCGTTGCCTTTCAAGGGAATGCTAGCCCTGTAGGTCGACCTGGAGAAGGCAGCGATGAAATTTAGCCTGGTGATTACCACCTACAACCGACTGGAGCTGCTGAAGCGGGCGATCGCCTGCGGCCTCAACCAAACCGTGCCCTGCGAAGTCGTTGTCGCTGACGATGCCTCCACCGACGGCACTGAGGAGTATGTGCGCAGTTTGGGCGATCGCGTCGTCTATCACCGCAATCCCCAAAACCTTAACCATGCGGCCACGGTCAACAATGGCGTAGCTGCCGCCAGCGGGGAATGGGTCAAGTTTCTCGACGACGACGACTATCTAGCCCCCGACTGCATTGAGAAGATGGCAGCGGCGATCGCCCAGCATCCCGAGGCCGTCCTGTGCTCCTGCCAGGCCATTCAGGTTGACGAGCACGGCACCGAAATTCGCCGCACCCCCGCTACTGGCCCCGGCCAGGTGTTCTTCATTCCCCAGAGCGCCATCCACTACGGCATGCTGATGGATCAGGTGCCCTTTGGCACCCCGGCCCAGGTGGCGGCCCGCCGTGACGCTTTTTTGCAGGCAGGCGGCTGGGATACGACCATGACCACCAACTACGACGATATCGACGCCTGGGTAAAGCTAGCCGACTTTGGCGATGCGCTGTTTGTCAATGAGTGCTTGGCCTACCGCACCATCTGGGCCGGGGGCTACGAGCAAAAAATGTCGCTCAGCCGCCGTATGGCGCTGAATTTGACTATCAAAGAACGCATTTATGGGCGGGTGAATGAGGTGTATCGCGATCGCATCCCCACCCTTGCTGCCATTGGCCAATACCTGCACCTGCACTGGGGCTTGGTTGCCCTACGCCAGCGCCAGGTCGCGGCTGGACTCTCTCTGTTGGCCCCCGGCGCACTGTCACCCCAGGCCTGGCAACTGCTGGCCCAAGCCCGTAAGCTACGCACCAACCCTGGGGCGGAAACCTTAATCCCGCGCACTGTCCTGGTACCGTAAAGCCTTAGGTATGATAGAACTATCCACCCACTGGATCAGGTGATGCAGGCCAGCGAAACACCCGATGGATTTCAGCAGCAGATTTTGTCAGAGCTGCGGCAGATCAACCAGCGACTCGACCGAGTAGAGACCGACATCGGTAACGTGAAGACTGATATCAGCAACGTGAAGACTGATATCGGCAGAGTAGAAACCGATGTTGAAAAGCTTAACTTTAAGTTTGATACCTATCAAAATGCCTCAGATCAGGTGATGCGCCTAGCGACTACTATTGTGATCGCGGCAGCCTCGGTAGTGATTTTGTCGCCCGTTCTGCAAGCTATCACCCCGGCGATCAGCGCTTTGGTGACTGGGATAGCTCCGGGCAATGGCTAGGGAGCAACCTGCAAAAACTTTTTGGGTAGCTTATCGAGCTGGGCTAACGGACAACGCCAGACTGACAATCTGCCAGGGAGCTACCTCATGCCATCCCTTCGCTTCATAGGGTTCTTCTAGCAAATTTACTTGTCCCGTCACCTTGATTAAAATAGCTCCCTGAATCGCTAGAGACGTCTCTAGACCTGTGCTTTCATAGCCGCGCAGAATGTATTGATCTGCCGCTCCTTCTGCCTGTTTGAAGGTGGATAGCACAAACGCAGTGTCTCCTAAATCGAGGAAGCTGGCGGAGGACTCAGCGTCCACAGCCAAGGCAGAGGATGACACCACACAGGGCTGAATCGGTAGGTTGAAGTTGCGTGCGGCCTGCACAGTTTTGGCGTGCTGCCAGCTGTGGGCATGGGGATAAATGGCGTAGCTGAAGGTTTGGTGGCCGCGATCGCACCCCGGATCTGGCCACACCGGAGCCTTGAGCAGCGTCAGCCGCAGCTGATTGGATGTGGCATCAAACCCGTGTTTGTAATTGGTGAGAATGCTCACGCCGCGTTCCCCATCGCTGAGGTCAGCCCAGCGCAGGGCGGGCACTTCCCACTTGGCCTGGTCTTGGGGCGTGGCGGGAGTGGTCGAGCGGGCGATCGCCCCAAAGGGAATTTCGTAGGTCGCCTCAGCGGCCGACACCATCAGCGGAAACGCCGCCTTCAGCACTACCTGGGTTTCCTGCCAATCGACCTCGGTGTGAACCACAAGCACGGGGGAATTTACCTCCAAACGGTAGTCTTGGATGATGGTGGACTGATTGAAGCGATGGACTACCCGGAGGGTCTGCCGCACGGGGCCGTACTCAATCCAGCTCATACTTTTGAGCACAAACGCATCTAGGGGATGGTCTTGGTAATCAGGGGCAATATTCCACGCGTCCCAATACTGGCCCTCGTCTTTGAAGGCCTGGAGCTGGTTTCCACAGCCGTGGAAGGTTTCGGTGCCGGTGGCTTTTTGGAGCAGACTGGCGATGCCGCCCGTGGCTGGGTCGATGGTGGCTTGCAGGTGGGCATTCCCTAAAATCCACTCGGCGGGGGCTGGATTGCGTGGGGCCGTCTCAGCAGGAATTAGCCAGATCAGGCGATAGCCCACAGAGGGAATAGCGGGAACGTAGACCAAGAGCGAAGGAGAGTCAGTCTGTTCAGGCTGGGTGAGTAGCGTTTGGCCCTCGGCATCCTGCGCTTGCCAGGACGTTTGAGCTAAGGCAGAAGGCAGCGCGATCGCCACCACTTCGCTGCGCGCCCAGTTCAGCGGGTTAAACAGCACCACGGGCACAGCGTCAGGATGCCGAGGCGAAGGGATGGGACAATGCTCAGCAAGAGACTGGAGAGAGGTTTGCAGAATGCGATCGCCCATCTCCAAAGCCGCTTGCCATTCTGCATTCGCCTGCTCAAATACTTCAGGGATAGACGACCCCGGCAAAATATCGTGGAACTGGTTAAACAGCACCTGCTTCCAGGCAGTTTCTAGCTCGGCGGCAGGATAGGGCTGAAGCCCGTAGATCGCGGCGATGGAGGCGAACAGTTCCGCCTGAAACAGCAGGTCTTCGCAGCGACGGTTGTACTGCTTTTGGTCGCCGTGGGTGGTGTAGCAGCCCCGGTGGAGTTCGAGGTAGAGTTCGTCGTGCCAGGGGGGGAGGCGGGGAGTGGGGGGGTGGGGGAGTGAGGGGGTGGGATTGGGAGAATTTTGGATTTTGGATTTTGAATTTTGAATTGAAGACAACGGGGCAGTGAGCTTGTCAAAGAGGGAGGCGGCGTGGCCCCAGGTGAGGGTGGGAAAGAAGGGGGAATCGGCCCAGCGCTGGGCTTTGAGCAGCATGTCGCGGGTGGGGCCGCCGCCGTGGTCGCCAACGCCGGGGAGCCAGAGGGCCTCGACAAACCCCGTGTTGGCTTCCCATTGGCAGGCGTACTGGGCCATATCGACGGGGGTGATGTCGGTGCCGATGGGGGGCAGGGTGACGCCTGTAATCTCGGTGCCGTCTAGCCCCTGCCAGCGGAAGAGGTCGTGGGGAAAAGGGTTGGTGTCATTCCAGCGCAGTTTTTGGGTGGCAAAGTAGCGAATGTCGCCCTGGCTGAGCAACTGGGGCAGTTGCCAGCAAAAGCCAAAGGTGTCGGGCAGCCAGGCGATCGCGCTCACCCCGCCAAACTTCTCGGCACAGTAGCGCTGGCCGTAGAGAATCTGTCGGGCGATCGCCTCTCCCCCCGGCAAGTTCAGATCAGGCTCAACCCACAGCCCTGCATCAATCGCCCAGCGCCCCGCTTTCACCTGCTGCTGAATGGTGGCAAATAGCTCAGGGCGGTGCTGCTCTAGCCAGGCAAACAGCGCTGGGGAGGAGTGGGTAAAGGTCAATTCAGGAAAGTCTTGTTGCAGGGCCAGCACCGAGCGAAACGTATTCTCGGCAACTTTCCAGGTCTCGGGCACGGGCCAGAGCCAGGCTAAATCTAAATGGGCGTGGCCCAGGCAGTGGAGGGTGCGCTGTTTGAGCCAGGGAGAAAAATGTTTCAGGGCATCCCGCACGAGCAGAAGGGAGGTGTGGAAGTGGGGGCGATCGCCCACTCCATTCCAGTCAATCCCCCCGAGAGCCCCAGCGAGAATATCAAGTTTCTCAGCCTCGAACTGGGCCAGATAGGTGGCCAGCACCGCCAGTTCGTCGGCCACAAAGCTGGGTTCAGGGCAGTCGCCCTCTATGGCTTCAAACACCAGTTCCGCCTGCACCAGTGCTCCTTCGTCGTGCCCTGGGCTCAGCAGTTTCAGGGAGACATCCACCGATTCTCCCGGCACAACGCAGTCCGTCAACACAATCCGTGTCCAGCAGTCGAAAATATCTCCCGTTTGCACCAGTTCGCCATTGACGAAAATATCGGCCTGGTCGGCCCACCAGCGCAGGGCCAGCCGTGCCGTTAGCCCCTTTAGGGGATAGCCGTTGAGGTCGGCGGGCCAGGTAAATCGCTGGTGCAGCCATAGGGGCACTTTGTCCTGGGGCCAGGCGATATGGTGGCGATCGTTTAGCGTTGCTAGCGGCCAGGTTTTCCAGGCACTGCCAAAGGGAACATCCAGGCTCTCTCCAGCCTCAGGACAGCGGTGCCAGGTACCCAACACATCCAGTTGGCTCAGATGACGGAGGCGATCGAGGGGGGCTAAAATTTGCGGCGGCAGTATAGGGAGAACGGTGGCGGGGGGCATAGCTCCGGTATGATCAAAAGCAGTCTCCTCAGTGTAGGCAGAGTTATGGCGACTTCGTCGCGCTCGTTTCAAAGCCAGACCGTAGGTCGCCTGGTGGCGGGATATCGGCAGGTGGCCCGCAGCGCCGGGCAGTGGCTGCGGCAGGGGCGTACGGCGGCGGTTTGGGGACTGCAAGTGGCTGCTTACCCCCTCTATGCAGCGGTGCAGGGGCTGAGAATGGGCTCTCGGCGGCTGCAAGCCACCCGTCCGTGGCAGCCGGTTTGGGCTAGACTCACCGGGGCACTCCCTCCAGAACTGGTAGCAGTAGACACGCCGATTCGCGCCTTGCTGTCAGTCATTCAACCGCCGGTAGATCACGGGCAAATAGTGCGGTCTGACGGGCCACAGCTGGTCAACGTCCATGGGCCATGGCTCAAGCAGTCGAAGGCTGGCGCTGTGCTAACCCGCGGACAGTGGCATCTAGTGCCTGTCAATGAACCCATTCGCGGTATTGCCTCAGACTTAACGACTCGGCAGCTAGTGCTAGTGACCGTTGACAACGGAATTTTTGCTGGGCTAACTGAGGATCAGCAGCAGCGGCTGTCGCAAGCCCTAGTGCTGATGCTGGCAGAATACGCTCGAGTGCGCCGCCGCTACGCCCTAGATTCCCAGCTCCAGCAGCCCGGATTGCCCCTTCCTCAGACCAATCCGGCGGTGCTGCCCCCCCTGAGATGGGTGCCCGCTGCCCTGCGGTGGCTGCAAACTAGCCCCCTGGCAGCGGCCACTAACTTATTTGGCGAAGCCAGCCAGCCGGCGATGACCGCTGCGATCGCCCTCCACAGACGCACCACGCATCGCGCCATTGGGCACCAAAGGCCTCAACTCGAGGCCTTTGGTGCCCTAGAGTCTGAAAACCTCCACGATCACCATCCGCCTCGTTTCTGGGGGCGACCTGCATTGAGAATTCTGCCAGCGACGACATCGGTTGAGCTGGCGGTAGCGACATCTGTAGCGGTGGCCGTAGCCGCTAGAGGGCCTCATCACTCTGCTCTAGAGACCCAAAATGGTTATGGGGGTGCGATTGACCAAAGGCCAGGCTCCGCCAACGTCCCAAGTCGCGGATCACGGCCTCTTGAATCCGTCCCCTCCGATCTGCCCCTTAGCGCTACCCCCCCCCAGGGGGCTGGGCCGCAGCAGCTCGCTTCCCTCGAGGCTTTAGATGTCAAAGTCACCCAGGTCAACTACGTTGACCCGCCTCTGGTCGCCGTGCTGCGGGGGTTAGACTGGGTGCTCTACGTGCTTGAAACCTGGCTGCGAATGGCGTGGGCCTGGCTGCGATCGCTCTGGTAGATTAAGCAAAGCCGTCGGATAGGCGAACGTTTGGCGATATGATAGACCCAGCTTAGTCCTGCACCGGGGCCGTTTCCGTCACTGGAATGTGGCTGCTGTTTGGGGCAGGTCTTGGGCCCACTCTGCTACCGGTTTGGAGATCTAAACTCATGCTCACCCTCAAGATTGTGGTTTACCTCGTAGTCGCCTTCTTTGTTTCGCTATTCATATTTGGCTTTTTGAGCGGCGACCCCTCTCGCAACCCCGGTCGCCAAGATATAGACTAGGCTCGGCCCTGGTGGCAGGTTGATATCTACCTGATGGCAAGCCCAGGAGGTTGCTTCGGGGCTTGCCCATCTCAATCACCCGTTGGAACCTCCACCGCTAAAAGTAGTCTGAGAATTGGCGGTACCATTATGGGCCGCCAGTCTGTGCCCTAGGTCTGCCTATCAAGACTTTGTGGTCTGGTGACAATGGCCTGCTTAAGCCCGCTTGTCGGGCTTTGTTTTTGCGTTGGTGATGCCAGCCCATGCCTCTGCCGCTTATATTGCCCGCTGTGCCCTCGCCCCCACAATCAGCCGACATCGTGCTGGTTTCAGCGGTAGCGGCCTCCCAGCCAGGGCTAGGGGGGCAGACAATGGCGTTGGCGGAGCCTGGCCTTGGGTCAATCGCCCCAGCTGACAGTGCCGCAGCTGGGGCCGTATCTTGGCGTGGGGTGAGCCAGCTCTCGCCGCTGCTTTTAGCCACCGATGATGGCTCCGAGCCTCTAGTGGCCGAACCCGCCACAATACCTCTAGACCCCGCTGAGTCGCCTACCGAGGGCCGTGAGGGGACGGTTGACGTAGATTCGCAACCGCTTGACCCTGCGCCAGCTGAGCCTGAAAGCGGTGAGTTTGCCAACCCTCAGCCAGAAAACTCCGAACCTGCTAGCTCTGAACTGGAAGACACCGATGTGCCCGGCGAGACAGAACTGCCCGCCGCAGGGGTGGGCTCTATTTTGCTGCGGGCCGATCGCCAAGAGTTTGAACCCCTTCGCCAGATTGTGACCGCTACCGGCGATGTACTGGTGCAGTTTGGCACCGGTCAGCTGGCCGCCGATCGCCTCTGGGCCAACTTGGTCAATCGCCATCTGCGAGCCGAGGGCAACGTTTTTTTTAACCGCAACAACCAAATTATTGAAGGCGAAACCGCCACCTATAACCTGTTGCAGGGTGCCGGTACCATCACCGAAAGCCGAGGCGAGCTAGAGGTGTCAACCCTAGAAGACGACTTTTCCACAGATTCGGCTGGTCTAGGGCAGGGAGCCAATCTGCCCCTTGACTATCGTCTGCAAAGTCAGCCATCCATTTCCCAGGCTACCAGCCCCGGCGGCATTGGCCTGGCCACGGGTGATTCTCGGTTGCTAGTGGGGACGGAGCAGGGCACCATTGAGCGACTGCGGTTTGAGGCCGGGCAATTGTCCTTTGATGCCGATGGTTGGTACGCCGAGCAGGTGCGGCTGACGAACGATCCCTTCTCGCCCCCTGAGCTGGAGTTTAGGGCCAATAGCGTGCGGCTCACCCCGCTCAACGAGGTCGAGGAAGAGCTGGTCTTTGAGAACCCTCGCCTGGTATTCAACCAGGGTCTCTCAATTCCGCTGTTTAGAAATCGCTTTATCCTCACCCGGGGGCAGCTGCCTGCGGAAGCCCTAAATCCGCTGCCGACGGGCATTGGTATTGATGGCCGCGATCGCGGCGGGCTGTATGTCGAAGCGCCTATTCCGCTGAATATAGCGGGGCCTCTGAACCTTACCATTGCGCCTCAGTTTTTTGTCTCTCGCTGGCTGGGCGACTCCAACTACAACATTGCTGACCCCGCCAACTTTGGTCTGGCCGCCCGGGTGGATGGGCCGGTGGGGCCACGCACCCAGATCACAGGTGCCCTGAGCCTAGCGGGGTTTGACTTGGCTAACTTCAGCGAGCGGCTGCGGGCCAGCTTTCGGGCCCGGCAATTGCTTGGCACCCACCGCCTCAACCTGGAGTACAGCTACCGCGATCGCCTCTTCAACGGCTCCCTAGGGTTTCAGGATGTACAAAATACCATCGGTGCTCTGCTGGAGTCGCCGGTCATAGCCCTAGGTAACAGCGGCATTGACCTCACCTATCAGGTCTCTGGGCAGTACGTTACCGCCAACACCGATCGAGCCGATCTTCTAGACCCTGGGGAAGGCATCGGCCTGACCAGCCTGTTTCGCTTTCAGAGCAGCGCCAACTTCACGCGCAACTTCTTGCTGTGGCAGGGGCAACCGCTACCGGCGACTCCCACCGAGGGGCTGCGATATTCTCCCCGACCGCTGGTGCCCAACCTGGTGCTGGGGGTCGGGCTGCGGGGCGGAGCCACCTACTACACCAGCAATGACCTTCAGGAGACATTGGAAACCAGAGTCGTTTTGGCGGGTCAGCTGGGTCGCCTGCGGCGCAGAACCTTCGACTATACCCAGTTCAATATTGGCTTTAGCCGCACCCTGATTGGCGGCGATACCTCTCCCTTTCTGTTTGATCGAACAGTGGACCAAAACGTGCTGTCTGGGGGCATTATTCAACAACTTTATGGCCCTTTTTTAGCCGGTTTTCAGACCTCTCTCAACGTCGATAGCGGCCGCATCATCGACAGCAATCTAATTTTTGAATACCGTCGTCGAGCCTATGGTCTGCTGCTGACCTACAGCCCCACCCAAGAGACCGGATTTTTAGGATTTCGCATCAGCGGCTTTGACTGGGAGGGGCGCACCGCTCCTTTCGATTCTCCCCCCGATACCCCCAGCGATGTGATAGTGCAGTAGCCCCTGGCCCTGCGAACGGTAATAAACCTTACGATGGTAGTCTTTGCCCTGGCTTAAGATTAAGCTGAAGAAGCATGACTACTCCAGCGATCTGACCGATGTGGGTTAACGCGTAGGCAAACCACTATGACTCACCCCAACAACATTCCAGATGTTGAGCCCATTCATCAGTTGCTCACCAGCTACAGCTTCGATGCCGAAGATTACCCGACCGAAGCCATGATTGTCGGCTGGCTAGAAGATTTTGGTGCGGTTTGGGTTAGCCACGCTATTACCGAAGCCCTGTATCAGGGGCGCTATAAAGTTATTTCTATCGACCAAATTCTCAAGCTGTGGCAGCGACGGGGGCAGCCCATTCGCCACTTCAACCGCGAGTTTGAATCTATTATCTTAGGCCAATCGCTGCTTTGCCCCACTGGCTACGGAGATGGCGCAGAGCCTTCATCTATTCGCCGGGCGCTGCCGGCGATCGCACCGACCAGCCTGGGGTCGGGGGCTGATCAACCGCCGCAGGTTGACGCATCCCTCGGGCCTTCTGAACCCTATAGCTCAGTGCTCCCCGGCGCCGCTGCAACCGATTCGCCACCAGAGGCGAACACAGCAGGATCTGAACCCAGTCAACCAGATCTTGAAGCCTCAGATGAACCAGCGATCGCCCCTGCCAGCATCCCCGGCATCCCCAATTTTCGCCCGCTGCCCGCCGAGGCCTCTTCCCTCTGGCACCAGGCCGACATGATTCAGCCCTTTGTGCCCCGCCGCGATAGATCAGAGCTGCACGAACGGCTGCGGGCGGTAGTGCAGGGGGGCATGGAAGAATAAATTGTCTGTTCCATGGCCAGGTCGCGTATACTGGTATAGTACATGCGACCTACGATAATGGTTCAATACACCCTGGCCCAAAGCCCAGATGTCGTTTTGACGGTATCGGGTAAAGACTCTCGCAAAGCTCGCGATAAGGCGATGGATCAGCTCATGGCCATGCTTGACGATGGCGAATTGCCTACCGTCCTGGCCGATGGCTTCAGCGTTGAGCAACTCGTAGAAGTGCAGCCCCCTACCTCCTCAGAATCCGTGCAGCAGCAAGAAGACGCCGTCGTAGAGGCCATTCAGGTTTTGAACCAGCTGGCTACGCTCAAGGTCAAGGTGCAGTCCTCCCGCGATGAGGCCCACCAGGTACGTGACCTGGTGGATCTGCTGTTTACCGATGACCCGATGACCGAAGCTCAGCTCACCGAACTGAAGGATGGCTTCAAGATCTTAAAGTCGTTTGCCCAGAGCAACCTGCGGTTCAAAGAAGCCAGAGCCCAGGCAGAATTAGCCCGCCAGGTGCTGGACGAGGCGTTGGGAAATTAGTGGCCTTAGGCTCTCCCACCGTCGCCGCTAGAAAGTATTCCCTGACTCTGTGGAGCGTCAATTAGGCCAGATCGCGGTGGGTGAAGGGTTTGGCGTCGCTGCCGCTGTAGGTGGTAGAAACGTGACCAGCGCCGACTAGCTGATACTTGTAAGTCACTAACCCCTCTAACCCCACCGGGCCGCGAGGGGGCATCTTTTGGGTGCTAATGCCGACCTCGGCCCCAAAGCCGTAGCGAAAGCCATCGGCAAAGCGGGTCGAGCAGTTGTGGTAGACCCCGGCGGCATCGACGCGATCCATAAAGTGGGCGGCGGTGGCGGGGTTGCGGGTGGCGATCGCCTCCGTATGACGCGACCCATAGGTGTTGATGTGGGCGATCGCCTCCTCGACCGAATCCACAACTTTGATCGCCAAAATCAGATCGCTGTACTCCGTTGCCCAGTCTTCCTCTGTAGCGGGAATTAAATCGGGCACAATTTGCCGCGCCTGCCGATCGCCTCGCAGATCCACTTGGGCCGCCCGCAGCGCCGTCGCCAGCATTGGCAAGCCCTGAGCGGCAATGTCTTGGTGAATCAGCAGGGTTTCGATCGCATTGCAGGCCGAGGGATAGGCCGTTTTGGCATCGAGGGCGATCGCGATCGCCTGCTCTACATCGGCCTCGCTGTCAATGTACAGATGGCAGATGCCATCGGCATGGCCCAGCACCGGAATGCGCGTATTCTCTTGCACAAACCGCACAAACGCGTTGGAACCGCGTGGAATAATCAAATCTACATAGCCCTCCAGATCTAGCAGGGCGCGAGTTTCTTCCCGAGTGGTGAGCAACTGCACCGCCGCTGGGTCTATGTCAGCATGCTCAAGCCCCTGCTTAATGGCCTCCACCAGGGCCGTGCACGATCGCACCGCCTCTTTGCCCCCTTTGAGAATTACCCCGTTGCCCGACTTAATCGCCAGGGCCGAAATTTGCATCACCGCATCGGGGCGCGACTCAAAGATTACCCCCAGCACCCCTAGGGGCACCGTCAGCCGCTTGAGCACCAGTCCCTCGTCTAGCTCGCGATGAATTTGTACCGTCCCCACCGGGTCGCTCAGGCGGGCCACGTCGCGCACGCCAGCGATCGCCCCCGCCAGCTTCACCCCGTCTAGCTTGAGCCGCCCGTACAGCGGCTTAGCCAGGTTGTCGGCCAGGGCGGCTTCGCAGTCTGCCTGGTTGGCCGCCACGATGCGATCGGCATTGGCCTCCAGGGCTGTAGCCACGGCCTCAATAGCGCGATTTTTGGCCTCAGCAGACAGGCTGGCTAGGGTTTGAGCCGCCTGGCGAGTGGCCTGGGCGATCGCCAGCAGCGGCTGAGTGGCAGCATTCTGGGCAAGGGGAGAAATGGTCATAGCAGTACGACAACCCGGCAATACCTCAGTCTACCGTTTCCGTGGGGAGGGTTTCGGGTTCAGAATTTGGGGTTCAAAGTTTTAAAAACAGGTCACCTATCTGTCCACCATTCACCCATCTACTCCTCCGGCGGCTCATCTAAGTGATCCGATGCTTCCCGGTAAAGATTGAAGACGTGATCGTCCTTAAGGCAGTAGATCACGTTGCGGCCCTGCTTGCGGTAGCTGACCAGGCGTGCCGCGCGTAAAATCCGCAGCTGATGCGACACCGCTGACTCGCTCATGGCCACGGCGGCGGCCAGTTCCCCCACCCGCATTTCGCTTAGGGCCAAAGCCGACAGAATGCGCCAGCGGTTGGGATCGCCCAGCACGCCAAAAAACTCGGCCATGCGCTGGGCCTTTTCTACACTCAAAATTTCTGCCACGGGCGACGGGCCAGCGTGGTTGCAGGGGAGGTCATCAATAGATAGTCGATCGCCAGCCATACCAGTCGCTTCTGAAGAATAGCCATGATTTAAGGACCTATCCCAAACATCACAGCGAGCAATAGCAACCATTTAACCCATGAACACTTGTTCATATGTTATGGTTGATCCATGAACAGGTGTTCAGGTATTTGAACATCAGTTTAGTTCACCTAGCCCAAGAGGAAACTTGCCATGACCACCGTTACCCAGATGAAATGCGCCTGCGACTCTTGTCTCTGCGTTGTTGACACCAGCCAGGCCTTAGAAAAAGAGGGCCAATATTTTTGCAGTGACGCCTGCGCCGATGGCCACCCTGAAGGGTCTGCAGGCTGCGGCCATCCCGGCTGCGGCTGCAATAACTAGCCCATGCCGTCAGCAGGGTGCAGGGGATTCAGTTCTCTGCACCCTGCTGTTCTCGTCCACCACTAGAAGTCTAAACCCCCTTAAAATTAAGGAAAAGGCATCCCCAGGGGACAGGTTTATCAATGGCGCAAAATGACCCCAACCGAGTGCTGCGGCTGTTGCCGCTGGTAGCTGGCGGCTTGGGCGGTACTCTGCTGCTGCTCAATCGAGTGCTGACCCCTGCCCTGACTGAATCCCAGGCGCGATCGGATGTGATGGGGGTGATTCTCAGCGCCCTGCTGATTTTGACTGGCCTGCTGTGGCAGCGGGTACAGCCCACTCTACCTGAAGCTGTCGCCCTGATTGGCGAAGAGGGGTTGGAGCTAGATGAGGCTCTAACCGATGCCGCCAAAACCGAACTGGCCTGGGCTTCTCACCTGCTGCTCACCAACACCGTCACGCGATCCGTCGTCGCCTTCCGCCAGGGCAAAACCCTGCTGCGACGCGGCATCTTAGCCCCTAAAGCCGAAGTCACTCCCGGCCCAATTTTGAAGCGGGTGCTAGAGACTGGCAAAGCGGTGTATTTGGTGAATCTCAAGATCTACCCAGGCCGGGTGGAATTTGATTATCTGCCCGAAAATACCCAGGGCGTGATCTGCCAGCCTATGGGCCAGGGTGGGGCGCTGATCTTGGCGGCCAATGCCCCCCGCAGCTACACCCGCCAAGACGAAGCCTGGATCGAAGGCATTGCCGACAAGCTGGGCCACACGTTGGATGAGCTAAGCGCCAGGGGGCAAGCTGCGCCTCGCACAGCGGTCGTCGATGGCTCGTAGACACCAGAGCTTGTTACGGGCTGACTTCATCCAGAGCTTAGCTGCCAGGAGTTTGTTTGTTGAATAAACGTTTTTTGTGCTAACGTTTATTCAACAAGCAAATTTTGTCATGGAAAACGCTTCGGATTCTTCACCAACGGCTCAGGCGAGCGGTGAGCTAGATGTTGGGTCTAGCTCTCAATCTGCCTTTATAGAATCTCCCCTGAATTGGGAGCCATTGCCAGAATGTTTGGGGCATTGGACAGGTTTTGTCCTCCACTGGGTTAGCGACCTCGGTGCTCAGTACTATGCCCGTGCCATAGCTCCGCTGGGGTTGAGCCCGCTCCAGGTAGGCATTCTTCAGGTGATATCTGGTGAAGGCCCAACTCGTCAAGCGCGCTTAGGCGACAAGCTGCGGGTTGATAAAGCCACGATGGTGACGCTGCTAAACAACCTAGAGGCTCAGGGGCTAGTGGAACGGCGGCCTCATCCGAGCGATCGCCGCGCCTATAACATTCATCTTTTAGAGGCTGGCCGCGATCGATTGCAGGCCGCAGAGCAGGCTTCCATAGCTGCGGCAGACGAATTTTTCTCGGCCCTAACGCCGTCAGAGCAGCATACTCTCAATGAACTGCTGCGGCGCATTGCCACTCGCCCGCTCTAAAGCCGCATTGCCAGCGCATTAAGTTTCGGAACGCTATCGAATCAGTCAAACAGTTGGGGCATGGGGCAGTAGCAGCGTCTACTCGCTCGACAGCCTCGACTGGCAGTTTCTTTTGCTCACTATTCCTAAGGATTTCAAGGATCATGAACACGGAATTGACAGTTTTTGTCGTGGCAGTTTTCGCAACATTTTTTAATAATGCGCTGCATTGGTATACCCAAGTTTCGTCCTATCCCCTGTTTGGCTGGGTGGGGCCGGGGGAATTTGTGCCCTTTCACCAAGAGTATGAGCGGCGGCTGCCGTTCAGCATTTACATGCCCTATAGCCTGCTGATGGTGAGTACTTTGCTGCTGGTTTTTATGCGTCCAGCCATGGTGCCTCTGGGCTGGGTCTTGGTGCTGCTGGGGCTTAATGCCTCAATTATGGCCATTAGCCTCATTTTTGCCGTGCCCGTGCATAGCCGACTCGATCGCCAGGGCTATTCAGATAGCACTGGCCTGCGCAGATTAATTCGCTACAACGGCGTTCGGCTGGTGGCGTCCTCATTGAGCAGCGCTATTATGCTTTACCTGCTGGCTAGGGTGCTGTCTTAGGAGGCGATCGCTCCATCTTTTCGCTGTCAGTGGCTCAGTACAGTTCGTACTTGAGCCACTGGCAGGGGATCGTGCCGTTGTAGACGGCCACCCGCTGAGCCGACTTGAGCCCTATGTGTTGCGACAGAGCTTTGTTGCCGCTGAGCACGAAGGCCGTCCAGCCCTTGAAGCGCTGCTTCAGCACGTTCCCCAGCAGTTTGTAGAAGGCTCCTAAATCGGCGTCGGCCCCCAGCCGCTCGCCGTAGGGCGGGTTACACAGCAAAAAGCCGCTGTCGGCGGGAGCCTCTAGGTCAGCCAGGTCAGCGGCCCAAAAGTTAATCTGCTCGGCCAGGTCGCAGCGCTGGGCATTGAGGTGGGCCTGGTGAATGATGTCGGGGTCGCGATCGCACCCCCCCACCCAGGTGCCCAAATCGGCTTTGCGCGCTGATTCTGCCTCCTGCCACAGGCCATCCCACAGGTCGCCATCAAAGTCGGGCCAGGTCTGAAAGCCAAACTCTTCGCGAAAAATCCCTGGGGCAATGTTGAGCGCCGCCATGGTGGCCTCCAGGGGCAGCGTACCCGATCCACAGAGGGGGTCGAGCAGCGGCACGTCGCCGGGCCAGTCCGTCAGCTTCACCAGCGCCGCCGCCAGGGATTCTTTGAGCGGGGCGGCCCCCACCGCAGGGCGATAGCCACGGCGGTGCAGGCTGCTGCCCGAGCTGTCGAGGCTAACGGTGGCCATGTCGTCTTGAATGTGGACATTGAGCCGCACCTCGGGGTGCTGAGTGTCGATGGTAGAGCGATCGCCCCAGTGCTGCCGCTGCTGATCGACCACGGCATTTTTCACCTGCAGGGCGGTGAAGTGGCTGTGGTTGAGGCTGCGGTTTTTGCCGGTGGCATCGACGGCAAAGGTGAGGTCAGGGGTTAGGTAGGGCCGCCAGTCGATGCTCTGAATGCCCTGGTAGAGATCTTCGGCATCGCGGCAGGGGCAGTCGGCCAGCTTGACCAAGACCCGAAAGACCAGCCGCGACCAGAGGTTGACTCGGTACAGCAGGGCCAGGTCGCCCTCAAAGGCCACCCCGCAAAACCCCGGCTCGACCTGCTGAGCCCCCAAATCTTCTAGCTCAGTGGCCGCTAGGGCCTCTAGCCCACGGGCGACGGTGGCAAAATATACGGCCATGGGCCTCCTCTGTGGATTCTGCTGGAACTCTGCGGTAAGGCCCAGAGTAGCGGGGTCAAACCCTGACTCAACCGGACATTTACTGTTTTGTTAAGACCGGATATTTCAACACAACACCGCTTCAAAAGCTAGGCTATTCTATTGTTATTCTGATGGACAATACCCTTCTAGGTGTATGGTTGCTAGGCCAAGCAGCCCTGAGGTCACGTCTGTCCTTAGCCATCGCCCCGGCCAGCTGTCGAATTTTGAGAGGAACGACTTATTTCTAAGACGCAACTGGTAAACCGGCAAATTCGCTCACCTCAGGTGTTCTTGATCGACCAAGAGAACCAAAACCGGGGTCTTATGGAAACTCGCGAGGCGCTTACAATCGCCGAGGATGCAGGACTTGACCTGGTGGTGGTTTCTAACGGCAAAGATGCCCCTGTGGCCAAAATTTTGGACTACGGCAAGCTTCAGTACCAGCAGAGTAAGCGGCAGAAGCAAAGCTCTAAGCCGTCTTTGAAAGAGGTCAAGCTGCGCCCCAACGTGGGTGAGTCTGACTACCAGCTCCGCATTCGGCGCTCGGTCGAGTGGCTGTCGAAGGGAGACTCGGTTAAGTTTTTGGTGCGCCTGCGGGGGCGTGAGCACCAGCACCGCGATCGCGCTGGAGAGCTGCTCGACAGAATCGTGAAGGATATCGGCGATGCCGGTAAAGTCCAGGCCCTCGACAAAAAAGCCCTGGTACTGATGATTACCCCAGCCTAGGGGCCAACGGTCGCTGCTCTTGACCGAATGTCGGCGAATATCCCTTCGCCTCCTCAATGCGGCCCTGAACTGTACGGTCAGGTGGCCCAGTCTAAGATCTGGGCCACCTGCTGCCACACCGTTACAGGGTTAAAGGGTTTGGCAATTATTCCAGCTACGCCTAGGGTGCAGAAGCGATCGCGATCGCTGGTCAGCACCTTAGCCGTGAGCAAAATGACCGGGATCGCCTGGGTTTTATGATTGGCCTGGAGCTGAGCGTAGACCGCAAAGCCGTCCATGTCGGGCATTGAGACATCCAGCAGGATCGCGTCCCAGGGGGCGGCTGAGGCCTTGTGAATGCCCTCCCGCCCCGATCCGGCACTGGCGGTTTGCCAGCCGCCAAACTCCTCCAACGACAGGCAGACCACCTCGCGAATGTCCAGTTCGTCGTCGATGACTAAAATGCGTTTGCTCATGGCTCCCTCAGCGGCAGCGTAAAGAAAAATGTACTGCCCCGGCCCACCTGGCTCTCTACCCAGATTTCCCCGCCGTGCTGTTCCACAATCTGTTTGCAGATCGCGAGCCCCAGGCCAGTGCCCCCCCGCTGGCGCGAATCTGACACATCCACTTGCTGAAAACGCTCAAAAATTATCTCCAGGCGCTCCGCCGGAATGCCCCGCCCCTGATCTTTGACTGAGATCTGCACCCAAGCGGGCAGAGCTACCGGGGGGGCACTGAGGTCAGCCTTAGTCCTGGGGTGAGAAACCAGCTCTGCCGCCAGCCAAATTTTGCTCCCTGCTTCAGAAAACTTAATGGCGTTGCCCAGCAGGTTGGTGAGGGTCTGCACTACCGCGTCGGGGGCGGCCCTGATCGTAGCGGCGGGAGCGGCGACCTGAAGGGTGACCTTGGCTTCCAGGGCGATGGACTCTACCCCGTTGACCGCCAGCGCCATCAGCTCATCTAGGCGGCAGGGCTCTAGGTTGAGCTCAATGCGGCCCGAGGTCAACCGCTCTAGATCGAGAATATCGTTGACCAGTCGAATCAGTCGTTCGGTGTTGCTGAGGGCCATGCCCAGCATCTGCTGGGTCTTCTGGGGCCGGTTGTGCAGCACCCCCGACTCTAAAATGCCCAGGGCTCCGCGAATGGCGGTCAGGGGCGTGCGCAGCTCGTGGCTGATGATGGAGATAAATTCATCCTTGAGGCGATCGATGCGGTAGCGATCGCTGATGTCGCGCACTACCACCAGCACCTCATCCTGGGTCACCGGAATAATCCGCGCTTCCTCGTAACACATCTGCCCGCCCGAGACAAACTCGTACTCCTGCCGCTGAATGGTGCCCGTGGCCAGGGCCAGCTCAACGCAGCGCTGGCGCTCCTGGGCAATAGCGGCGGGCAGGTTCTCGTACACGCTCTTCTCGTAGAGGCGGCTGCGATGGTCAAAGACCGGCCCTGGGGGGCCATCGCCCAGCCAGTTGACCGCCTCTGGGTTGTAGATCTCCAGCGGGCGACCCTCTCGGCTCAGCCGCATCAGCAGGTCAGGAATCGCATTGATCAAAGCCTTTTGGGTGGCCTCACTGGCCGCCAGGGAGGCCATTTGCTGCGCCATCTGATGCTCCAGCTCGCGCTGGTAGTCAACCCGAAACCGCTCTACCTGCCGCCGCTCGGTGATGTCCTGAAATGTATGGATGCTGTAGAGCACCTGCCCCAGGCTGTTGAACACCGGAATGGTGTGCACCTCTAGGGGAATGCGGCGATCGCCGGTATCGACCTCAATGTCATCGGTGTAGGCCGTCTCACCACGCAGCCCGCGTACCACCGGCAGTTCATCGGTGGGGTACAGCTCGTTGCTGCCGGCCCGATAGAGCCGGTAGGTTTCCGCCAGCCGCCCAGCATCGGCGTCGGTAATGCCGTTGACCAACAGCTCTTTACCCTTGGCGTTGAGAAACAGCATCTGCCCCGTCTGGTCATGGACGCTCAGGGCCAAGGGCACCCCGTTTAAGAAGGTGGCCAGGGTATTTTCGCGGTCTTTGAGGGCGTGAAACGACGACACTAGCTGGCCCACCATGCGGTCAAACCCCTCGCGCAGGGCCTCCACTTCCTGAATATTGCTGGGCTGGGTGGGGGGCACAACGGCCTGGCCGTTGGTCAACGCCCGGGTGGCTCGCTGCAGCGACAAAATCGGCTTGGTAATGTATTCCGCCGTCCAAATTCCCAGCCCGATCGAACCGATTAGTGCCAGGGCGCAGAGCAGGGCCGTGCGGGCCGTGTTGGCGTAGATGTCGCCCATGAACTCAGAGGTGGGCACCACGGTGACCAGCAGCCAGTTGAGGTCGCCCTGCAGCGGCGTAGTCTGCACAAAATACTGCTTTTGACCAAAGCGAAGGTGAGAAAAACGCGGCGATCGCACATTCTCAAGGCTGCCGTAGTCGGCAATCAGGCTGGCCGCTACCGCCCGGGTGAGGGGATTGCGGCTTTGGCTCACCGCCAGCCGGCGAGACTGAAGCGCCACATTCTGTGCCGGATCGGCGCGGGGCTGCTGATCAAAAGGGAGATCCCCGGTTGAGGTGGCTACCAGGTTGCCGTCGGGCTCAATTAAGAAAAGCTGCCCCTCCTCGCTCGGGATCAGACTTTGCAAAAACTCCCCCAGCTGCGTTAGCAGAATGCCGCTGCTAAAGACGCCGCCAAAGTCACCCTGGGGAGTTTGGAAGGGCATAAACCGCACCATCACCAGACGGGGCCGATCGTCCCCTCGCTCTAGGCTTACCACCAGCCGCCATAGCCCCTCAGGGCTAGCCTGGGCGGCTGCATACCACGGGTTGTCGGGCGGGTCGCGGTGGGGGTCGTAGCCCTGCCTAATGGGCGGCAGCAGCGTTTTAGTTTGGCTAGCGGCATTTACCCGATAGCGGTAGAGCCGGTTATCGACCACGGTGACATTGTGCTGCCGCAGGGAGAACACGCCCGGTTCAGCCTGGCGAGCTACGTTCAGAAACGCCCCGGCCTCGTTGGCAATGGCCATGCCGGTCAGCTCGGGGAACAGGTTCAGCTGGGCTACCAAGTGACCTTCTAGAGCGGTTAGGTCGGTGCTGTCTATCTGCCCGGTTTCCAGTAGATAGACATGGGTCTGGGCCACAAAGCGAGGGGTTTGCAGATAGGCATTGAGGTTTTCCTCAGCCCGCTGCCCCGTTACTGTCATCATCTGACGGGCGATATCTTGCACCGCCCGCTGCCCGCTGCGGTACGACAGATAGCCCACCAGCCCTGTAATGCCAATTACCTGCAGCAAGAACGGAACGATGAGCAGATTGCGCAGAGAAAACGTCATGGCGAGATCGGGCTAACTCAGCACATTGGGTACAGGCAGAACGTATTGCCGCCGCGCACTTTAGCGTCCTTTAAAGCCTGGTCGGCGGTTTTTAGCAGCAGATCGCTGGAGAGGCTGCCCGTGGGCGTAGTCCCGCCGATCCCCAAGCTGAGGGTAATGTAATCACCCCCGGCGGGGGTGGGCTGAGGAATTTTGAGATCGGTCACGGCCTGCTGCAGGCGCGAGACCACTCGCAGGGCCCCGTCCAGGTTGGTGTTGGGCAGCACAATGGCAAATTCATCGTCGCCACAGCGGGCCACCAGGTCAATGTTGGGATTGATGGTGCGGTGTAGGGTGCGGGCGATGCGGCGCAGGGCCGCATCGCCCGCCTGCTGGCCGTAGATTTGATAGTAGGTGCGCAGGCTGTCAGGGCTGCATAGGATCAGCGAGATCGGGGCCTGGTCTTGACAGTGGCGCTCCCACTGCTGCTGCAAAAAGGCATCGAAGTGCAGGCTGTTGGCCACCTGGGTGAGGGGGTCGGTGGTGTCTTGCTGCGCCCAGTAGAGGGCTTGGCGGTGGCGCATTTGCTCAATTTGCTGGCGCAGCCGCGATCGCTCAATGCGGCTCAGCACCCGCGTTACCAGCTCTGGCCCCACGATGGGCTTGCCAATTAGGTCGTCGGCCCCCATCTCAAACACCTGGCGCACCGTCACCGTGTCGGGATGGGCTGCCACCATCAAGATGGGCAGGTTGCCAAACCGCGAGTCTTGGCGCACGACTTGACACAGGTCAATGCCGCTAAAGGTGGGCATTTCGAGCGCCAGCAGCAGCAGGTCAGGCTGGGCCTGGCGCAGCACCTCCCAAAACTGGCTGGGGTCGCCCAGCTCGGTGACCTGCAGCCCCCAGGGGGTGAGCAGCTCGGTGATGGCACCCCGAGTGACGGGGTCGTTGTCAACCACCATCACCTGCGACTCGGGCGCTTGGGTCGTGGGCAAGAGGTGGTCTAGGGTGTCAAAAATCTGGTTGGGGGTAGCCGGTGCCACCAGGTAGCGATCGCCCTGGAGGCGAGCCACCTGCACCCGCTCTTCTAAACTGTCGTGGCAGGTCAAGACCAGCACCGGCAGTTGGGGAAACCGATGCTTGACCTCTCGCAGGGGCGCTAATTTTTCGGCCAGGGGGGCGCTCTGGTCTAGGGTGAGGATCACTGCCTCGGCCCGCCCCTGGGCCAGGGCCTGTAGAAGCTCGCTCAGGCTGGCTGCCCCGTCCAGGTGCCAGCCGTGGCTAGCCGCATCGATTTGGAGCTGATTGAGCAGTTTGGGCTCCACCGCCAGCGCCACCCCCCAATGGCGAGTCAGCGACGCGATCGCCTGGGCGGGCTCCAGCGGCTTAGGGGCCAGGGCCAGGGTCTGCTTGAGGTCGAGCAGGTGGCGCGAGAGCTGGTTAACTTCTGTGGTTTGCAGGGGGCGATCGCCCAGCAGTTGCTCAATCTGGCGGGCGTGGGTTGAGCCTTCGTCATAGCCAAAGGTGCCCAGGCCCCCGGCCAGCCGGTGGGCCTCATCCTGGGCAATGGCCCGCTGCTGGGAGGGCAGTTCGCCCGCCTGGAGCGATCGCACCGCCGCTTCTACCACCGCCAGCCGCTGCTGAATCGAGGCCTGAAACCGGGCGGCGATCGCCTCTAGGGGGTTACTCTTTGGCGTGGTTGCCAAGGCCGGCTCTAGCCGCTCGACCGGGGCACTACCGTTAGCGCCCTGGGCGCCATTGGGGCTCGAATGCTCTGTCGTTGCGGTCTCTAGCCCCACCAGACTCGGCGGCAGATCGCGAAGGCGATAGCCCAGCCCGTACACCGTCTGAATCACGTTTTCAATTACGCCGCTGCGTTTGAGTCGGTTGCGCAGGTCCTTCACCAGGTTGGTCACCGCCCCTTCGGTGGGCGAATCGTCAATGGTCCACAGGTGGTCGAGAATGGTGCTGCGGCTAAACACCCGCTGGGGATGGCGCAAAAACAGCTCCAGCAGGCTGTATTCCTTGGGGGTTAACGGCACCACCTGGCCGCTGTAGGTCACCTGGGCCAGGGTGGGGTCGAGGCACAGCTGCCCCCACGTCAGCGACGGTATGGTCGTAGCCCGCACTCCCCGCCGCAGCAGAGCGCGAATGCGGGCCAGCACCTGAGAGACCTCAAAGGGCTTGGTCACATAGTCATCGGCCCCGGCGTCTAGCCCAGTAATCACATCCTCGTCGCCCGCCTGGGCCGTCAGCATCAAGATCGGGGTAGACACCCTCTGTCCCCGCAGGTGACGGCATAGGCTAATGCCGTCTAGCCGAGGAATATTCACATCCAGCACGATCAGGTCATAGTTCCACAGGGCGGCTAGCTCCTGGGCGATGATGCCGTCAACGGCCTGTTCTACGGTGTAGCGCGCCGCAGTGAGGTGGAAGGCTAAAAGTTCTTGGGTAGAGGGATCATCCTCAACAAGTAAAATTTTCATCGGTGGGGCATAGCTAGAACAGTAGATGCTGCCGATGCTGAGATATAGTAACCGAGCTAACCCAGACTGAGGCCAAACCAGTTAGCGTCTGCCCGTACGCTCTATGCGCTGGTTACGGGTCAGCAGACGGAGTGGATTCACTACAAGCAACAAAATTAACCACTATTCCTCTACGGCTATACCCGCCTGATAACCAATCCTAGAGTTAAAGAATCGCTTAGACTTTTTCTTAGCATATCGTCAAGTCTTGATCTTCTCTACTTGCCTCGGTTACAGGGGGGGCTGCCGGGGGCCTCGCTGTAGAGCCGTCTGCACTGCTGCTCGCTGATCGCGGTGGGTAATCCAGCGGTGGTAGGTACGATTGTGAATCGCCACCGAGTGCCCCATCATGCGGGCCGCCACGGTGTCGGGCAGACCAAAGTGAATGGTGCGTACCGCCCAGGCGTGGCGCAGGTCGTAGGGCGAGAACGGCACCCCATAGCGCTTAAACTGAATCGCCACCTGCTGGCCAATGCGCTGGAGGGTTGTATAGGCGAGATCGGTGCTGATCGGCGGTAGGCTGCCCTGGCGCAGGTCAAAGCGCTCGATCCATTCTGGGTAGAAGGGCCAGACATCGTGGAGGCCGGTTTTAGTGGTTTCGAGCACCGTAATGCGGCCTTCTGGGTCGCCCTGGCGCAGGGCCTGGTAGTCGCAGAAAAAGACTTCGTGGTTGCGGAGGCCGTAGGTGGCCATCACCCCATAGACGTAGCGCCAGGCCGGGTTGGGAATGCGATCGCACCATTCCACAATCACCTCATCGGAGGGCAGATGGCGGCGGTTGGCCTTGCTGTTGCCGTAGGTGCCAGCCAGCTTGTCAACGTCTTCGGGCAGCGCCAGCCCCTGAAAATCCGCAAAGGCTTTAAAGGCGGTCAAGGCAACCTGACGACTGCGGGAGTGGGGCGAAAACTCCTCTAGCACAGCTACAAGGGCCGCTTCGAGGGGCTGCTGGGGGTGCTGTTCCCCATGGGCCACCAGCTTTTTGAGGTAGGGGGCGTAGGCCTTGTCCCAGGTGGTTTTGCGCGAGGCCAGAGCGGCGACATCGACGGCGGGGCGCGCCCCCAGGTGAGCCTCAAACTGGGCCACCCGATCCGCCAGGGGCACTGTCTCCGGCGGAGATTCTTCCGCCGGAGATAAATAGTTGGCCCAGCTAAAACGGCGCTCAATCAGCTGAGCGGCAATCACCTTGGCCTCGCGCTCGATCTGCTTCAGCCCGGCGGGGGTGGCGGGCAGCTTGAGGGGAATGCGCTGCTGGTGCGGCCGAGTTTTGGCGCTGTCGGGGCGGGGGGGCAGGGTGCCCCGCAGGCTGAGGCGATCGCCTCGGCGCTCGACCTGGAGCCCCAGGCGGGCGGCTTTGAGGCGGGTGTTGAGCGCTGCGATCGCGCCATCTAAAGCAGCAGGGGAAGCCATTAACGTCGGAAACCGTTCATCCAGCTTGTAGAATAATTGGGGTATGAGTACTTACTTTAGAGCCACTACAGTGCCATGGGTCGTGTTGGGGTCTTATTACTAAATCTGGGGGGGCCAGAGCAGCCCGATGATGTGCGCCCCTTTTTGTTCAACCTGTTTGCCGATCCAGAAATTATTCGCCTGCCCTTTCCCTGGCTGCAGCGTCCCCTGGCCTGGTTGATCTCTAGCTCGCGGGCCAAACAGTCCCAGGCCAACTACCAGCAGATTGGCGGTGGCTCGCCCCTGCGCCGCATCACCGAAGAGCAGGCCGACGCCCTCAAGCAGGTGCTGGCCGATCAGGGTACCGAGGCCAATATCTACATCGGCATGCGCTACTGGTACCCCTTCACCGAAGAGGCCGTCGCCCAAATCAAGCGCGACGGGGTCGAAAAGCTGGTGGTGCTGCCCCTGTATCCCCAGTTTTCGATCAGCACCAGCGGCTCCAGCTTTCGCCTGCTAGAGCGGCTGTGGCTCGAAGATCCGGCTCTCCAGCGCATTGTCTACACCGCTATTCCCTCCTGGTACGATCGCCCCGGCTACAGTGAGGCCATGGCCGATCTGATCGCCCAAGAACTCGACAAGCTGGAACACCCCGACCAAGCCCACATTTTCTTTAGCGCCCACGGGGTGCCCGTCAGCTACGTCGAAGAAGCCGGCGACCCCTATCAGCGCGAGATCGAGCACTGCACCGAGCTGATTATGAAGTCGCTCAATCGCCCCAACCCCCACACCCTGGCCTACCAGAGCCGGGTGGGGCCAGTGGAGTGGCTCCAGCCCTATACCGAAGATGCGATCGCGCAGCTCGCCCAGCAGGGGGTCAAAAACCTGGTGGTCGTCCCCATCAGCTTTGTCTCCGAGCACATTGAGACCCTGCAAGAGATCGACATCGAGTACCGCGAAATCGCCGAGGAAGCCGGTATTCACGGGTTTCACCGCGTGCCCGCCCTCAACACCCATCCGCGCTTTATCGCCGATATGGCCGATATGGTCACCGAGGCGCTAGAGGCTCCCCGCCAGCTCTTCTCCGATGTGGTGCAGCCCGACAAAAAAGTCAAAATCTACCCCCAAGAGCGATCGGCCTGGGGGCTCACCCCCGTTGCCGAGGTGTGGAACGGGCGGCTGGCTATGGTGGGCTTCTTGGCCCTGCTGCTAGAGCTGGTCAGTGGGCACGGCCCGCTGCATTTTGTCGGTATTCTCTAGGGCCGCGATCGCCGGGGCCAGTGCTGCCACAGGTACGAAGTGCGAATCACTAGCCACAGCAGCAGCAGCGCAATAATGCCCCCCTGGTTGGGGGCATCAAAGGCCAGTACGGCCAGCACAATGCACAGCCCGTCAACCACAAAAAAGCTCCACAGGGGCGGGCGACGGGGGCGAAAAAACAGCCCCATCTGCAACAGCTGAATTACCAGAGCCAGTAGGGCGCTGATCAGTCCAATCAGCGGATAGATCCAACCCTCTAGGCCAAAGGTGCGGGCCACCCCCAGCCCCGCCAGAGCGCCGACCCCAGGGCTTAATATCAGCTCCAACCCCTGAAAAAACCGCTGGCTGTAACGGCTCTTAGAAAGCATCAGCTCCGCCATCGACCAGCTCACCAGTACCCCGAGCACCAGGGCTGGAGGCAGCCGCGACAGCAGCGGTACATTTGACCATAGTTGAGGGCCAGACATCAGGCCAATCAGCAGCAGCGGCAGCGCTAGCCGCAGCCCCGTCGCCGCCGCGATCGACAAGATAGCCAGTAGTTCTGTAATAATCACGGCGCTTGCTCCCCGGTCTGGGCTGCTCCCAGGGATATCCCTATTCGCTTAGGGCAGTGGATAGATAATCGGCTGCCGCCTTAACCACGGCCACGGCATTCTCGTAGACCATACGGGTTGGTCCTAGCACCCCCACACTGCCAACGGAGGTATCGTGGCGGGTGTAGTTAGACACCACCAGGGCACAGCCCTGCATGGGCTCTAGCGGGTTTTCAGCTCCAATCCACACTTTAACGTCTACGCCCTTCAGGGTTTGGGTGGCCACGGGAGGGGTGGCAAAAAACAACGGCCACAGCTGTGACTGGTCTTCTTCTAGCAGGCGCACAATCGCCTGAATGCGCTGAGCATCGCAGAACTCGGGCTGGCGCAGCACCTCAGCCAGGCCGCTAACCACCAGCTGGGGTGTCTCGGCGGCCTGCGATCGCTGCGCCAAATCTCCCAGCGCCTGGCACAGCAGTACGCCATAATGCTCAAACTCGGCGTCAAGATCGCCCCAATTGAGGGCAGTCACATCGGCCAGGGGCCGCCCCCGCAGGTGGTGGGTCAAAAAGTTAGACAAGATCTCCAGATCTCGGCGACCGGGTTCGGCAGCAGCCTTTGACGTGGCCGAGTCCAGCACCGCTGGCAGCTGTACCACCACCGATTGGGTCGCCAATGAGTCGAGCAGCACCACCATCAACACCTGGCCTCCCTCCACCACCACCAGCTGAATGTGGCGAATCAGCACCGTATTGGCCTGGGGCACGGTCACAAGGGCCAGGTAACCGCTAATCTGGGCCAAAATCTGGGTGGCCTCCTTCAGCAGCGATTCTAGGCTGCGGCCCATCCAGTCCAGCTCTTCTGACAGCGCCGCATCCACCCGGCGACCCACCCGAGCCGATGGCGACATCAACCGGTCTACATAGAGTCGATAGCCAAAGTCAGAGGGCACGCGCCCTGACGAGGTATGGGGCTGATAGAGCAGCCCATATTTCTCCAGCAGGCCCATGGTGTTGCGCACGGTAGCTGGGCTCACCCGCAGGTTATATTCCTGAGCTAAGGCCCGTGACCCGACCGGCTCTGCCGTGGCAATGTAGTGACGAATGGTGGCCTGAAGCACCTGCTCATGGCGAGCACTCAGAGAAGGGGCAGGGTCCATAGGGGGGTTGGTATAAAACTCAACTACGGCATTGCCTTACCATAACAGATGTTTTCTGGGGTTCGGCATCGCTATCTCTGACCACTGGCCCCCGCCTACAGATCCTTACTCTGGCTAAAGAACTCACCCACCCTAAAGCTAGCGGTGCTCTCGAGCTGGGCCATCGTCGATCGCGTAATCAGTTTGCCCTGCTCCACTAGCACCTCCCCCGTAATCGGGTGCAGCAGATCTTGGTCAGCCCGGCGGCCAATCAGTGCTTCAATGTCTTGGAGAGAATTGACGTACATCCCCGGCGGTAGCTCGACCACCACGCCATTACTCACTACCCGTGCCTGGCAGGCCAACCGCGAATTGGGCTTGCAGGAGGTAATCACCTCTAGGGTGCGCTGCTCACGGCGGTTGATCGGGGTCAGAGCCTCCATGCCCGACTGCACATAGATGTGACAGGTGGCGCACATGCCGCGCCCGCCGCACTCCTTCAGCACATCGAGATCTTTATTCAGCAGCACCGACAGCAGGTTGCCGTTAGTTTCAACGGAGGTTTCTTGGGCAATGGGCTCTAGGCGGACGGTTTTGGCCATGGATTGCAACGGGGGTTAAGGAATAGGGGAAATAGCCGAGCGGGTAGCGGTGGCCCTGGAAGCCAGGCCTGCCTAGGCTGCGCCTAGCTAGGCTCTGGGCGGAGGGCCTAGCAAAAGCAACTGCTCTTGAGGGGTAAGGGTTTGACCCGCAACCAGAGTTTGAAAATTGCGGATAGTTCGGCCGCCGCGCCCTAGGAAGGCCGTCACCCAGTCTTTGACCCACTGGTGCTGTTCTGCCGTCAGCGATATCTCGCTATTGGCAGCAACAGTAAAGTGACCATCTTTTTGAACCTCAAACTGTTCTAGCCAGGGGTGGGCCGGGCGAGATTGCTTCCAGGTGTTGATCACCATGGTTGTTCCCAGGTATTGGGTGGCACCCTCACTGAGGTGGTTGAGGCTCTCAATCACCTCACGGCAGCTTGGCGTTAGAGTACCCCGATTGGAGGCGGCTGGCTCAGCCTGAGGAGCCTCGGCGGCAGGGATCTCGGCGGCGCCAACGGAGCTGCCGAGGGTGACGCAGCCAGCCAGCAGCCGAAAGGTCGGCACTGCATTGTGGGGGGCCTCTACCAGAGTGGCCTTGAGCTGACCAATGGCCGTGCGATAGTCGGTCAGGGGCATTTGGTCGTTGATCAGCACCAGCAAAATCAGGCCCTGATCGAGCTTGTAGATATGGGCCAGCTGATGGGCAAAGCGAAAGGTAAAGGTGTCGAAATGGGCCGGGGTAGTTTCGACCACCTGCTGAATACCCTGGGCGAGGGCATCCTGCTGCTGCGAGTTGAGGCTAATGTCTGGCCCAAAGAAGAAGGGGCGGTTACGTCCGTCAATCAGCGCCATCCCAGAGATGCCGGGTAAATTCAGGACATTCTGGATCACCTGACGTTTCATAAATCCTTTGGGGTCTCGCTCTAAATTTTGGTGTTGAGTGTCCCGAACCAAGTAATCTAGGGATGGCAGACTTAATTACAGCACCAGTCGTAAGGGGCATGAGCTTGGGTCATTAGTTTACCCAGGGCTGGTGCGGCGGCACCACGGGGAGCGGCCTGTATTACTATCATGATTTATTGGCAGCCCAGGCTTATCGTACATTAGGGTTAATGCCCATGTCTGACCTTCCCTTTACCCTCGACCAGCTGCGCATTCTCAAGGCCATTGCAGCGGAGGGCAGCTTCAAACGAGCGGCAGACAGTCTGTATGTGTCTCAGCCGGCGGTCAGCCTTCAGGTGCAAAACCTAGAGCGCCAGCTAGATGTACCACTGTTTGATCGGGGAGGGCGACGGGCACAGCTCACCGAAGCTGGGCATTTGCTGCTGAGCTATGGCGATCGCATCCTGAGTCTATGCCAAGAAACCTGCCGTGCCATTGAAGATCTGCAAAATTTGCAGGGGGGCACCCTGATCATCGGCGCGAGTCAAACCACCGGCACCTACTTACTCCCCCGAATGATTGGCCTGTTTCGGCAAAAATATGCCGATGTTGCGGTGCAGCTCCATGTGCATTCCACCCGCCGCACCGCCTGGAGTGTGGCCAACGGCCAGGTAGACCTAGCGATTATTGGGGGCGAACTCCCTCCTGAACTACAGGACTCTCTACAAAGGGTGCCCTATGCCGAAGACGAACTCGCACTGATTATGCCGATGTATCACCCGTTGGCAAGCCAGGCGGTGATTCAGCGGGAAGACCTCTACAAGCTGCACTTCATCGCCCTCGACTCGCAGTCGACCATTCGCAAAGTGATTGACCAGGTGCTGACCCGCTGCGGCATCGAAACCCGCCGCCTCAAAATTGAGATGGAGCTCAACTCCATTGAGGCGATTAAAACCGCCGTGCAGTCTGGGCTGGGGGTGGCCTTTGTGTCGAACTCCGCGATCGAAAAAGAGTTGCAGATGGGGGTGTTGCATCGGGCCAAGATTGACGCCGTGGTCGTCAACCGGACTCTGTCGGTGATCTTTAACCCCAATCGCTACCGATCTAAGGCTGCTGCCGCCTTTACAACCGAGATTTTGCCGCAGTTTACTAACCTGCCCCTTAACTTTAAGCCTGCCGGCGCCGAAAAAAATGGGGCCGAAAAGAACGGCGTTAAGCCCGCAACGCCTGCTACTCCACCGGCAGAACCCCTTAACCTCAGTCCCTAGAAGGCGCTTGCCTAAGGACTAGCAGCTATGCCTCTCGGATGGTGGCAGGGTCAGCTGGAATCGCAATCAAACCGTCTTTATAGATATGAATTAGCTTGCGCTGGCGCAGTTTGCCCATGAGCCGGGTGACGGTCACCCGCGTGGAGCCAATGGCGCTGCCAATTTGGGCGTGGGTGAGAGACCAGGGCAGATAATAGCCCGACTCGCAGGGCTCACCAAATTCTTCAATCAGCAGGGTGAGGAATCCGAGCAGTCGATCGATGGTGCGCCGCTGGCCCAGGGTGCTCAGCCACAGCAGCTTGCGCTGGTGCTGATAGCGAAAGGCATCCAGCACCTCTCGCCGAAAGTGGGGCCAGTTGTCGAGATCGCTCCAGTACAGCCAGATCACGGTGGTTTGATCGACGTGGGCAAAGCTCTGCAGCAGGAAGGGCGACTGAGCCACAATCTCAAAGGGTTGACCGGCCCCGACAAAGCCCAAAAACGCCTCTTCACTTAACCCGACCGCTAACCCGTTGGTGGTGTCGTCATCGCCGGGCTCATCCAATTCTGGGTTAGCCAACTCTGGAGCTGTCTCAGCCCCCTGGGCGCTGCCCACCAGGCGCACGGAGCCCCGCTCAACCAGGTACAGCAGTCCAGATCGAGCGGGGATGCGCTCATCTTTATTAAATGTTCTGGATCGATAGTGGGCATGGGCCCAGTCGGTAATGCGTTGCCAGGTCAAGAACGGTCGGGCATTGTCAGAGCGAGGGGATGATTGCATAGCAATAGCTGGGCTAAACGGTACAAACCGTGACCATAGGGCAAAGGATAAAGGTGCGATCGCTCAGGATAAGTGGGCAACGTCGGCAACAGCCCCAGGGTAGATTACCACCCCCTTGGGGATAGGCAATGTTATGACTGCCGTCTATTGGCCCCGTTGCTGGAAACGTTGAGTCTCCAGTTCAGACAGTCCCTCCAGTTCAGACAGCCCCTTAGCAAGGGGAAACCCTGAAACAGATCAGGGTTTCGTAAATTTGTCATCGTGAACTTTACGTAAACCATCCAATAGTAATACAGAGATCCCGTAATTTCTCGTAACGGCTCTAGCGAATCGGCGACATTGTACGGAACCTTCCTCTGGATTTTCCTGTCAGTTCAGCTTGGTGAGCCGGTTCAATTTGCCACCTTGCTAGGGCTCCTTGACCCGGCGATCGCTCACCGAACAGGCCAGGGGGCGAAGCCCTATAAGTAAAACTGTTCAATCAAACCGATTTTAGGGGGTGACATTCCTCCAGGGTCAGCCTATAATTCAAGTTGTGTGAGGAGCGAACCAGAAGAGATGCCGAGACGAAACACGGCCAGTCGTCGGCATCTCTTTTGTTTTGTATCTGGTTTTTGGAACTATGCGGGCAATGGCAAATCACTTCACCCTAGCCCCATCACAATTGATGATATTTCCCTCGGTTGTGTTCAGCTCTTTTTAGGCTGAAGTAAAGGGGTTTTTAGAATGCTTCGCAGCGCTTGGGTGACTTTATGGGGCTGTTCTAGCATGGCCAGATGGCCGCAGTTTTCAAGTTCAATCACCGGACTTTTGCCGTGGCGAGCTGCCCGGCGATAGCCTGCTAGGTGGTGGACGTAGCGCAGGTTCATGACTTGATCCTGACAACCCGCAATAAAGTGGACTGGCTGCTCAAGGGAAGCTACCAGTCTGGGCAGCAGATGCACTTCGGCTTCGGTGGTCGATTCTAGTAGGGCGCCCAGGGCCGCTTGGGGGTCAGCCTGGAGCAGATCGCGGCAGCGATCGCGGCCCCAGTGGTAGGCCAACGGCTGGTGCACCATCATGCGAGTCAGCAGCAGCGGCAGCAGGGGGATCTGACCAAGCCAGGGCCGCCGCCAGCCGACGATAGACCGTCCTGCTTGGCGAAACTGCTGAAATTCGCGATCTAGGTAAATGCCACCGCCTGCGTTGAGACACACCACCCCTTGCACCTGTTGGGGGTAGCAGTGGGCCATCCACAACGCTATGCTGCCCCCAAGCGAATGACCCACTAGCCAAACCGGGCCGAGGTTGAGCTGTTCTAGCAGCCCGGCTAGGTCGCGGGCATAGGCCCCAAGGCCGTAGGGCGAGTTTGAAGCCCCCCAGACTTGGGCTACCGCAGGGATGTCTGGGTCGTAGCGATCGAGGCCGTAGCTCGACTCACCAAAGCCCCGCAAATCGTAAGTCAGACAGGGGTGATCGGTGCTTAGGACATCGACTATCGGCTGCCAATAGCGCTGGCTGAGCAGCCAGCCGTGAATAAAAACTAGGGGTGGGGCTGCGCCCTCGGTAGTGAGCCGGTAGGCGTGGGGGACACCAAAAACGGTGATCAGGGCCATGGGCAATGGCATCTTAGACCGGTCTTTGACCATCGTACCCTAGCTCATCAGGCGGTAGCGCATGCCATCGGCAATTTTTTGCCCCAGATAGTCTGGAATCAGGCTTTCGTTGGGGCCTAGCAAGTAGAGAATGAGTCGGGTGCGCCCCCGCCAGACCAGCAGATTGGCATTGACGACTAGCAGGTCTTCCTGCCAGATGGCGTACATTACTTTGTAGAAGAGGCCCGGCTGGTTGTCGGCTTCAATCAGCAGCGCCGGCAGATGAAAAACCGGATCTACATAGAACTCCGTCTCTACGCGTTCGAGCCCGGCATTGAGATTGAACTCCACCGTCAGCATTTCTTCTACTTCAAAATGCCCCGCCAGCGTTTCTTGAATGGCTCTGCAGACATTTTCGGTAGTCTTCGGACTCAGGGCCTTGCCACCCCGAGACACAACCAGCTTGATAAACACCAGCATGGGCGGATATATCTGCCCGTAGAGACTGAGGTTGTGGATAGTCAGTCCATAGGCCGCCAGCACCCCAAAAATGTCGCTCAGCAAAAATGACTGGTTGCGGTAGACAAAGTGCAGCGCGCTTTTGTTGCCTTCGGGCTTGATGTCGAGCACCGCCTTGCGCTGCTTGTAGAGTTGGTAGGCCAAACGCAGATTTTGCAGCTGAATCTCGCTGCTCACAAACTGTTCATAAAATTGCGGAAAAGCTCGGTTGAAGCGCTTCAACAGCTCAACCGTTGAGGGGTTTAAGCCAGCGGCCATGGTGGGAAGGATGGAACTCCATGGAGGTAACGTTAGCATTTGCCGCATCAGGAAACCCTATCCAAAGCGAGAATCTAACCTCCGTCCTAACGCGTTGGGCGGAGGCTGTCGTCGGGGAAACCTCCTAAGTGCTAGGGCAGAGGGGTTTAGATGTATCGTTGAGGGGCTACATCGATAGTCTTGCTAAGGCTGCGATCGCGTCACCACCCCCACTCGCCAACCCACCCTACAACGACCCACATAAATCTCCAGTCTTGCCAGAAGCATAGGGATTTTATGGGGATATACTATGAGTAAATAGTCTTCAGACCTTAAGTCTAACCCTTAGCCGCAGCCAATGTGCTGCGCCAAGGGGGGGCTTACTTTATACTGCTGAACGTTGTGCCACTTCATTATCAGACAGGGCCTGCATGGGTTTTTGGAAAAGTCTTTTTGTCGGATCTGATGGCGCTGCGTCTGGGGAAACAAGGTCGGCGGGTACTGTCTTAGATGCTCTGCCCGAGCAGGGTGAAGGGTCGACGATTGTGTTCAGCACCGATCGCGACCTCGATCTCTACGAACTCGAAGAGTTGTGTAACGCCGTAGGCTGGGCCCGCCGCCCCATTCGCAAAGTTAAAAAAGCCATTCAGCATAGCTACCTAGTCGTTACTATGTGGGAGCAGCGCGGTGCTCGCCGCCGCCTCGTCGGTTTTTCGCGCGCCACCTCTGACCATGCCTTTAACGCCACCATTTGGGATGTGGTCGTACATCCCGATTTTCAGGGGCGCGGCCTAGGCAAAGAACTCATGCGCCAGCTCATTAAAAAACTGCGCAGCGAAGACATCAGCAACGTCACCTTGTTTGCTGACCCCCAGGTGGTTGAGTTTTACAAAGGTCTAGGCTTTATGCCCGACCCTGAAGGCATTAAGGGCATGTTCTGGTATCCCGACTAAGCCCTAGAGATGGGTGTGGATCGAAAAATCATCTAGGCAAAATGCTGAGCCTGCTGCCTTGACCTAGGCGGAGCGAGCGAGGGCTTTGGCCTGCTGAATCCAGAGGCTAACCTGGTCAGGGGTGGGGCACAGGTCATTGCGCTGGAGGGTGGCCACATGCAGCCGACGCAGGCGAGTGTAAAGCCCCTGGGCCGTAGAGTCGGCTAGCTGTGCCACAGAGATAATGCCGGCGTGCAGTAGCAGCCCGTTAAACTGACAACCCACCGCAGGCACTCGGGCCAGCTCAGCCAAAATGACCCACTTGGTGACGTAGCGCAGGGGCACCTGCATTTTCTTGGCCAGGGTTTGGCGGTGGTCTGCGGTGGCCCCATAGCGACGGAGGTGTTCAGTACTGGTTAAGCCTAGCTGGGTCATGCCCTGGGCGTGGGTGGGGCTGAGCCCCGGCAGCTGATCGAGGCGATAGGCTGGGGTAGCCATAGAAAACCTGCATGGAAAGGAACGGCATTCGTCTGAGCATGAACCAGCTGTACCGGCAAAAAAGCAGGCTATACTGATGAACATGTTGGTCTACGGGATGTAGCGCAGCTTGGTAGCGCGCCTGCTTTGGGAGCAGGATGTCGCAGGTTCGAATCCTGTCATCCCGATTTTGAGTATAGTGGTTTGCCCTAGGCAGATAGTAGGACTGTCACAGGGAGCTATCCCAGAGACTTCTTGTCTGTAGTATCTATAGTCAGTGATATTGACGATCAATTTGCCTGCCCCTTTGCCGTTACGCTACGACGAAACATCCTATGAGACACCTCTTTTCTGCCCTTCTACGGCCCCTTCCCCTGTTGACCGCCTTGGTCAGTGGCAGCTTGCTGGGAGGTGGTCTAGCGATGCCTCTACCCGCTGAAGCCCTGGGTGAAGAGGCCATTGTCGATAAACTGGAACAGGTGCCGGTCTTTGTGATTTTGAACTCTGACGGTCAGCCCCTGACTGCCGCTGCAGAGGTCGACGATCAGGAAGTGAAAGTGCCCGTAGTTTTCATTGATGGTGAGGCGGCCGAAGAGTTTTTGACCCGCGCCCGAGAAGAAGATCCCAGCGCTGAGGTAGCTCTGGTGGACCTCGGTACCCTATACCAAGAAACAGTCCTCGGCGATGAAGCGCAAGTGCCGCTGCTGTATCTTCCCATTGGCGATGAGCTAGATACGGCGATCGCGCTCCAGTCAAACTTTCAAGGGGTGCCGTTGTTCATCGCCCGTCAGGGTGCCGACGGCCCTTACCTCACCATTAACCAAGACGGCCAGGCCTCGCTGCCGATGTTTTTCTCGCGCAACGATTTGCAGACCCTGCTCGATCGCTACGGGGAGTCCAACGCCGAAGCCGCTGACGATATCGTGGTACAGGTGCTTTCGCTAGAGTGGCTGCTGGCTACCATGACCAGCAACAGCGATCCTGAGCTGGATGCCCAGCTTCAGCAGGTACGGCTGTTTCCTTCGACGGAGGTGCTCGACTTCATTCGAGCCCAGGACGCAGAGCCTGCTGCTGAGTAATTGGGATTTGGGAAAACCCATAGTTAACTCAGCGAGGGGGGAGGGCGATCGCCCTCCCCCCTCGCTGATCATGCCTAGCCCAGCAGAGCGGTAGCCCTAGCCACAAAGTTGTCGGCGGTAATTCCGTTAAGCGCCATAATCTGGCCAGCGCTAGCGGTGGTTTCTCCGCGTTTCCAGCAGAAGGTATCGCGGGGGGCAGTGCTGCGCAGCATGACAGGTTCTAGCATAGCGCTAGAGCCACCGGTCACCCCAATCAGCACGTCGCCACCGAAGAGTCGCTCGAATCCGGCATCGTCTAAGAAATTGCTGTCGGGTTCAGAGCACATGTCCCAGGCGACATCGGTGGGGCGGTAGAGCTGGCGCGGATTGACCACTGACACGATGCGGCTGCCGATGCCCCGATCCGCTAGCTGCTCGGCGGCTTCAAACACGGGTATCAGGGTCATGTCACCGATCACGGCAAACACAAGGGTTTTGTCGCCGGGGGTATGGGCCAACGTTACTGCCCCCTCGGCCAGGGCGCGGCGGGTCTGCTCGAAGGTGGTGCGAACGGGCAGCGGCGACTTGCTAGCCGTGATGGTCACACCCTTATTGCGGGTGGTCAAGGCCCAGTCGTAGCACACCTGAATGCTGTTGGCGTCGGTGGGAAAGATCGGATACACGTTGCCGTTGCGCATCATGCCCGCAAAGTAGTTTTCGACTTCGGGGCGCTGGTGGGTCCAGCCGTTGCGACCCTGTTCTAAGGCCCCAGCGGTAAATAGGGCAATGGTAGAGGGGGTGGGGCGACGCAGCTCGGCCATCGCTTGGGTGACGGTCTGCCATATGGGCAAACCGTTGATGGCAAAGGATTCGTAGGAGCACCAGAGGGTGCGGGCACCGAAGAGGGCCTGGGCGGCGGCAAACCCGGCGCAGGCGTCTTCGCTGAGGGGTTCGTACACCTGACCCTGGGGCTGTTGAAAATAGGTGGCGTCGGTGGTGGGGTGAATGATCTTTAGCGCCTGGTTGATATTGTTGATGCCCGAGGCGGCGTTGCCGTCGGCGTTGGTGACAACAAATTGCGTATCTTGCTGGCCCACGTAGCCCACCAGGGCCCCCATGGCGGTGGTGGCCACCTGCTTATCGCCGCCTACGGGGAACTCGTTGAGGGGCAGGTTGCCCAGGTCGGCCAGGGGCAGCACCGATTCTGTCACCGCTGTTTTGGCACCGGGGCCGCCCATAGCGCGCTCGTAGTTAGTGCGCACCAGAGCCCAGGCGTCGGGGTGCAGGGCGCGGGTGGTGAGGGCGCTGACGATGTAGTCGCGCTGGAGCGAGTCGCCGGGGTAGAGGTTGTGGGATTGAGCCCCGCGCTTGTGGACACCGGCCCCCTTGAGCTGCTTGACAATCAGGACGGTGAGGGTGCCGCCCAGGGCCAGCTTGGCCGCTTTGTCGGTGGCTTCGAGCACGGCCTGGGTAAAGGCAAACCGCTGGGGAAAGGAGAAGGCGGTGCTGTCTACGTAGTCGCCAGGCTGGTCGGCATCGTCAAAATCTTTGGCGTCGACCAGCACCACCTCCCGGAAGCCGTTGCCGCGCCAGTAATCCACCATGGCCTGGTTGGACTTGGTGGAGACCATGCTGTGGTGTTCCTGGCTGAAGCCATTCCACACCAGGATGGGCAGGAAATTCGTGACGGTGGGGTAGGCGGTGTTGAAGTGGCCAAAGCTGCTCATGATGTAGGGCTCGCCCAAGCCGCCGTCGCCGATGGTGACGGGGAACAGGACACCGGGGTGCAGCTTGGCCCCCACCATGGCGAAGTGCTGCCCCTGGCCCAGCGGCCCGGCGGGGTTGAGCAGGCCGGGGATTTGACCGGACAGGTGGCCTAGCAACCCGTGGGTTTCGCGGAAGCGATCGCACAGCTGCTGCACGGTCTCAATGCCCATAGTCTCCAGGGATCGATCCAAAAACACGTTGCTGTAAAAGCCGGGGGCGTGGTGGCCGACTTCGGTGATGATATTTTTGTGGCCCAGCATGACCAGAGAGGCGATCGCCTCCGTGATGCTGGCAAATCCGCCAGGGTGGCCCGACTCTTTGCTGGCGGTGACTTGCAGGGTGAGGTAGCGCAGCGCGTCGGCGGCTAGCAGGGTTTGGTAGACCGCTTCTGGGTCGCTGGGGGACGAGATGGCGGTTTGGTCTGGGGCGATCGCCGCAGACTGGCCGTAGGCCGCAAACTCGGGAAGCAGCTCCCCAAAGTGCTGAATGCCTTCGCAAAAAGCCGGAATCGATTGCGTGGTGGCCACCGTCATACCTTAACCCTCTAGCTAGCGTCAAAAGAACTATGGCTCCCCAGCCCTGTTCATACGTCCTGTGAGAGAGAGCATCTGCCCGGCAGGGCGCTATTGTATACAGTCGGCAAGGAGCTGTTAACCATCCTACACAGCCATGGGGTACCGAGACGGTGGGCACCATTACGATTCTGGGTCGCTGCGATTGGGGTAATCCGATATTTATGGGTATGGGATCAGGGGATTAAAGGTGCGCGCCATGGAGCGTAGCCGATCGCAACAGCAGAGGGAGCCAGCTAATGGCTAAACCCAGCAGCGCCAGGGCCGACAGCCAAAAGAATGCCACCACGTCCCTAAATCCGGCGATTAAATTGTCAACTCGGGCCAGCAGCGACACGGCAATCAGCATGAGAAAGTAGGCAAACCGCTGAAACTGGCTGACGGCAGCCACCGCCAGCGAGGCAATGGTAAGCGCCATGACGAAATATCCCAGATCAGACTGAAAGCCCAGCAGCAGCAGCTGCCGCATTCTAGGCCAGCCTAGGGTAATGGCCCAGGCCCCCCAGATCGCTAGCAGGCCGCTGACGGCCCAGCCGAGGGGAGACGTCTTGCCGTGATGCAAAAACCCGCCGTAGGTGGCATAGGCCATGATCAAAAGCGTCCAGGAGAGCCAGTGGCTCTGGAGCACGGTACGCAGGGTGCGGTCTTGTTTCATGACAATTGCCTCGCCTGGGCCGCTAGAGATTGGTGGAAATGGCCTGCACGGGGCAGGTGGGTACGCACTGCTCACAGACGATGCAGCGCGATCGCGCAAAGGTCAGCCGGTAGGTCTCTGGGTCGAGGGTGAGGGCGCGGGTGGGGCAAACCCCGGTACAGAGGCCGCAGTGGACGCAGAGGTCTTCGTCCACAACAATTTCGCCGCTGGCGCTCGACACTTCAATATCTTGCACCTCTAGCCAGTCGATGGCGTCGTTGAGCTGGTCGATGTCGCCCGATAGCTCGACCACCAGGGTGCCTATCTGATTGGGGGCCACCTGGGCGCGAATAATGTTGGCGGCAATATTAAAGTCTTTAGCCAGTCGGTAGGTAATCGGCATGTGCACCGATCGCTTGGGGAAAATTAGCTTGACCCGTTTTTTCATGGCCGCCTCTACACCCCGATTCTTTTACACTAAATACTAGCGGGCTGCTTCTATCCTAACCGGAGAGTCAAGCTATCCCGCCCTCATCCCATGCTGAGACTGCCATTGTCCTATGCCAGACCATTCCCCTAGCCCTACGGAACTCCCGACCAGCCGCGCCCGCAATCTGGTGGTCGCGATCGCGGCCATTGGGCTGGCGATCGCCATGGTGTTGGGCATTCGCACCCAGTCAACCACGCCCTCGCTGGCCGAGCTGGCCACCAGCGCCGTGCCCTACGAGGTGGCCCAGACCAACGGCAGGCCCACGCTGCTGGAGTTTTACGCCAACTGGTGCACCAGCTGTCAGGCGATGGCAGGCGATATGGCCGAGTTGCGGGATGGGTACGGCGATCGCGTCAACTTTGTCATGCTCAACATCGACAACAACAAGTGGCTGCCCGAAATGCTGGCCTATCGGGTCGAAGGCATTCCCCACTTTGTCTACATGGGAGCTGACGCCCACCCCATCGCCACCGCCGTTGGCGAACAGCCCCGGCAAATTCTCACCGACAACCTCGACGCGCTGATCGCCCAGGCTCCCCTGCCCCACCAGCAGACCTTTGGCCGCGCTTCGGAGGTTGAGGGGGATTTTCTGTCGCGGCAGAGCGCTGTCAATGACGACCCTCGCGCCCACGGCAGTGCGATCGTAAACTAACCCAGGTGGGCCGCCATCCCCTTCCCTGCGCAGCCGTCAATGTGATGATTCGTACCCTAGATCAGGCGCTAAATAGCCGCCAGAGGGGCAGCCGGTTGAGTCGCCAGATCGGGGAAAACATCGCGCACAGCTGGGTGAATCAGTTTTCCGGCAGAGACGTTTAGCCCGCCCTGCAACCCGCTATCGAGAGCCAGGGCATCTAGCCCGTGGTGGGCAAGCTTGAGCACGTAGGGCAGGGTGGCGTTATTGAGAGCCTGGGTGGCCGTCCAGGGCACAGCACCGGGCATATTGGGCACCCCAAAATGCACCACCCCCTGCTCAACGTAGGTGGGCTGGCTGTGGGAGGTGGGGCGCAGGGTTTCGATGCAGCCGCCCTGATCCACAGCTACGTCGATAATCACCGAGCCGGGGCGCATGGTGGCCACTAGTTCCCTTGAAACCAGGGTAGGAGCCTTGCGACCGGGCACCAGCACCGCGCCGATCAGCAGGTCGGCCTGGGGTACGGAGGCGGCAATTTGGGCAGAACTACTGTAGAGCAGCTCAACGCGGGAACCAAACAGGGTCTCGAGATAGGCCAGCCGCTCGACGTTGAGATCGATAATTTGCACCCTGGCCCCCAGGCCCACCGCCATTTTGGCGGCCTCGGTGCCGACTACACCGCCGCCCAAAATCACCACGGTGCCGGGGGCCACGCCGGGTATGCCCCCCAGCAGCACGCCCCGCCCGCCCTGCTGACGCTCCAGATAGCGAGCCCCAAACTGCACCGACAGCCGCCCGGCAATCACGCTCATGGGGGTGAGCAGGGGCAACCTGCCGTCGGCGGTGGTGACGGTTTCGTAGGCGATTGCATCAATACCGCTGGCCATCAGCGCTTCGGTGAGCGATCGCTCGGCGGCCAGGTGCAAATACGTAAACAACATCAGGTCTGGGCGAAAAAAGCCGTACTCCGAGGGCTGGGGCTCTTTGACCTTGACCACCATGTCCTGGCTCCAGGCCGTGGCCGCGTCGGCAACCAGGGTGGCCCCGGCGGCCTCATAGTCGCTATCCCCAAAGCCCGACCCGGCTCCGGCGGCGGTTTGCACCATCACCTGGTGCCCTCGCTGGCAGAGGCTCTGCACCGCCGCTGGAGTCAAACCGACGCGAAATTCCTGATCCTTGATTTCTTTGGGTAGCCCGATGCGCATAGTGTCGCCCTGAATAGATGGGAGGGTAGTCCCATCCTAGCTAACCCCCGGCAAGGCAAACCCCTGTGGGTTAAGGAATTCCTTCACCCAACGCTGTCGGGCTGAGGCAAATAAAGGGTGAAGCAGCTACCTTGGCCCGCTTCAGAGGTGAGGGCAATGGTGCCACCGTGGAGCCTGGCAATGCGCTGGGACAGGTGCAGGCCCAGACCATGGCCCGCGCGGGCGTGGTTGCCCTGGCGAAACCACTCAAAAACCCCCAGCTGCTCGTCGTCGGGAATACCGATGCCGGTATCGGTCACCGATACCCACACCCAGGGGCGATCGCGAGCATAACCACTGGCCACCTCAACCTCAGGCGGCAGGTGCGGTGCGTTGCCCACCGTGACGGTGACGCTGCCAGTGTCAGTAAATTTGATCGCGTTGCCGATCAGGTTAGTAATCACCCGGCGCAGTTCTAAATGGTCGCCCGCTACGGTAAACGCATCATCGTTCGGCAGCCCCTCTCCCCGAGGGAATCCATCTGGGGTGCCGGTGCCGTTAGCGGCAGAGACAGCAGTACGAGGGGCATCTACCCGGTCAGCCCGACACAGCACAGCCGTGAGCGATTTCTCGGCGGCAATGGGGGTTAGCTCCGTCACCACAGTTTCGGCCAGACTCAAGAGATTGACGGGCGACAGGGTCAGCGCCTTATGGCCGGCCTCGTGGCGGTATACCTCAAGCAGCGTGTTGACCATGCCGAGCAGGTGGCGGTTGCTGTCGATAATGGTGGCGATCGCCTCTTTGCCGTCTTCGGGCATGGGGCCAAAGGCATCCCCCTGGCACAGCTTGAGCATGCGGTTGGCGGCCACCAAGGGGGTGCGCAGGTCGTGGGTGAGGCGGGCCACAAAGTCATCCCGCTGGCGCAGCATGCTGGCCTGGCCATCCATACTGCGCTTGAGGCGAAGCAGCGATCGCACCCTGGCCCGCAGCTCGTTGACATCCACCGGCTTGCGAATAAAATCGTCGGCCCCGGCATCTAGCCCCTGCACCAGGCTCGACTGGTCGTGGGCCGTAATCAGCAAAATAGGAATATAGGGCAGCGTAGCGTCGCTGCGAATCTTTTGGGTCACGGCATAGCCGTCGAGCCCGGGCATCATCACATCGAGCAAAATCAGATCGGGGGGAGGAGCCTGTCGAACCACCTCTAACGCAGCCTGGCCGCTCTCCACACAGGTCATGCGGTAGTCGGGGTCATCCAGAATCGATTCGATCAGGAACAAATTGTCTGGAGAGTCGTCTACAGCCAGGATGGCGAAGGAGTCATCGGGAAAGTCCGGAGGCATTACGGGTTCAACAATATTGGCAAGGCTTGTCTTGTCAGGATTTCCGTAGCGTTGCATAGCTATAGTTACGTCAATATAAGACATCCAAAAACCCTAAAAACGTTCATACGTTCATCTGGGAAATGAAAAATGCCTCAATCAGACTTGCTCTTGCTATAGCTACAGAATCGTAACTGAGCTAGCAAAAGGCTAAATGCCCTACCCTTAGAAATGCCACAATATTATGTCAACAACCTCTATCTGAGGGCATAGGCCCCTAGGGCGGCAGATTCCTAGGCCAAGGTAAAAAGTTCTAATTCCTGAGCGCGGCCTCGAATGGGGTGTAGACCCACCGACTGCAAGGGCCAAGTCCCCGCGCGCTGCCGAGTAGCATCGCTCACCAGCACACCGTTTCCTAAGGTTTTGGTCAGGGCTTCGAGCCGGGCCGCCACATTCACCGTATCGCCAATCACCGTAAACTCAAGACGACCGCTGGTGCCCAAACAGCCCGCCACCACGGGGCCAGAATGCACGCCCACGCCCATGGCCAGGGGAGAAAATTGCGGCACTTCCCGCACCATGGCGGTGGCGGCGGTGAGGGCACTGCGGGCGTGGTTTTCGAGCGGGTCAGGGGCACCAAAGACCGCCAGCATGCCGTCCCCCATAAATTTATCTACCCAGCCACCGTGGTGTTCCACAATGGTGGCGAGCAACCCCTGGTATCGATTGAGAAAATCCAGCACCGCCTGGGGTTCTAGGGCTTCGGCAAAGTGGGTAAACTCGCGCAGATCGGTGACCACCACCGTAACATCGCGCTTTTGGGACTGCTGGAGCAGTTCTAATGGCGACTCGAAGGCGGCTTCAACAATAGATTTGGGTAAAAACTGTGCCATTAGCATGCGCCCAGACTCATTTTTGACGTGACGGCGCACGATGACCGCCATCCGCATACCTAAATAGCCGGTGCCAAACACCGTAATGCCGGCAAACAGAGCCAGGGCTAGGTTGAGTTGAAACAGCACCGCCGCATAGCTAAAGTTCCCCAAGGCCAGCAGCGAGGTGAGCAGCGCCGCGCGGCGACTCAGCCGCAGCCCCCCCGATACGGCCACCAGGCTGCAAAAAGCCACCACGTTGGTCACAATCAGCGGTTGGGTAGCCCCTAGCACCCGCCAAATATTGGTGATAAAGGCCCACAGCAGCAAATTGTCAAAAATGGGGATGATCACCTGCCAGCGGTGCAGCGCCTCCATCGACAGGCCCTGGCGCAAAATCACCACTAGCCCCAGGGCAACGAGATTGGCGCAGAGGCTAATGATCATCACCGTGGGCGGCACGTGGTCTTTGCCCAACAGCACCTGGGGAAACAAAAATACCGCTACGTCGAGCAGTAGGGAGATCAGCAACACCCCCATCCGCACGTAGGACAGCTGGAGTTCGTTGCGGTGGGCCTCTTGGGACACCACCTGATTGAGAGCGGCCTGAATGGTGAGGCGACGGGACAGCGTGGTGGTGCCCGCAGGGGTTTGAAAAGTCATCTCCGCTGACGGTTGAGGGGTAGCACAGACGCGATGGCCCTGATGAGGCGAAGGGCGGCGGTGCGCCGCAACCTAACGGCTTAATTTATTAAACCACGGCCCTTAGCGTGCTCCTGATGCCTGTATTTAAAGGGTACCCCTAACCCGCAGCCACGATCTCAATCTGTCCTACCATACCGGCCTCGGCATGGCCTGCGATCGCACAGTGCAGCTCATAGACGCCGGGGCGCTCGGGCACAAACACCCACTCGGCGATCGCCCCTGGCTTGAGTTCCAGCTCGTGGATCGCTCCCTTGACTTCCACATCGCCCGCCTGCACCTTCTGAGTCCAGAGGCCGTCGGCAAAGTCTTTGGCGGTGAAGTAATGCCTCTCGGGGCTAGGGTTGTCGAGCACCAGGCGGTAGCGCTGGCCCGCCCTAAAGCTGAGCTGGCTGGGCTCAAATCGCAAGTCGCCCGCTGCGGTGCCCAGATGGACGGCAATGGTTTCTGGCGGGGCGGGGGATGCAATCGCGCCACTGGCCCCCAGCATCAAACCCAGGGCCATTACCAGCGCGATCGCCCCCAGCAGAAAACCTGCCCCCAAATCTATCCGTAGCCGCTGTCGACCTACCGATTGCTGACCCATAGCGCCTATCCCTGTGCCTATCTCTATAAGTACCCCAGGGGAAGCCCGTCGGGGTACGCCGTTTTGAGAGATTCTACCGCGCGCTGGGTGGTAGGCCCCATAATGCCGTCGATGGCACCGCTGTAAACCCCCACCCGCTTGAGGTAGGTCTGAAGCGTTTTAGTGCGGTGCTGCAAATCGTGCCAAAAGGTATCTACCCAGGTTTGGCTGAGGGTGCGCCGCAGCTTGCTCTGCTGCTGGCGCAGGGCCTCTGTGGGCAGAAGCTGGAGGTGCTCGCCGACCCAGCCATCGGCCTCGTCTAGCCAAAAGCTCAGCCAGGGGTCATCGATGGCCTGGTCTAAAATTGCGCCCAGGCGGGTTTCGTCGTTGGCAGACAGGCGGGGCTGAAGCGCCAGGGTGCAGTAGTCAATCAGCGTAGCGCGGTGCTGCTGTAGCGCCTGCCTGAGATCGGCGATGGGATGCTCTCCTCGGTTCATTAGGAGAGCGACTAGGGCGGTGCCTAGATCGTCTGCCGTCAGTGAATGGTCTAAGGGTGCCGTCGCGTGTTCTAGGGTCATACTCCTCGCGTGCCTCCGTTGAGAAAGCAACTAAACAACTGGGGTGCCCAGACCGCCCCTGCCCCTGGCCGAACGGCGCGATCGCCTCAGCCCGCCGCCCGCTGCTCAGTCCGGGCGTCTCTAAGCGCACCAGACACGAAGCCGGGGCCAACGGGGGTCTGGAGATTGCTCCACCAGTATTAGTGACCTTTGCCCTCGGCTTGTGACAGGTCAAGGGCAACTTTTTTAAAGACTATTTTTGACGCTAGTTTCCGCAATTCAAATTGTCACAGTGGAGCAGTTTATATCACTTAAAGAGTGAGTGATGCCGCTACCTAACGCCCTAGGGAATATGAGCCAACCTGACGACACCAGTGGTTTTAACGAGTTCCGCCTCCCCGCCGATGCTCCAGCCCCAGACGTGTTCGATCAAGCGCTAAGTGAAATTCTTGGCCAAGACAATCCCCATGCTTACCCCATCCTGAGTGCGATTCAGAGAACCCTCCAGCAGTACCACCTTGAGGCTCAGTTCGAAGCCTACGAAATTTTGCACGAGGCCTACCTGCGAGGCAAGCGCAAGCTCCAGACCGGCGAGGTGATTCGCAACCCCTACGCCTGGCTAAAGGCCACGGCCTTTCACGTCATCTACGAACGCAAGCGCAAGCACCGGACCAGCGCCACTGACCCCCAGGTGATGGAGGCGGTGCTGCCCGACTATCGGCTGAATCTAATGCAGCAGCAGATGCTCAGCGAAGAGCTTGACCTGCTTTACCAGGCGCTGCACCTGCTCCATCAGGAAGACCCAGCCGGTACCTGCCTGCTCTACCTCCGCACCGTGCGCGGCTGGTCGTGGAGCCAGATCAGCGCCTGGCTGTCCGCCGAGGGGCAGCCCGCCACCAGAGAAGCAGCACTGCGGCAGCGGGCCTCGCGGGCCAAGCGCCGCCTGCACGACATTGTGTGGCAATCGATTGACCCATCGGCCCCGCCGCCGCTGCCCTGCAAACGATAGGTGAGGTTTCTGCCAAAAAAAGCTGGTTAGGCTACCCCCAGAACGGCATGATGGGGACAGCACTAGCACAGGAAGGAAGCCCATGGATAAGCTCTTGGCGCGGCTGCGCAAATCCAAACTGCTGCTGTGGGGCATCATTGGTGCGCTGCTGGTGGGGATGGCAATTCCCCTGTTGCTGCTGGTGCCCCGGCGCAACCAGGCCAGCCCACCCGCTAGCCCCGAGGCCCACCAGGAAATTGTCACCGAGGTGATCACCTCCACCGATCGCGCCAGTTTAATTGGCGCTTCGCCCACGAAGGGCAACCCCAACGCGCCGATTGTGCTGTTTAAGTTTTCTGATTTTCAGTGCCCCTACTGCACGGTGGCGGCGGGCTACATGAAAGAGTTTGTGGGCAACCACGAAGACGAGATTCTCTACGTCTACAAGCATTTCCCTCTCACCCAGATTCACCCGGAGGCGATGCCGTCGGCGAAGGCGGCCTGGGCGGCGCAGCAGCAGGGGCAGTTTTGGCTCTACCACGACGGCCTGTTTGTTAACCAAAACCGTTTGGGCGAAGATCTCTATATTGAGCTGGCCGAGGCCATGCAGCTCGATATGGATCAGTTCAACCGCGATCGCACCAGTGCCGAAGCTACCGCTGCCATTGAGCAAGACCTCGCCCTAGCCGAGCAGCTTCAGCTCCAGGGCACCCCTTCTTTCATCATGAATGACCTGCTGATTCCGGGCGGTGCACCCCTGCAGCTATTTGAGGAAATCTTTAACCAGATCAACGCGGCGATCCAGAGCCAGGGCTAATCTTAGATCGCCCTGATCTTGTTCATCCCCCTGGCTGCGGAAGCCTCAGGTTGGGAAACCCCGCCAAGTCCTGCGATCGCGGGTCGATCGCTCTTGCGACCATGGATTGCCTGTATCGCTGACTCTTAGTTAGCCGATTGAAGCGTGCGGACAGGCCCGGTTGCCTGGGGGGTGCTATGCCAGTTGGCTGTGCCAGTTGGGTCGCCTGCCTGCTGAAACGCTGAAACGGTGAGGTTCTGGATGGGCCGCGATCGCCCCTCAGATCCTTCGACAACGCTGCAATCCCCTGCCAGGCAAGAGTTTGAGAAACTTGGAGCGGTTTGTAAACTGTTAGGCCAGTGTCACCCACTACACAAAGTGTCATGGCTTCGCTAAGGGGTACCTAGGCTCCAGCGTTACAACAGTGTCATGGCGAAAGCGAAGACAACCGCTTCTCTGCCAGACCCATCCCGACCTAATGGCATCGACTCATAAATCGCATTGGCCGTTTTGGGTGGGCTTCTCAACAAAAGACAGTCAACAACACACAGTTTGCATTTGGAGAATGACCATGAAAACCCGTTCTATCGCTGCGATCGCCTTAGGTCTCACCGCTGCTTCCCTCGCTGCCATGCCCATGGCCGCTAACGCCCAAGACGCCAGCACTGACTACAACTACGTCGGCGCAGGCGTCGGCATCAGTGACGACATTGGCCTCTCGATCAACAGCAAGGTCACTGTAGCCGACAACATCTCGGTGCGCCCCGGCGTCATCAGCGACCTCGACTTCAATGGCGACGATGGTGAAACCGTCTTCCTGCTGCCCGTGACCTACGACTTCAACGCCGTTACCGACAACGGTCGTCTGCTACCCTACTTGGGCGGTGGCCTGTCGGTCTCTACCGAAGGCTCTACTTCGGTTGGCCCTATGCTCACCGGTGGGGTTGACTACCGCATCACCGATCGCATCGTCGCTAATGGTGGTGTCAACGTATCGTTCTACGACACCACTCAGGTCAATGGCTCTGTCGGTCTAGGCTATACCTTTTAGGTTCTTAGACCTCCTGTTCTAAACCAGCAATAAAGGGATCGGCGGAACGTCCGCCGATCCCTTTTCTTTTGGTTGCCCTGCGGCAGTAGTGTTCTAGCCTTAGTTTTCGGTAGCGGCGGCGGTGAAGAGGTCTGTCGCTGTGATATCGAGTGCGCCCAGTTGGAGGGATTGCAGGCGATCGCCACCGTTCAACGTCATAGACTCTTCGTAGACGCCATCCCTCATTGCTAACACCAGCACGGTTGCCCTCTGTGGGTCAACAATCCAGTATTCAGGAATGCCCAGGTCTTGGTACTGCCCGCGCTTAGCCACGTAGTCTCGGTTGCGCTGCACTTCCCCTGGGCTCACAATTTCAATGACCAAGACCGGTGGCCCCATCGAGAGGCGCAGGGTGTTGCGCCGCTTCAGTGGGTCAACTTGCTCGGGGTGAATGACCGTAAAGTCTGAATAGCGGTTTCTGGGTTCGCCACGCACTTCCAGCTCTAGGCCATGTCCCCTCAGACGCCGGGGGCCAACTATGGGCAAGAGTGTGGCAAAAATTAAGTTAGCGATCTCAACGTTAAAGCCCGACTCTGGCGGCACTTCAATCAATTCTCCATTAAAAAGCTCGTATAGCTTTTCTGTGCCGTCGTCGTAGGCCAGATACTCTTCAAAGCTTTGAAACCTGGGCTTCAGCTGAAACATCGGTTAGCTAGACGAGTATGGACAATGGACAACAGATTTTGAAATATGGAGCTAAGCGGGTTCGAACCGCTGACCCCTTGCATGCCATGCAAGTGCTCTACCAGCTGAGCTATAGCCCCTTGTGCGCCAACTTTTTCGCTGAGCGCATCAACAATAGTGACCTAAGGGGGGTACCGTCGTCAACCCCAAATTTCCCTGTGAGTTTTATCTGCCGGTAGCGGTGAAGGGCAGCCATCCGCGATAGAGTCAGGGAGATTGATAGTATTCACGTGGCAATGGCAATGGTTTATCCTGGTTCTTCATCTCCCCCCGATGCCGATGCGGTGCAGGATGTTTTGCTGCGGCTGCGGCGTAAAGAGGGCACCTGGGTCACCTGGGCCCAGGGCTGCCAGGCGCTGCAAAAGGCGCGGTACACCCCCCAGCAAATTTTTGAAGAAACCGGCTTTGAGCCCATCCACCAGAACCAGATTATGGTGGCGGAGCAGGTCTACCAGTCCATTCTTAAGGCGGGGGTGGCGGAGGCGACCGTGGCCCACTTTACCGAGCGGGGCAGCGACGCGCTCTACGAACTGCGGGTGCTCTCCCAGGGCGATCGCGCCGCCACCGCCGACTTCATTCGTCAGCACGGCATCGACTCTGAGGAGGTGCGCGATCTGGTGAAGCCAATCAAAGAATATGCCTACCGCAAAGACAAGCCCCAGGGCTTTGGCGATGGGCCGGGAGATGCGATCGCCTACCACTTTTGGAAGCTGGCCCGCCAAAACGATGACCTGCAAGACCGATCGCGCCTGATTGCCCAGGGCCTGCGCTTTGCCCAAAGCCCCACCGCCCGCCAGCACATCGAAAAGCTGCTGACCGACTTTACGGTCGTCAAAGACCGCCCCGCCCCCCGGCTGCCCCTCTACCGGCTCGAAACCGAAAGTGAGCTACCGCGCATGATCCCCGTGGTGGGGCAGATGCCGCTGACGGTGGATGACCTCAAAGCCGTACCCGTGGTGGTGGCGGAAGAACCCTTCAGCATGGTCAGCGCCAACGGGGCCAGCGCCTGGATCGCGGTTCCCGGCTGGCAGGTAATCTTTCGGGCCGAAGACCCGGTGGGGATTCTCACCCAGGCCCGGCAGTTGCCCAACTACCCTGCCGATGCCGCCGATGACACGGTGCTGGTGGTGGTCGATCGCAGCGATCGCACCTGGGACGACGACGGCTATTTTCTCACCACCGAGGGCGATCAGCTGGCCCTGGTTTGGTCAGCCAGCCCGATTGAAACCCCGATCTTGGGCAAAATGATTCTCATTCTGCGGCCCAAGCGCATTCTGGATGAAAACTACAACCGCGAACTCTGGCAGCTAGACGAATAGGAGACAGCTATGGGCCTCGAACGACGCTTATCTCGCACCATGTTCTTAAATACCGAGATCGTGGAGCTGCGGCAGATGTGCTTTACCCCCGGTCGCGTGTTTGAACCGGGGAAGTATATTGCGGGTGACCTGCCCGACACGGCCTTTGAGATGGGCCTGGTGGAAAAGCTGCCGCCGGTACGGGGGAAGAGTGAGGAGATTGGAGATCCGCCGGAAGCGTGAGTGAGCGGGTGAGAAAGGTGAAGAATGCAAAATGCAAAGTTTCTCCTCCGGAGACGCTGCGCGTAGGCAAAGCCAGTCCGAAGGACTTACAAAATTTTGCATTTTCAATTTTGAATTCATTTCTTTATCTCTATCCTCACCATCCAAACTTTTAAGACAACGTGACCTAAGCTACAGCGGTCTCTGCCGTCAGCCTCGACAACAGATCGTAGTATCTGTGGTTGCTGGCAATGGCCGTAACATCCTTAACCCCTCGGGAATTGCCCTCGCTGCAACGGCCCCAGATCATTGTCTGTGGGCTGGGGCGCACGGGACTGCGGATTTTTAGTCTGCTGCGGCAGCAGGGGGCGCAGGTGGTGGGCATTAGCTACCATCCCATGCCAGAGGTAGTGGGCGAGATTGTGGTGGGGGAGCTGCGATCGCCCGCTACCCTCACCCAAGCCGGCATTCACCAGGCCCACACCCTGGTGCTGGCTACCTCTGACGACGCCCTGAATTTGGCGATTTTGACCCAGGCGCGCATTCTCAACCCCAATATTCGCATCATCAATCGGCTGTTTAACATCAGCCTGGGGGAGCGCCTCGACCACACCCTGCCCCACCATGTCAGCCTCAGTTCGGCGGCGCTGGCGGCACCGCTGTTTGCCTTTGCGGCGCGGGGCAACCGGGCGATCGGGCAACTGCGCCTGTTTGACTTGACTTGGCCGATGTACGAGGAGGTGATCGATGCCGCCCACCCCTGGCATGGCAAGCCGCTAAAGACCTTGTGGGACAACCGATCGCAGCTCTTAATTCACTACCATTCGGCCCGCCGCCCCATCGATCTGGTGACGGCGGTGGTAACGGGGGAGGTGTTGCAGGGGGGCGATCGCATCGTAGTAGCCACCCGACCCCAGCAGCCCATCCTTAAATCTCGCCATGTGGCTCAGTTTTGGCAACGGCTGCTGGTCACCCTCGACCACGGTCGCCGCCGCGCCCGCGCCACGCTGCTGGTGATTTTGGCCCTGCTGATCACCATTGGTCTCGCCACCTTCACCTACCTGTGGCACGACCTCAACACCAGCTGGGTCGATGCCCTGTATTTCTCAGTGGGCATGATCACCGGAGCCGGGGGCCAAGAACAGGTGGCCGAAGACTCCTCAGCTAGCATCAAAGTCTTCACCGCGGTGATGATGCTGGTAGGGGCGGGGGTGATCGGCATTTGCTACGCCCTGCTCAACGATTTCATACTGGGATCCCACTTTCAAAGCCTGTGGAGCGTGGCCCGCATGCCCCGCCAGCACCACTACATTATTTGCGGGCTGGGGGGCGTGGGCTATCGCACGGCCATCCACCTGCACAAGACCGGGTACAAGGTCGCCGTGATTGAGCAAGATGTCAGCAACCGTTTCCTGCCTGCGGTCAAGGCGCTCAAAATTCCGGTTATCATCGCCGATGCCAACCTGACCTCTACGTTAGAAACTGTGAACCTGGCCTCGGCCCAGGCTTTGCTCGTTGTCACTAGCGACGATACGGTGAATTTAGAAATTGCCCTGACGGCCCGCAGCATTGGCCCCCAGGTGCCCGCCGTCGTGCGCATCTTTGACGCCGAGTTTGCCCAGCAGGTGCAGCAGGTGTTTGAGTTTGACCAGGTGCTCAGCCCCATGGATCTGGCGGCACCTACCTTTGCCGCTGCGGCCCTCGGGGGAAGAATCCTGGGCAACGGCATGTCTGGGGATCTGTTGTGGGTGGCGATCGCAACGCTAATCACCCCCCACCATCCCTTCTACAACCAACCTATTCAGACCGTGGCCCAGACAGCGCATCTGGTACCCCTCTACATCGAGTCGGCCAATCGCACGCTCCACGGCTACGACCTGCTCGACGTAACCCTGACCGACGGTGACGTGCTCTACCTGACCATGCCCGCCAACCGGCTCGACTGCTTGCAATACATCCCGGCGGCAGTTACAGAGGAGCTGCGAGGGTAAGGGGGTAGATCGATGGGGACGCGATCGCCTCGTCCTTAGGATCTCAGCGACGGTTGATCTGGAGCCAGCTAAACAGCTGCTCTGGGGTCAACGATAACGACATTCCTGTTAAGCCTGGCAACGCAGCATCTTCAGTCTATTCTTCGGGCAAGCGATCGGGGTGGTAAACCAGCACCACCCGTTCTTCAGGATCGATCAGCCAGCCGAGTTGCCCTCCGTGGCACAGGCTGGGCAAAATTTTGCGAGTCACCTTCATCTGGCTCTGCTGGGGAGAAAGAATCTCGGTGATCCAATCTGGAGCGACGTTGACACCAGTGCTGACAATCTCACCATTCTCGTCAGCGGGGATTTGGCTTTGTTCCAGCACAGCAATAGCTGGCACTATGGAGCGCTCACCAATGGTACAGCGCAGTTCGGTCAGGGCTTCATCGGGCGAATCAACGGCGTTATTGATAACACCAACCAACCGCGATTGAATCCGACTGTGTTTTCCACTGGGCATCGGTTTTTGGCTGACCTCTCCCTACACAAATTCCCAAGCCGGTGACTCTTCAATGTAGGACAGCGTTAAGAACTGCTCTAGGGTCAACCGTTGAGGTGGAGGTAACAGTCATGGCGATGGCCCTCGCTAACCGTCAACTGCCTGAATTGTAGCTTTCCAGAATCCTTCCGTTTAGTCTCCCGCTACAATAGCTCCAGTAACCATCAACCACCATGGGGCGCACACCCACCCTCACCTACGATCGCGGCACCCTGATTCTGCATCCACCGCCACGAGGCAAAAGCTGGGTAGACTTCGCCCACTGGGACGATCGCATTGAGAAATTTCGCATTCCCGCCCAGCAGTACCGCTCCCTCGTCGAAACCCTACGGGCCGAGCAGATCTCCTTCAATGACCAGGCCCAGACTTTTGCTCCGCTGGATCTTGATCCCCGGCTGAGCCTAGAGCCCTATCCCCACCAAAAAGAAGCCCTCCAGGCGTGGATTGACCAGCGCTGGCGCGGGGTCGTGGTGTTGCCCACCGCCAGCGGTAAAACCTACCTGGCTCAGATGGCCATGCAGGCCACGCCTCGTCCCACGTTAATTACCGTGCCTACGTTGGATTTGATGCACCAGTGGTATGCCCATTTGGAGGCCGCCTTTCCCGATCTGGAGGTAGGGCTTTTAGGCGGGGGATCTAAAGATCGCACGCCAATTTTAGTGGCTACCTACGACAGTGCTGCCATCCACGCTGAGAGCCTGGGCAACCAGTACGCTCTGCTGATCTGCGACGAGTGCCACCACCTGCCCAGCGACTTTAACCGGGTGATTGCTGAATATTCCATCGCGCCCTACCGGCTGGGGTTGACCGCCACTCCCGATCGCGCCGATGGTCGCCACGACGATCTCACCCATTTGCTGGGGCCAGTGGTCTACGCCAAGTCAGCGGCAGATTTATCTGGGGATGCCCTGGCCCCGTTTCAGATTGTGCCGATTAAAGTGAAGCTGTCGAACCAGGAGCGATCGCGCTACAGCCAGCTAATCGCCCAGCGCAACCGCTTTTTGCAGGAGGCCAACATCTGGCTCAGCTCGGCCCAGGGGTGGCAGCGGTTTGTGCGGGCCAGCGCCCAGTCTTTAGGGGGGCGGCGAGCCATGCTGGCCCACCGGGAGGCGCGGGCGATCGCCCTGGGCACCGAGGGCAAGCTGCGGGTGCTAGCCGATTTACTTGCCCAGCACCACCCCGATCGCACGCTGATCTTCACCAACGACAACGCCACGGTCTATCAAATTTCCGAGACGTTCTTGATCCCCGCCATTACTCACCAGACGCCGGTCAAAGAGCGCCACGCCATTCTCCAGCGATTTCGCAGCGGTGAGTACCCCACCCTGGTGGTCAGCCACGTGCTCAACGAGGGCGTAGACGTGCCCGAGGCGCGGGTGGCCATTCTGCTCTCCGGCAGCGGCTCAATCCGCGAGTACGTGCAGCGGCTGGGGCGCATTCTCCGCAAGGGCAGCGGCAGCAAGCAGGCCGTGCTCTACGAAGTCATCGCCGAAGAAACTACCGAAGAAGCGATCTCTAGCCGCCGTCGTCAGGGGGTACAGCCCTCCACCCCTGGCCCTCGACAGCTCGAACTGGTGCCGGTAAAGCCCGTCTATACTGCCGATCCCCTGCCCGCGGTTCCCCGCGCCGCCGAGGCACCGCCGTTACCTCCCCCTGAGCAGACCTAAGCATTCACCTATGCCACTACAACCGATCCCAAAGAAGTGGATAAAATTCTGCTCCAAAAGCTGTTCAAACGCTATCTTAGTAGTAGGCTAAAGTCCTGCTAGATAAAGGGTTGCCGCGATCGCGCTGCCGCCTTGGTTCAGGGCTTTGCCCACGGCTCAGTAACGGTTTATGAAGCCGCGTTGATGACTTGTGCTTCCCCCACCGCCCTACGTGTCGGGTTTTGCCTCAAGTGATTAAGCGTTAAGCCATGGGCTAGGTAAGCTCCGTCGGTCAGTGTCGTTGGTCTGCTTCAGTGATGGAGCCCGCCAGTGACCCGCTCCTGCCTACCAGGGTTGAGCCTTAACTTCTAGGAACTCGGGAACTAGACCGACTGCTTGGGTTCTTGAACCCTGGGCAGCGCAACTCCTGCCTCATTACTTTGGCGATCGCCCCAGCGCCAGACCTCCCCTACCTGCTCATTCCCCAACTATCCTTCGATGAGTCACCTGTTTGCTACGGCTTTGCTCCTTACCCTCGGTGTTGGTTCAGCGGGGCTGCTGACCGTCTCTACCCAACCGACCCTGGCCCAGGCGTTCCATTCTCCTGGCCCCTTGCAGGCAGGTCTGCTGGGCACCAGTTCGTCCACGCCGGCCCTGTCTAACTATCTGGCCCAGGCAGAGATTCCCTTCGCCGAAGTGGGGATCGGTGCCGATGATGCCGCCTCGTCGGTGGAGTTGGGGCAGGCTTTAGATGCTGCGATCGCCGCGACGGTTTGTGCCGACCTGCCCGACTGGCAGCGGCCCTCAGAGGTCGCCCAAACTAAGCAGCTAGAGGCCATGCCCTACTACGGCGAAGCCCTAGATAGCGATCCCCTGGAGGCCCTCGCTAAGGCCTGGTGGAGCCACGAAATCTTTGTGTTTACCACCTACGGCCTCAGCGCCCGCACCGATCCCCTCTACCTGTCTGGGGTGTGGACGGCCATTGATGACACCTGGGACTGCTACAGCGGCGACCAGCCCGAGCAGATCAACCAGGGCGAACTGGCCGAAATGTGGCTGCTCCATCACCGCTTGGTGGGGCTTGAATGGCAAGACGATCAGTACCTGGCCACAGTTGAGCCCGTGGGCTCAGGCCTGCAACTGGTGCAGTTTCCCCGCCGAGAAAGGGCCCAGAGTTTACCTCTGAATATTGTCACTACCACCGGCCAGGCCCTCGCGGTGATGTCGGGAGACTGGTGATCCCCTGCTTTACCGACAGACAACCCCACCAAAACAATGCCTCCGGTTCAGACGAACCGGAGGCATTGTTTCATATTTCCGAAGGATTTTAGAGCAGCTCTCGCCACCAGAAACCCACAGGTTGCTAGAGGGCGGGGGGGGCTGCGGCCACGTCGAGCCAGCCCGCGCTTAGCACTACCGTCAGACCCATGAACAGCACGGTCAATGTCCAGGTGACGCGGTTGAGGGTGGTTTCAGCGCTCTTGGTGCTGGTAAACAGCTGAGCTTGGCCACCTAAGCCGCCTAGACCATCGCCCTTGGGGCTGTGCAGCAGCACCAGAGCCGTCAGACCCACGGCAGAAACCATCCAGATAACTTTCAAAATTGTGGTGACTATCATCGCGTTCCTAAACTAACCTGCTCAAAAAAAGGCCCATTCCTCACTATACCCCAAGCCTCCTAGCCCTTCCAGATGCTCCCTTGGGCCAGCCCTAGAGGGAGAGCTTGACCGGGGTACGGTTATTGCGAATCTCGACATCGGCGGGCAGAAACATGGAGCGCCCGGTCATTTCCTGGGGCTGGGGCAAATCCAAGATTTGCAGAATGGTGGGGGCAATGTCAGATAGCCGCCCGTCCTCGCGCAGGTTGACGTCGCCACCGTAGGCGGGCACCTTGAGCTTTTCGCCTTCGACCAAAATAAACGGCACTGGGTTAGTGGTGTGAGCCGTCCAGGGCTTGTGGTTTTCGTCCCACATCAGCTCGGCGTTGCCGTGGTCAGCAATGATAATGGCCGTGCCGCCAGCTTTGCCAATTCCGTCGATCAATCGGCCCAGTTCATAGTCAACGGCCTGGAGGGCCGTGACCGTAGAGTCCATCTTGCCGGTGTGGCCCACCATATCGGGGTTGGCGTAGTTGATCACCACTAGAGAATAAATTCCCTTCTTAATGGCGGCTAGGGCGGTATTGGTCACGGCCTCCGCCGACATGGCTGGCGCTTTGTCGTAGGTGGCCACCATGGGGCTAGACACTAGCTCGCGGTCTTCGCCCTCTAGGGGTTCTTCTAGACCGCCGTTAAAGAAGTAGGTGACGTGGGCGTACTTTTCGGTTTCGGCGGTGCGAAACTGCTTGAGACCGTGGTTAGCTACCACTTCGCCCAAAATATTGCTCAGGTTTTGGGGCGCAAAGGCCACCTTCACCGGCATCTCGGGGTCGTATTGGGTCATGGTGACAAAGCTCGGTGGCCCAATTAGTTCCCGTTCAAAGCCCTTAAAATTGGGATCAACCAGAGCCTGGGTCAGCTGGCGAGCGCGATCGGGGCGGAAGTTGAAGAAGATCACGCCGTCCTCTGGGGCGATCGCCCCAGGGGCCAGCCGCACCGGCTCCACAAACTCATCCTGGATCTCCTGGTCATAGGATTCCAGCAGCGCTTCCATGGCGGTTTTGCCGTTGCCCTCGCCGGGGTCGGTCATTACCCGATAGGCTTTCTCGACGCGATCCCAGCGGTTGTCGCGATCCATGGCGTAGTAGCGACCGCTGAGGGTGACTAGCCGACCCAGGCCAAGGCCATCCACATAGTCCTGAATTTTTTGTACCGCCACTCTGCCTTCGGTGGGCTTGGTGTCGCGACCATCGGTGATGACATGGATGCAAACTTCGTCAATATCTTGGGCCTTGGCCATCTCCAGCAGCCCAAACAGGTGCGAGAGGTGGGAGTGCACGCCCCCCTCTGAGCACAGCCCCACCAGGTGCAGCTTGCTGTTTCGGTAGCGCACTGCCTGACACACCTCTAGCAGCGCCTCATTTTCTTGCAGAGTGCCGTCTTCTACCGCATCAGAAATGCGCACCAGTTCTTGGGGCACGATGCGTCCGGCCCCAATATTGAGGTGGCCCACTTCAGAATTGCCCATTTGGCCATCGGGTAGACCGACATCCTTACCTGAGGTGCGAATTAGGGTACGGGGATAAGCCGCCCACAGACTGTCCATAATCGGAGTTTTTGCGGCGGCGACAGCGTTACCGTCGGTGTTTTCCCGATACCCCCAGCCGTCGAGAATGATTAAAACCATCGGCGGGATTGACGCTTGACTCATAGGTAAGAATCCTTGGGAGTTGGACTAACGTCTCAGCAATCATACTATCCAGAAATTTGGTCCCAATCTGAGCTGGAACGGCGCTGGAGATAGCATTCAGCACTGCGCTTGAGGCGGTCGTGCCGGGCAAATACGTTTAGCTCGACGCCGTGAGGACATGCTCGCAGCGTAACAAACTAGAAACTGTACTCTAGACCCAGCCTAAATACGCTCTGCAAGCATATGACCAGGTTAAAGTGCAATTTAAGAAAATTTTTTATAAACTGCATATTACTCTACATCTGCGTCATTTTGTAGCGCCGGCTTTGCGTTTGGCCTGCTGTTGCTGACGCTTGGCGTCGGCCTTGGCTTTTTTCTCAGCCTCTAGGGCGGCCCGCTTTTCGGCCTCGGCCTCTTCAGCTATCTTGTCGAGGTAATAGTGGTAGTCGCCCCGGTATAGCCTTAGCTCGCCATCGCGAATTTCCACAATTTTGGTGGCCACGCGGGAGATAAAGTAGCGATCGTGGGAGACCAGCAGCACGGTGCCGTCGTAGTGCTGAAGGGCTTCTTCCAGCATCTCTTTAGCGGGAATATCCAGGTGGTTGGTGGGCTCGTCGAGCATCATCAGGTTGGCGGGGCGCAGCAGCATTTTGGCCAGGGCCAGGCGGGCCTTTTCGCCACCGCTGAGGGCCTTGACCTGTTTAAAGGCCATATCGCCGGTAAACAAAAACCGCCCCAGCAGGGTGCGCACCTCTTCGTTGGTCCAATCGGGCACTTCGTCGTGGATGGTGGCGATCACAGTTTTTTCGAGATCTAGCGCTTCGGCCTGGTTTTGCTCAAAGTAGCTGGGGATCACATTGTGGTTGCCCACTTCGACCTGGCCGTCGGTGGGGGCTTCAAGGCCAGCGATCATGCGCAGCAGGGTCGATTTGCCCGAGCCATTGTGGCCGAGGAAAGCGATGCGATCGCCCCGCTCAATCAATAAATTTGTCCCCAAAAACAAAATCTTCTCATCGTAGTTGTGGGTGAGATCGCTAATCGTCACCACCTCACGCCCGCTGCGGGGAGCGGGGGGAAAGCGGAAGTGCAGGGTGCGCACGCTGCCCGTGGGGGCCTCGATGCGCTCGACTTTATCGAGCTGCTTCTCGCGGCTTTTGGCCTGGGTGCTGCGGGTGGCGCTGGCCCGAAAGCGATCGACAAAGGCCTGCTGCTTGGCAATTTCTTTTTGCTGGCGCTCAAAGGTGCTGAGCTGGGCGGCTAAACTTTCTTCTTTTTGGGTGAGGTAGGCGGTGTAGTTGCCCAGGTAGGTGGTCGAAACGCCGCGCTCGGTCTCGACGATCTGCGTACAGAGGCGATCCAAAAACTCCCGGTCGTGGGAAACGATCACCATGGGGGTGGTGAGCTTCTTGAGGTAGCCCTCAAGCCACTCGATGGTGTCGAGGTCGAGGTGGTTGGTGGGCTCGTCGAGCAGCAGCACGTCGGGGGCTTGCAGCAAGATTTTGCCCAGGCCCATGCGCATCTGCCAGCCGCCGCTAAACTCGCTGACGTAGCGATCGCCGTCAGTCGCCTCAAAGCCCATCTCGGGCAAAATTTTCTCGATCTGCGACTCTAGCCCGTAGCCGCCCAGGGCATCAAAGCGCCGCTGGAGTTTGTCTAGCTCGTGGATTAGCCGGTCGAGCTCGTCAGGGTCGGCGGTTTCCATCAGCGTGGGAATGTGGTGCAGCTTCGACTGCACCTCGTTGGCTTCTTTAAATACCGCCCAAAATTCGTCGCGTACGGTGTGGCTGGGATCAACCTCAAACTCTTGGGAGAGATAGGCGATCTTGAGGTCGGCGGGGCGAATAATGGTGCCCGTGGTGGGCTCAAGCTTGCCGGTGATGATTTTGAGCTGGGTCGATTTGCCCGCACCGTTGACGCCGACTAGACCGATGCGATCGCCCGGCTTCACCTCCCAGTTCACGTCCTTGAGAACCTCCCCGGTGGGATAAATCTTGCTGATGTGCTCTAAACGCAGCATGGGCGGCTCCAAAGGCGGACTTCAACGGACTGGGTGTAAACGAATCTTTACCAAAGGTAACGAAAAATGGCCCCGGGTTGCCTACTTTTGCGCTATCTAGCTAATTCATCCTTGAGAGAAAACTCCGCCCGCCGCTGTACCCAGAAATAAAGAGCACAAAAAAGGACGCAGCTAGGCTACGTCCTCGTTGCTTCATTGGTAAGGCTTTAGCCCCAGAAATAACTACTGACTACTTCTTCATGTCCTTGGCCATTTTGCGGAACATGTCGAGGCTGGTATCGACCTTGCGGCGCTCAGAGCTAGCATCCTTCTTGACAGCGGGTTGAGTAGAAACTTCAGATGGGGCAATCTTTTGCACAGATGCGCCCTGTTCTTGCAGTCGTTTGGCCTCTAGCGCCGAAATCTGCCGAATGCTTTCTTTTTCTCCGGTTTCACCCCGCTTTTTTGCGTAGGTGCGCCGCACGGTTTTAGACGATCGCATGTACTCAATGTTGCCGTAGCTCTTGGCATCGTCATCGCTCAAGAAATAAGCGCCCCCAACCTGCTTGATGGTGGGCTGTTGAGCAGCGGGCTGCCGCCGCACGGGACGATCTGATTCTCCGGGGTTCTTAGCTTTGCCGCCAAACAGCCCGCGAATAAATCCAGTCATGAAGCTCTCTCCTGCGTCTGTAGATAGTAGGTCGAATGGGCCAAGCCCTCAGGCAAAGCGCCCTTGGGCAGGGCAGATAGCCAGACTGGACTTAGCTGAAGGTTTGTTAATTACTATGTTAACTTTTGTTGGCAGAAAATTTAGAGGAAATTGGCTCAATCCGTGTTTTGCCTCAGGTTGGGCGTTTATGAGAGCAGTTTCTGAATAAAGACGCAGCGACTCGCCCTTTCTAAAGCATGGGGTCGGGGCGAAGGCAAAGAAATACTAGAGTGGGTAAGGATGTTTTGCCGCGCGTACCATGGTCACCTCTCCGTCTTCGCCCTTTGCCGCCGCTGTGCCCGTCGATCGCATTCGCTACAACGACCAGGGGCTGGTGCCTGCCATTGTGCAAGACCACCTCGACGGCACCGTGCTGATGATGGCCTGGATGAATGCCGAATCACTGCAAAAAACCCTGAATACGGGTGAAACCTGGTTCTGGAGCCGATCGCGCCAAGAATTTTGGCACAAAGGGGCGACTTCTGGCCATACTCAGCGAATTAAAGCCGTTCGCTACGACTGCGATAGCGATGCTCTACTGGTCACCGTAGAACAGCTGGGCGACATTGCCTGCCACACGGGCGAGCGCAGCTGCTTTCACCAGGTAGATGACCACAAGGCCGCGCCCCCCGCCGATACGCTATCTCAGGTGTTTGGGGTGATCTGCGATCGCCGCGACCACCCCAACCCCGACTCCTACACCTGCAAGCTGCTGGCCGGGGGCGACAACAAAATTCTCAAAAAAATTGGCGAAGAAGCCGCCGAAGTGGTGATGGCCTGCAAAGACGATGACGCCGATGCGATCGCCGGAGAAGCCGCCGACCTGATGTATCACACTCTAGTGGCCCTGGCCCATCACGGGGTTGACATTAAGGATGTGTACCGCAAGCTACAGGCACGGCGGCGGTGAGGGAATGGATGAATTCAAAATTCAAAGTTGAGAATTCAAAATTTTGCACTTTGAATTTTGACTTTTTCACCTTTCTCACCCGCTCACTCACGCTTCCAGCAGATCCCTAATCTTCTCATTTTCCCTACACCAACGGCGTCTTCGACGGTATCCCCGGCAGGCGCGGAAACTTGTCTGGCGTGCGTTCTACCTTGGTGAGAATGACATTGTGGCGAACGCCCTGGGTGATGGGCATAGTCTGCGATCGCACCTCCAGCAGCTTGCCGCCCAGACGCGGCAGAATCGCCGTCAGGCCAGCCTCTTCTTCCGCCGACCACTGACCTCGGTAGAGGATGGCCTGGCCCCCTAGCTTTAGCAGGGGCAGGGCGTACTCAGCGCAGGGGTTGACTGGGCCAACGGCTCGCAGCAGGGCCAGGTCGTAGGCTTCTCGGTGAACGGGCTGGTGGCCTACCTGCTCGGCCCGCTGGGGCAGAAAGCTGACGTTGTCGATCCCCAGGGTTTCGCAAACGGTTTCGAGAACGACAAGTTTTTTGCGGGTGGCATCTAACAGTGCGATCGCCCAGTGGGGAAACACCAGCGCCACGGGCAGGCCAGGGAAGCCACCCCCGGTGCCAATATCCACCACCTTGAGCGCGTCGGCCCTGACCCCATCCCCCAGCCAGGGGGCTACACCCTGGAGCGAATCCCAGAGATGCTTTTCCCAGAAATCTTCAGGGGTTGTAATCCGAGTCAGGTTGACCTGCTGATTGGCCGCCAAAATGGCGTCGTAGAGCAGCTGAAAACGCTGCTGCTGGCGATCGCTCGGCTGCCAGTGCAGAGTGCTCTGCCAGCGATCGCTGTGGAAAGGTAACACGTCCATAACTCCTAATTACCTAGCCAACGGTGGTCGAAAGGGTTGTCGTGAGCACTGGGGCCAGACGGCCGTGGTCAAGGTGCCAGCAGCGATCGGCTAGACCAGCCAGCTCATCGGCATCGTGGGACACTACCAGCAGCGTCCAGTCTTGCTTAAGCCGCCTGAGCAGCGCAATAATCTGCTGACGCATCGACCAGTCTAGGCCGGCGGTGGGCTCATCTAGCAGCAGCAGATAGGGCTTGCGAATCAGCTGTACCGCCAGAGCCAATCGTCGCTGCTGCCCGCCGCTGAGGGCATGGGGCGCGGCCTTGAGCGGCAGCTGGTCTAACCCCACCGCTCGCAAGGCTTGCTCAATCTGGTCGCGGGCCATTTCTGGATGACCCAGGCGCAGTTCTTCTAGCAGGCTGTGCCCGCAAAAGTGGCGCTCGGGAAACTGAAACACCAGCCCCGCCAGCTGCCGCAGCGACTCAGGGTCGAGATCTTGCTGCCGCCACTGAATGGTCCCCGCCGTAGGCTGAGCGAACCCCGCCATCAGCTCTAGCAGCGTACTCTTGCCCGACCCGCTCGGCCCATAGATCAGCCCCAGCTGCTGGGGCGCTAGCTCTAGCGAAATATCCTGCAAAATGGCCCTGGGGCTGGCCGGGGGATGATAGGTCAGTTGGCGAAGATAGAGCATTCCACCCGCACAGTAAAACAGTAGACGAGGCAACCAGATGCTGCGAAAACCGGTATGGCCACGGTGGTCGTACAATGACCGAGAGGCAATACCTCCTCCAGTGTGCCCTACTGGGCTGTCATTGGTAGAGACATTGGCCGGTTTGTGTAGAGCTAGGCCAGTGTAGCTTCTGTAACATTACTGCCGCAAACCCCCCAGTAATTCGCCACAATTGGGCCATCAGCTATCACGATGGTTGATCGAGCAGGCATCTCTCCCTCCAAGTCACATTCGCCCGTCTTGATGTTTAGGTCGTAAGGGGTAACTCATTCATGGTTTTTCACGCTCGCCTTGCTCCACCCCGATTTGGTTCGCGCCTTAAGGCAGTATCTGCCGGGGCGCTCACCACAGCCTTTTTAGTGCTTGCCCCCCTGTCAGCCCACGCCGGAGATCCGTTCCGCCCCAACGATCCCCACGAAATTGGTGACAAGACTGAGGCCGTTTTTAACGCGCTCTTTTACGAGGGAAACTACACCGCAGCGCAGTCACTGGTTGGGCAGGCGATCGCCGCTGAGCCCACTGAGCCGATGAACTACGCCATTGCTGCCGCCCTCGGCTATCTCAATCAGGATTTAGATCAGCTAGCCGAGCAGGCTAGTCTAACCCAGCAAACAGCCACAGCCCTTAAAGCAACTGACCCTCTGCGTGGCCACCTCTACACCGCTGTCGGCATTTTTATGGAAGGGGCCCACGTCTTGCAAACCCAGGGGATTGCCCGAGGCACCCCCTCTGTCCTGCGGCGGCTGCAGCGGGTTTTCAGCGAGCTAGAGGCGGCTGAGCGCATTGACGCCAACGATCCAGAGCTGAGCTTGCTCAAGGGCTTTATGGATCTGCTTTTAGCGGTTAACCTGCCCTTTGCCAACCCCGACCAGGCGATCGCCCGGCTGCAAAACGGCAGCCCGGCCTATCTCTCCCACCGGGGCATTGCCATTGGCATGCGTGACCTCGGTCGCTATGACGAAGCCCTGACCGAGGTTGAGAAAGCGCTGACGGCCGCTCCCAACAACCCCGACTTGATTTATCTGAAGGCACAGATTCTATTTCTTCAGCAGAAATATGACGCCAGTCTGCCCCTGTACGAGTCGGCGCTGACCTATGCGGATCAGCTGCCCGCCTCAACGGTGCAGCAAATTGCCTTTGAGGCCTGCCAGGCTGAGGGCACCGCTGGCGAGGTCTGCTTCGAGCGATCGCGCAATAACGCACCCTAGCCCCCACAAGTTCGTGCAGGTAAAGCCCTATGCTGATAAGGCAGTATGGGGCTTTACTATGCAGGTTGAATTTCGCGAGTGCGACTTCTTTAACCTTTGGATCTGGCTTAAGTTCGAAACCGTGCCCTCCTCCATGGAGCAGCAGTACGTCGACGAAGTCTTTTCGTCATGGTTTTTTTTGGGGAAGCTGGGGGGCTTTAACGCCGAAAACCTTCAGGTACAAGATACGGGCCTTGATATCAGCTATCTCCCCTACAACGAAGACCAGCTGAGCAACAGCATGCTCTCGGTGATGCACAACATTGGCGAAGTCGAGTACGAGGGGCTTTGGGCTCGCTGCTGGATCGACCTGGGCACTAGCGATGCCCTGGCCATCGACGTATTAATCAATACCCTGGAGCAGTTTAACCGCGAGTACGTGGTGATCGAAACCTGCTACATCGGTGGCGAAAACTCCGACTGGCCGATTCCAGGTAGTGGGCAGCCCGAGTTTGTCGACGAGGATGCCTAGTCTGCACCGTTGACCTTGGCGGCACCCAAAGACCAGTAAAAAGGGGATGCCTGACGACATCCCCTTTTTTGTGCGGCGCTATAGCTGCGATTCGCGCAGCGTAAAGCCGTTGCCTCCTAGACCGGCCGCTAGCGAAACATACTGCTGACGGAGCTTTCTTCGTGGATGCGCCAGATGGCTTCACCCAGCAAATTGGCCATCGACAGCACCGTCAGCTGCGGAAACTGCCGCGTCGCCGTCATCGGAATCGTGTTGGTGACAATCACTTCCTCAAATAGCCCCACCGATAGGCGCTCCACCGCCGGGGGAGAGAAGACGGCATGGGTGGCGCAGGCATAGACCTGGCGTGCTCCCTCTTGTTTGAGCAGGCGAGCCCCCTCACAGATGGTGCCAGCGGTGTCGATCATGTCGTCCACCAGCACGGCGGTTTTGCCCCGCACGTCGCCCACCACATTCATCACTTCCGCCACATTGTGGGCCTGGCGGCGTTTGTCGATAATCGCCAGGGGCGCGTCGTTGAGTTTTTTGGCAAAGGCACGGGCGCGAGCTACACCCCCAACGTCGGGGGAGACCACCACCAGGTCTTCCAGCTTCTTGCTGGAGATGTAGTCGATCAGCACCGGAGTGCCGTAGACATGATCACAGGGAATATCAAAGTAGCCCTGAATTTGGGCGGAATGTAGATCGATGGCCAAGACTCGGCTGGCCCCGGCCTTGGTCATCAGGTTGGCTACCAGCTTGGCGGTAATTGACTCGCGCCCGGCGGTCTTGCGATCGGCGCGGGCGTAGCCGTAGTAGGGAATCACAGCGGTGATCTGTCGTGCCGAAGCCCGCCTACAGGCGTCGATCATAATCAGCAGCTCCATCAGGTGATCATTCACCGGATAGCAGGTGGGCTGAATCAGGTACACATCACAGCCGCGAATCGACTCTTGAATCTGGATGTAAACCTCACCGTCGGCGAAGCGCTTGCGCACCATGGGGCCAAGGTCTAGCCCTAGGTAGCGAGCCACTTCACGCGCCAGGTCAACGTTGGCCGAGCCAGAAAAAAGTTTGAGGCGGTTGTTGTCTCCGAAGTGCGGCAGCGACGGAGTTTGCATCGGCAAAGTGGCGGAACGGATCACATCAGGCCCTCTGAGCATGTTCACCTAGGAAATCCTAGCATTCCAACTTCAAAAGCTTTTGAGCAATTATCCTTAAAAAAATTAATCGAGAAGGCCACTCTGGCGAATGTACCGCCAGGTTTTCCACAGGTTGAGCTGCTGTAGTGCCGCGACGGCCCGCAGTATTTGCAGCTCGGGCAGTGTGGCATCGATCGCAGCCGCCTGATCAAGAGCCCGATCGGCTAGTCGGGGCTGCCACGCATAGAGATGCACAAAGCCTTTGTACAGCCAGGGATAGATATTGTCAGGGGTAAGGGTCGTTAACTGCTCTAGGGTTGCGATCGCCCCCTTATCATCCTGCTGTAGTACCTGGGCCATCACCTGGGTATAGAGCCAGGGCAGCTGCTCTGAGGCTTGGGTCAGGCGGTGGGCCATAGCTAGCTCAGCCTGGGGCAGATAATCTTGGATGGGATCGTACTGGTTGATGCGCCCCATGGTGGCAAATATTGGATCCACATCACCCTGAGCCAAGCTTTGGCTAAGGCGGTGTAATACCCCTACCAAATTAGGCTCTGGGGCAGTAACGGGAGCTGCGCTAGGGTCTATCACCAGGGCTATCTGCGGCCCTGCCAGGGGCTGAGCGGCACCGGTGAGCCGATCGAGGTACTCTGCTCGAAGCGTGTAAGTACCAGGTGCCAGCGTCTCTGGCAGAATCATGCCCAGGCGTTCAATTACCGTAAAGGAGCCCTCCAGCCCCTCTCCTGGCTCAGCCAACAGCTGCCCGAGGCCAATACCGTGATCATGGATCCAGCTAGTGTTGCCATCATTTCCCGCCGACTGCCAACTCAGTACCAGCAGTCCGTGGCGGAGGGCGTCCCAAGGCCCTAGTAGCTCGTAGGTTACCGGGATGGTTTGGCCTGGGGCAGCCGCGACGGGAAGGGTAACGGATATGAGGTTAACCGTGGATGCTACCTGGTCGCTAGGGGCTACTTCTACGGGGGGCTCGGCCCGGTGGTGCAGCGACAATGTAGAGCCGTCGGGCAGGGGCCAGGCTTGCATCACCTCAAACTCTGGGCTTTGCGTCACTAGTTCAGCCAGGGCCAGCTTGGCCTCGGTAGTTGGGCTCTGGTTGCCGGTTTTGGTCAGCATCCAGGGCACAGAGCGGGCATCCTTCGCCATAAAGTCTGAACTTAACCCCAGTTCGCGACTGTACACCCGAAAGTCCTGGGTCGCCCCGTAAAAGTCAAAGGTCAGCGGGTTTACCTGAGCAGTGTTGGGAATTACCCCCAGGGTAGAGCGCAGGTAGGGTGCTTGGGTGGTGATGGTCTCTATAACCGCCCTATGGGGCCAGGGAGGGCCAGAGTAGAGAGTTCGCATCAGGCGACTGGCGGGGGGAGGGGTGCCCGGCAGTACTGCCGCTACCATCCACCCCACCATGAGGCCAGCCAAGCCCCAGCGCAGCCAGCGCCCGCCCCGATCCGGCAGCAGGGTCAGCCCTCGGGTGAGCACCAGCACCAGCACGGGTACCATCGGAGCGATGTGGCGCGAATCTTTGTTTTGCAATAGGGTCAGCATGCCGTAGCTGCCCAGCAAAAAGCTGCCCAACCAGGCCCACTTCCAGCGCAGGGAGGCAGCATCGGTCGCCACTGTTCCCCGGCCCGATCGCGCCAGCAGCAACCCAGTCACCCCACCCAAGACGCCGGCAATGAGCAGGGTGTAGGTCACTAGGCGCGGCAACATTCGAGCGTAGTAACTAAGAACTGAGCTAATGCTGTCTGGCACTAGTTCTGGGGGGATCCAGTTGGCGTTGCTGCTCTGACTATTGGTAATGATGGTGAGCCAGTTGGCCTGGATCCAAGGGCCGCACACTATCCAGGCGGCCACGGCCGCTAGCCCCCACTGCACCAGGTGCTGCCAACGGGGCCGGGTCAGAATCGACTCTAGGGCTATCCACGCGAAGGGCACTACCAGAAACAAAATGGCGGTGGGCTTGGCCAAAATGGAGAGCCCTACCCCTAGCCCGGCGGCGATCGCCCAGCCCCACCTGGCGGCTGGCTGAGCTCCTCGCCACCCGGTCAGGCTGGCGAAGGTGGCGGTCACGGCGGACACCAGCCCCAGATCCAGCAAATAGTCGAGCCGCAGGGCGTAGAGCATAGGAATCGTCAGGCTCAGCCCCGCCGCCCATAGCCCAGTGGTGCGGCCAAACAGGCCTCGACCGAGCCCGTACAAAATTCCCATCAACAGCCCGGCAAATAGCGTGTTGACCACCACCGCTTGGTCAAAACCACGCCCTAGAATGTTAAAAATCGGCACTGTAGCGAGGTAGACCAAGGGAGCACGGTAGCCCGGCGACTGCCGCCACAGGGTAGTCCACCAGTCTGGGTCGAACCATTCGGGCTGCTGGAGCACCCGCCAAAAGTTAAGGGCGCGGGTCAGGTGTTCGCCCTGATCCCAGGCGGGGGGAGACTGATCGTTGAGCAGCCAGAGGCCGTCGGCGATCGCAGCTGCCAGCCACAACCCCACCAAAATCAGCCAGTCTTGCTGATACCAAGGCTTCACCGTCCGAGTCGGGGGCAGAGGCTGAGCGCTGACGGCAAGCTCCGCTGAAGAGGAATTGGACTTAGGTACGGGCGGGGGGCGATCGGCCATCGGCTTCCCTTAACTATGGAGATAACGGTAGCGGCGCTACGCCTCGATTATCAACGACAACTTAGCTTTACAGAACTATGCCATTTTGCCAGGGTATTCACCACATCGCGATTATCTGTAGCGATTACGCTCAATCCAAGCATTTCTACACCCAGGTGCTGGGGTTCGCAGTATTGCGGGAGACCTACCGAGCCGAGCGCCAGTCTTACAAGCTCGATTTGGGTCTGGAGGATGGTACCCAGATCGAGCTGTTTTCTTTTCCTAGTCCGCCACCTCGCCCCTCCCGCCCCGAGGCTCAGGGGCTACGCCATCTAGCGCTGGTGGTAGATGACCTAGAGGCGGCGGTTCAGTATCTCCATGCCTGTGGAGTGACGACGGAAAAGATTCGTCTAGATGAGCTGACCGGCAAGCGCTTTGTCTTCTTCCCAGACCCTGACCAGCTGCCTATTGAGCTGTACGAGCGCTAGCTAAAACTCGTCGGTCAGCCACTCTGATGCACGCTCGCCCAGGGGTAGAGGAATGCTGACGGCTTTGCCTAGACGGGGGCGATCGCGGGTCTCGGCAATCTGCTGCTGCACATACTCCACCTGTCCCCACTCGTGGAGATAGAGGATGACCTGATTGAGGTGGGCCAGGTACTCCTCTTCGCTGAGGGGAAACGATACCTGTTCGAGGTAGCGCCACATCACCTGGAGAAAAATCTTGCCCTGGGTGCGCCGAAACTGAACGTCAAAAGAGTAGCCCCACTTGTCTATTAATAGCGCTTGTAAATCTGCCCCTGTCACGCCCTTACCTCTGCTCTAGTACCGTTGCTGCATATACATTTCTTTACGATACGCTCTATCGGTCAACCGCCCCTACACCAATGCTTCACTGGCTAAAAATGGGCAGATAACAGGACTGGACAACATTTTGCAAAATCTAAGGCTCTTTTTAAGCCACAAGATTCCTTTCCCTCGCTTTTTCTAGCCAATGCCTGCTTTTTCTGCAATTTGGGGATCGGGATGGTGCGATCGCTCCCCTGCTTTTACTTTCGGCAGGGATTTTCTGAGAACGGCAAGATGCAATAATACGATTGGTAAAGCTAAAAGCGTGGTCAGCGACATCGGGACTGCTCCAAAGTGGTGCCCCACAAAGGGTTGGTCGGGCTAGCGTAACGGGTCATGCATCCGCTTGCTGATCCCTGCATCAGCTACCGCCGTTGATAGCTGTTATTCATTTGAAACAGGTATACCAGTCTGGATTATGACGCAAGTTTCTGGAACCGCCGATGTCCCCGATTTGGGACGCCGCCAATTTATGAACCTGCTGCTGCTGGGGGCCGCCTCTGGGGCCGTCGGTGGCATGCTCTATCCCGTTATTAAATACTTCATTCCGCCCTCTAGCGGCAGCAGTGGGGGCGGAGTCACCGCTAAGAACGAACTGGGCAACGATGTGATTGCCAGCCAGTTTGTCGCTACCCACAACCCCGGCGATCGCGTTTTGGTGCAGGGTCTCAAGGGTGACCCCACCTACCTAGTCATTCAGGAAAGTGGCTCCCTAGAGAGCTACGGCATCAGCTCAATCTGCACCCACCTGGGCTGTGTAGTGCCCTGGAACGCCAGCGAAAATAAATTCATGTGCCCCTGCCACGGCTCTCAGTACGATGCCACCGGCAAGGTTGTCCGTGGCCCGGCGCCGCTGTCCTTGGCGCTGGCCCACGCCGACGTCACCGACGATGACAAAGTTACCCTCAGCAATTGGACTGAAACCGATTTTCGCACCGGCGAGTCGCCCTGGTGGTCCTAGGCTGAGCCAGATCTCTGGCCAACTGCAGCGCCATCCCCCGTTGACATCACCCCAGTTGACATAACCTTTGAACGCATGAATAGACTCACTTCGTTAATCAACGGCCTGCGCCCCCTCGCCATCACTTGCGCCGCCGTGCTGACAGTCTTTGCAGGCTGGCTGGCGGTTCCCCAGACCGCCGAGGCGTATCCCTTCTGGGCCCAAGAAAACTATGCAGCCCCCCGCGAAGCCACGGGCCGCATAGTCTGTGCCAACTGCCACCTGGCGGCTAAGCCCACAAAAGTAGAAGTTCCCCAGGCCGTTCTGCCCGACTCTGTGTTTAAACTCAAAGTCGAAATTCCCTACGACCTCAACACCCAGCAGGTATTGGGCGACGGTAGCCGGGGCGGCCTCAACGTCGGGGCTGTAGTGGTACTGCCTGAGGGCTTCAAGATTGCACCTGCCGATCGCATGTCTGAAGAGCTAAAGGAAGAAGTTGGTAGCACCTACTTCCTGCCCTACAGCGATACCCAGGAAAACATCGTGCTGGTCGGCCCCCTGCCCGGCGAGCAGTACCAGGAAATCATCTTCCCCGTGCTGGCTCCCGATCCTGGCCAAGACAAGTCGGTTTCCTTTGGTAAATACCAAATTCACGTTGGCGGCAACCGTGGCCGTGGCCAGGTGTACCCCACCGGTCAGGCTAGCAACAATACTGTTTACAACGCCACGATGACCGGTACCGTCACCGAGATTGAGCCCCAAGCAGCCGGTGGCTACCAAATCACCATCCAGGCTGACGCCGGTAACGCCGTAACCGAAACCATCCCCGCTGGCCCCGAGCTCCTGGTTGCGGAGGGGGATGCCGTAGAAGTTGGTAAACCCCTGACCACCAATCCCAACGTGGGCGGCTTTGGTCAGATGGATACTGAAATCGTGCTGCAAAGCCCCAACCGCATCAAGGGTCTAGTGGCCTTTGTGGCGGCGGTAATGCTGACCCAGATCATGCTGGTGTTGAAGAAGAAGCAGGTCGAGAAGGTTCAGGCTGCTGGAATGACCATGTAGCACCCCACAGCAGTTTAGCTAGTGGATTTCATCGAACTGTTCAACGGTAGGAAAAAGGGACGCTAGCTAGCGTCCCTTTTTCACGGCCTGACGTTTAGGTGTTCTGATTTTAGGCAGACGGCTGTCGTCAGGAGTCTGTTTAATGAGCTACAATTGTTAAGTATTTTTGCATATTCGAAACTCGTCTTGAGCTTCCTTCCGGTTGGCGCTCTGGGGTAGTTTCGTTGCCCGCTCATTATCGCCAAGGTTTTACACAGTTATGACGCTTCCCATTCGCAACGTTGCAATTATTGCCCACGTTGACCACGGCAAAACTACTCTTGTCGATGCCCTGCTCAGGCAGTCCGGCATTTTTCGCGAAGGGGAAACCGTACCTGACTGCGTGATGGACTCTAACGATTTAGAGCGGGAGCGGGGCATTACGATTCTGTCGAAGAATACCGCCGTTCACTACGGTGAAACGTTGATCAATATCATCGACACCCCTGGCCACGCCGACTTTGGGGGCGAGGTGGAGCGGGTGCTGGGTATGGTAGACGGCTGCATTCTAATTGTGGATGCCAACGAAGGCCCTATGCCCCAGACTCGGTTTGTGCTCAAAAAAGCTCTAGAGAAGGGGCTGCGCCCCATTGTGGTGGTCAATAAAATCGACCGAGCTCAAGCTGAGCCTCACAGCGCCGTAGATAAGGTGCTAGATCTCTTTATTGAGCTGGGGGCTGACGACGATCAGTGTGAGTTTCCCTACCTATTTGCCTCAGGAATCTCGGGCTACGCCAAGACCAAGATCGAAGATGAGAGCACAGACATGAAGCCTATGTTCGAGGCCATCCTCGACCATGTGCCGCCCCCGGTTGGCGATCCTGAAAAGCCTCTGCAAATTCAGGTGACAACCCTTGACTATTCTGAGTACCTGGGCCGCATCGTGATTGGCAAAATCCATAATGGAGTGATCAACGCCGGGCAGCAGGCCGCCTTGGTCAGAGAAGACGGCAGCCTGGTGAAGTCTAAAATCTCCAAACTATTGGGCTTTGATGGCCTGCGGCGCATTGAAATTGAAAGCGCCTCGGCGGGTCACATTGTAGCGGTAGCGGGCTTTGCTGATGCCAACATCGGTGAGACGATCACCTGCCCCACTAACCCCCAGGCGCTGCCGCTGATTAAGGTCGATGAGCCTACCCTACAGATGACCTTTGTGGTTAACGATTCGCCTTTTGCGGGGCAGGAGGGTACATTTGTTACCTCTCGGCAGCTGCGCGATCGCCTCATGCGCGAGCTTGAGACCAACGTGGCCCTACGGGTCGAGCCGACCGATTCTCCCGATCGCTTTTCAGTGGCGGGCCGGGGCGAACTGCACCTGGGCATTTTGATTGAGACCATGCGCCGCGAGGGATATGAGTTTCAGGTGACTCAGCCCCAGGTGATTTACCGCGAAGTTAACGGTCAGCCCTGTGAACCCTACGAACTGCTGGTGCTCGACGTGCCCGAGGAGGGGGTCGGTGGCTGTATGGAACGTCTGGGCCAGCGCCGGGGCGAGCTGCAAGATATGCGGGTGATGGGCGACGGCCGCGCCACGCTGGAGTTCGTGATTCCAGCGCGGGGGCTAATTGGCTTCCGCGGTGAGTTTATGCGTCTGACCCGCGGTGCAGGCATTATGAACCACAGCTTCTCAGACTATCGCCCGCTCTGTGGTGAAATTGAATCTCGCCGCAACGGAGTGTTAATCTCCTTTGAGGAAGGGGTAGCCACCTTCTACGCTCTCAAGAATGCTGAAGACCGGGGGATGTTCTTCATCACCCCTGGCACTAAGGTCTACAAGGGCATGATTGTGGGTGAGCACAACCGCAATCAAGATCTTGACCTCAATATCTGCAAGAGCAAGCAGCTCACCAACCACCGCGCCGCTGGCGGCGACGAACTGGTGCAGCTCCAGACTCCTGTGGATATGAGCCTGGAGCGGGCTCTTGAGTACATTGGCCCAGACGAGCTAGTGGAAATTACCCCAGAATCTATCCGCCTGCGCAAGCTGTCTAAGAAGCTGGCAAAGCGTTAGGTTAGCGATTCCGCCAGTCCTTGCGTCGGTAGTTTGCTAAAAGCGTCTACATCTCGCCTGCCCTCCATTGGTAGAGCGTTAGGGTGTAGACGCTTTTGGTTTGTAAGAACGCTGGGTTGCCGGATTGACTGGGTATGCTGAAGCAGAGTCGCCAGGCACGCACATAGAGGAAACAGGTTTGAAACGGTTTACGCAGTGGCTAGAGCATCGCTGGGTCAACCCAGCCTACGTGGGTTGGATTTTGCTGGGGCTGGCGCTGTTCTTTTTTGCGGCGGCAACTAACACTCTCGCCGGTTGGCTATACGTGATTAGCGGCGTGATGCTGGCGCTGTTGCTGATCGCGGCGGTGCTGCCGCCCCGGAACCTGCAAGGGCTAGTGGTGACGCGATCGCCCATTGCCCCTGTTACTGCTGGGGTGCCGCTAGATATCGAGCTTCAGGTACGCAACACCCAACGCCAGAGTAAGGGGCTGTTTCAGGTGATTGACCCGCTGCCTGCGCGGCTGGGGGTGGTAGCGGTACATGCCGTGGGTACGCTGCCCCCAGGGCAGCTCCACACCTGGCGATACCCAGTACCGACCACGCGGCGGGGCGTCTATCGCTGGCCAGCGGTAGATCTGCGCACGGCGGCTCCCCTAGGCTTGTTTTGGTGTCGGCGCACAGTGTCTACTCCTGCCACAGCGGTGGTCTATCCCCAAGTGTTGCCCCTGAAGCGCTGCCCCCTACTGGACACCGTTGGCCAACGCCAGGGTCAGCACTGGCGCTATAACCCGTTAGCTAAGGCCGACACCCAGGGAGTGACGCGATCGCTGCGACCCTACCGCTGGGGCGACCCCACCCGGCTGATCCACTGGCGCACTAGCGCCCGCTACGGTGAGCTGCGGGTGCGCGAGCTAGAAAGCATAACCGCCAGCCGAGAAATTCTGATTGCCCTCAATACCGCCGCGCGCTGGGGTGAGGCGAGCTTTGAGCAGGCGGTGGTGGCAGCGGCTTCGCTCTATGCCTACGCCGTAAAGCAGGGGTTTACCGCAGCGCTGTGGTTTCCCCAGGCAGACACCCTGCGAGACTCGGCCCGAGTAATGCACGCCCTGGCTGAGATCAACCCTGCTCCGTCCCGCGATCGCGCCCTTGCACTACCGCAGATATCCACTATTTGGCTCACGGCTGTTGGTGCTCAGCCCGTTGTCTTAGCCGCTGGCAGTCGGCAGTTGGTCTGGGGTAACGGCAACAGCCCTGCCACTTCAGTAGATGCCTTAAGCACAATGCAGATAGATTCTGAGCTTCCCTTAGAACCTCAGCTCCAGGCTAACCTGTCGCATATGTCCAGTTGATTAGGATACCTATCAAAGCAAGTCCCTGCACCAAAGGACTTCTTGACAGCGAAATATCCTAACGATTTGCTCACCTGCAATAGCTGGCTAAAGGTTCAGCGCCATATCCAAAATCTTCTGGGGAGAGCGATTGACTAGCTATCTACACCTTCAAGAGCGTGTCCACCCGTGGGACGGCTGGAAGACAAAAAATAGGCAAAAAAAAGGAGAGCTCAAACGGCTCTCCCTACCATCAGGGTGCATCTAGTACCATACTAGCCCAAAAAATGCATGGGGGGTGAGACCCCTTATTGAATTTCCTCTATAATTTTTCGCCCATCATTGATTTAGCTTTTGGCTGAGCAGTTGATTGCTCAATTTTGGATCCACTCTGCCGCCGCTGCGCTTCATAAGCTGGCCGACGAAGAAGCCCTGGAGCTTTTTCTTGCCGCCGCGATAGGCCTCAAGCTCTTCAGGATGGGCAGCTAGCACCTCATCGATCATCGCCTCAATCTGCGCTGGGTCAGAAATTTGACTCAGTCCCCGCGCTTCTACCATAGCTTTGGGTGAGCCACCCTGGGTCAGCAGCTCGGGCAGCAGGTCTTTACCAATTTTGTTGCTGATGGTGCCCGCTGCAATTAACTGCACTAGCTCGGCTAGGGCGCCAGGGGTGAGGGGCAGCGCATCAATAGAGACTCGCTCCGTGTTGAGATAGGCGGCGATGTCCTGGGTGATCCAGTTGGCGGTGAGTTTGGGGTCGGCACCAGCTGCCATGGCCGCTTCAAAATATTCTGTGATGGCGCGCTCGTCGCTCAGCACCCGGGCATCGTAGGGCGAGAGGTTAAACTCGGCCTCGTAACGGGTGCGTTTTTGAGCAGGCAGCTCGGGCAGTTCGGCCAGCCAGCTCTCTTTTTGCTCTACCGACACCACAATGGGCGGTAGGTCGGGTTCAGGAAAGTAGCGGTAGTCGCTGGAGCCTTCCTTGGAGCGCATACTCTTGGTGCGCTGGCCGCTTTCATCCCACAGGCGAGTTTCTTGAATAATTTTCTCGCCGCTCTGGTTGGCTTTAGTCTGCCGCTCAATTTCGTACTCGATCGCTTTTTGAATGGCGCTGAAGGAGTTCATATTTTTGATCTCCACCTTGGTGCCAAACTCCGCTTGGCCCACCGGGCGCACGGAGATGTTGACGTCGCAGCGCAGGGAACCCTCCTGCATGTTGCCGTCGCTAATGCCCAGGTAGCGCACAATGCGGCGCAGCTCCTGGGCATACTCAGCGGCTTCTTGGCCAGTGCGAATATCGGGTTCAGAGACAATTTCGATCAGGGGGACGCCAGCTCGGTTGTAGTCAACCAGAGAGTAGGTGGAGCCAGCCAGACTATCACTGCCCGCATGCACCAGCTTGCCCGCATCTTCTTCCATGTGCAGGCGGGTGATGCCGATGCGCTTGCGGGTGGCCTCTTTAGTTTTTTTGTCGATTAGCTCGATCTCAAGCCAGCCGTGCTCGGCAATGGGCAGGTCGAACTGAGAAATTTGGTAGTTTTTGGGCAGGTCAGGATAAAAATACTGCTTGCGATCGAACTTAGAGTAGGGCGCAATTTGGCAATTTAACGCTAGACCGGCCTTGACCGCATACTCCAGCACGCGCTGGTTGAGCACCGGCAGCACCCCCGGCATGCCCACCACAATCGGGTCAATGTAGGTGTTAGGGTCGGCCCCAAAGGCCGTAGAGGCTGGGGAGAAAATTTTGGTTTCGGTGCACAACTGACAGTGGGTTTCGAGACCGATAATGGCTTCGTACTGGGTTTTGGCGGGTGCCGCAGTGGTCATAAACCGCTCCAACGGGGAATGCATTCTTAGATTAACTATTGTAGCCCTGACCGGGTAGGTGGAGGGGGTGGGGAGTGGAGGGGGTAAGGGATTGTCCTGGGGGGATTGCGCTGAGAGAAGTGGGGGGTTAGGAATGCCTGTCCGACGATCTAGATGGGATGGGGATGGGGCTATATAAGCGAACCCAAGAGCATGCCGATGAGCAGCACAAAGCCAAGCTGGACATTCTGCCGAAAAATTTGCCCGTAGAGTTTGAGCGGTGGCTTGTAGCGGCTGATTAGGTGAGACTGGCGCGACCACGCAATTAGCGCCGCAGCTAGCCCTAGCCAGTAGGGAAACGCGAGGAACAGCAGCAGGCCCAGCCAAATTAAGAGCAGCCATGCGCCCAAGAAGCAGAAGCCAACGAATTGCGGGGTGTAGTCGCCGAAGAACAGAGCCGATGAGTTGACGCCCAGGCGGCGATCGTCGTCGCGATCGGGGATGGCATAGACGGTATCGAAGCTCAGAGTCCACAGCACCACGGCCAGCCAGAGAATCCACACGGGCAAATCTAAATTGTTGGTGACTGCCGCCCAGGGAATCAGCACCGCAAACCCCCAGGCGAGAGACAGCACTAGCTGGGGCACCGGAAACATGCGCTTTGCCAGGGGATAGAACAAAATAAACGGTACGGCCAGCACGCACAGCCAAAAGCTCAGGGCGTTGAGGTAGAGCGACAAACCGTAGGCGCAGAGCAGGGACACCAACAGTACCCCAATGCCCACCTGCACAGATAGATCGCGGGCGGCCAGGGGACGGCTGCGGGTGCGGGCCACGTGGGGGTCAATGTTGCGATCCCACAGGTCATTGACGACGCAGCCAGCGGCGCTAGTGGCCAGGGTGCCGAGAATAATAACGCCCACCAAAGGCAGGGGAGGTCTACCCTCGGCAGCTAGCACCACCGACCACAGGGCTGGAATCATCAAAATTAGTCGCCCGGTAGGCTTATCCCAGCGGAGCAGACGAATAATGGCATCTAGGGTGGAGGGTTCGGGACGGGTGGAAGGACTCGCCATAGTCGCCAACGATGATTGCATAGGTACATCTTCAGCATAGCGGCGGTTGAGCCTGGTCAAAGCGCTGGCAGTGGGGCACTAGACCGGTTAGGGCGATCGCTCTACACTGTAGATTTGCATGCCCTTAGCGGTTAGAAAGTCCAGCTTGATTGGCTCTGTTGAGGTCGCTCTGTTGTGCAGCAAGGCAGTGAAGCCGCCAGCCCCTAGCCCCGACTGGGGCCAAAGGCGATAGCAGGGAAAGGTGGCCAGCGGTGAAGCATGGTCGGCCAAAACGGGGACGTCTACTGCCTCGAACTGAGGAAACTTTTTGATTAGCCACTCTACGACCTGTTCGTTTTCGGCGGGGGAGAAGGTGCAGGTCATGTAGGCCAGGTAGCCGCCGCCTGCCACCGTTTGCGCGGCACTGGCCAGAATTCGCTTTTGGCGGCTGGCATTTTTCTTAATGTTGACGGGGTGAAAACAGCCGAGGGCCTGGTCGCCTTTGGCTAGGAGCGACTGGCCGCTACAGGGCGCATCGACCACCACCACTGAGGCGGCGTGGGGGAGGTGTTCGGCAAAGGTTTGAGGGTCGAGGTTAAACACCAGCGAGTCCGTCAAACCGCAGCGTTTGAGGTTAGCAATCAAGATTCTGACCCGTTTGCGGACGACCTCGTTGCACCAGAGATGAGTTGGCATTAGGGCTTTCCAGGCCAGCAGGCTTTTGCCCCCTGGGGCGGCGCAGAGATCGAGAACGGCTTCTGCTGGGGTTGCGACTGCGCTAAACACTGCCGCCGAGAACACCGAGGCCATATCCAGGCAGTAGTAGGCTCCGGCCTGGTGGAGGGCATGCTGACCGGGACGCTGGTCAGCGCTGAGGCGATCGACCCAGGTAGGCTGCCAGGGTAGGGGTAGGGCGATCGCAAAGGGCACTACCTCTGGCCGGGGCTGCATCCATACGATGGCGGCTGGAAACGGCTGAGGGTTGACCAGGGCCTCTATAAAGGCGTCGCGATCGCGCTCCTCAGCAAATAGCCGACGACTCAGTTTTAGCAGCAGGTTAGACGGTTCGCCCATAGGGCAGGATTATGCCACAGCCGGGGGGTAACCCTCTAGATACAGTCCTTGGTCTGCAAGTCTTTCACCAAAGCGATTGTCCTTAAGCCCTTCAATCGACAGCTCAATTTCTATCAAAAGAAGGACAAGTCCTAAGGAAGTAATGCCTGAAATAATCCAACACCAGCAGTACCCGGATCAGGCATTTTCCTACCTAGTCATCTGGGATATTACCCCTGTTTTGACTGATCCCTGATGAGTTTACGTTCGATAAAGTTTTTAGAATTAATCATCCCCATAATTGTGAATTCGCCTAAAGCAAATATGAAGAAAACCTAAAGGGCGTTTGATAATTTCAGCAGCCAAAGCCTTGTAGAGGCCAGATGTTTGGGCCTTAGGGTAGATGATGCCCAATTTTTCACGGGTGAAAATGTAGGAGTTATGTGCAGCTTTTAGGAAGCCACTATGAAATCAGCGCAGTGCCGGGTGTCATCTTGTAGTCGCTGCCGTTTCTATGCTCCGCAGGGTCGGCGAGGGGGGCAATGCAGTCAGCTGGGAGTGCCGGTAGAAAGCCGTTGGGTGCCGTGCTCCCTGGCTGTGCCCGTGTTTGCGCCACCCCTGGTGGTGATGAAGCCCCTAGACTTTTTGCCTCAACCCTTGGAGCTGAGCTTTCCTGAGGTGTCTCTAAAAGCTGCGCGGCTAGAAGCTGCGTTAGAGGCTCCTTCTGTACAAGGTCATCCAAACGACACTATCCAGCCTGCCCCTGCCCGGATTTGGCGCTGAGGCGGCGGCGGTCATGCTCTAAAATTTAGAGCGTGGATCTATGTCATCCCTCCCCATGAACAGTCGAGTTGTCTGGGTAGCCGACTTTAACGCAGTGGGCCAGAATCTAGAGGGTACTGGTTGTCTACAAGCTGCGATCGCCTGATGTCGCTACGCTACGCCATTGTCGGCGCTGGAGCGGTGGGCGGTTACTATGGTGCCCGTCTCCAGCAGGGCGGGGCTGAGGTGCACTTCTTGCTGCACCGCGATTATGACCATGTGGTAAGTCATGGTCTGGCGGTTGAGTCGATTGCGGGAGATTTTGCCCTGCCCCAGGTGCAGGCCCACCGCACTACCCCTACTATGCCAAACGTCGATGTGGTGGTGATTGGGCTCAAAACGACGCAAAATGCTCTGCTGGCAGACCTACTGCCGCCTCTTTTGGGACCAAAGACGGCTATTTTAACCCTGCAAAACGGCTTTGGGATTGAGGCTGAATTGGCGGCCTGGGTTGGCGATCGCCCCATTTTGGGCGGGCTGTGCATCATTTGCGCCAATAAGGTTGGCCCTGGCACCATTCGCCACCTCGACTACGGCAACCTGTTGCTGGGTCAGCATCACCCCGATCGCCAGCCTGCTGGAATTTCGCCCCTGCTAGAGCAGACTGTGCAAGACTTTGCAGCGGGCAGCATCGCTGTGGAAAAGGTGGAGGATCTGCGCCTGGCCCGATGGCGCAAGCTGATGTGGAATATTCCTTTCAACGGGCTGTCGGTGGTGATGAATGCCACCACTGCCGAAATGATGGCCGACCCCAGCATTCGCCAGTTGGCCGAGCAGCTAATGGAAGAGGTGCTAGAGGCGGCCCGGTGCGATGGGGATGCTCTTTCTCCCGGTCAAAACCGGCATTTGCCGCAGGCGTTAGTTGCCCAGATGTTGGCCCATACCGAGCAGATGACACCCTACCGCACCAGCATGAAGATTGACTTTGACGAGGGCCGCCCCCTGGAGGTAGAAGCCATCTACGGCAACGCTCTACAGGCCGCCCAGGCGGCGGGGGCAGCGGTGCCGAGAATTGAGATGCTGTATCACCTGCTGAAGGCGATCGATCGGCGGCAAGGGCAGGGGTAAGCGGGTGAGGCCGCAAGAAACGGGTGGTAGGGCAGGAAGGCGATCGGTAGATTGGGAACTGTAGTTGAACTGTGGCCGCTCGTCCTATGAACGCTGTAATGGAAACTGCAACCTACGACGATGAGACCTATGGGCAGATTGCTGAGGCGATCGCGTTTCTGCGCCAAAACCATCTCGACCAGCCCGACCTGGCTGCCGTAGCCCGCCATGTGCATCTCAGCGAGTACCACTTGCAGCGGCTGTTTACCCAGTGGGCGGGCATTAGCCCCAAGCGGTTTTTGCAAAGCCTAACGGTAGACTACGCCAAGGCCAAAATTGCCGAAACCAAAAGCCTGTTGGATTTGACTGGAGATGTGGGCCTGTCGAGTCCAGGTCGTTTGCACGATCTGTTTGTCACGCTAGAGGCCATGTCGCCGGGCGAGTTTAAGGCTGGAGGGGCGGGTTTGGAGATTCGCTACGGCATTCACACTACGCCGTTTGGGCCTTGTCTGCTAGCCAAGACCACTCGGGGCATCTGCAATCTACACTTTTTAGAGACGCCAGATCGGGCGACGGCGGAGCATCTGCTGCGGGCGGAGTGGCCAGGGGCAACCCTTGTGGCCGACCAGTCAGGAATGGCGGGAGAGTACAGGCGCATCTTCACCCCAGATCCCGATCGCCCCTTGGCGCTGGCAGTCAAAGGCACCAATTTTCAAATTCAGGTGTGGCGAGCGCTTTTGCAGATTCCCCTGGGTGGGCTGACGACGTACCAGGGCCTAGCGGGGGTGATCGGCCGACCTACGGCAGCGCGGGCGGTGGGCAATGCCGTGGGGCGCAACCCGGTGGGTTACCTGATCCCGTGCCATCGGGTGATTCGCGCCTCGGGGGAGGGGGGCGGCTACCGCTGGGGGACAGCGCGCAAGACCCTGCTGCTAGGCTGGGAAGCTGGCCAGACCCAGTCCCGCATCTAGGGGACCGCTCGCCAGCGATCGGTTCACCCCCAGCTAAAAAGAGCCCAGACGCCGATTAGAGCAATCTAGGCTCAGAACTCTAGGCTTAGCCTTTTAGCAGGGTTAGGGCTTACTCCGCCGAGTCTCCAGATTCGCCGGCCTCGGGGGCAGCGGCTACGGGCTCGACGAGGGTTTCGGCCTCGGCTTCGGCGGCTTTTTTGCGGTCTTCACGCTTCTTGCGATCGGCGGCCAGCATGTCTTTCATCACTTCCTGGGCCTGGGCAAACTTCTCCATATTGCTGCGGTAGAGTTCGACATCTTTTTGCAGCTTGTCGGGGGAGATGTTGAGCTTGCCGGCTAGGTCTTTGAAGAGGGTTTCAACGTCTGCCTTTTCTTTGAGGGCTTCAGCCGGGGCCACGGCTTCTACTAGGGTGTAAAGGCCAATGCCAAAGGGGCGGCTGTACTTAAATTTCTCTCGGTGGGCGATCGCCGCCAGGGTGCCACGCAGGCCGTCGCCGCCATCGCCGAGGTTCTCAAATTGCCCCTTGAGATCGTCTAAAGACATGCCGTTAACGGAGGCTTTGACCGCTTCGGCCTCGCCACGGTAGTGCTCTGGGGTGCTGTTGATAGAGCGGCATAGGCCGTTGAAGATAGAGTCTTTATCTCTCTCAGGCTCGTAACCGACCATGAAGCGATCGAAGGTGGTAACAATGCCCAGGGCGTAGATCGGGTCGTAGATAAAATCGGCATTGACCGAAAGCAGGTGCATTTCGACCATTAACTCGTCTACCACGCGCCGGTAGATGGAGTTAATCGGGCGAGTGTGGTGGGAGTAAAAGTCGCGCTTGGCGTCAGATACCGTGCGTACGGGTGCGTTGTTCACAGCCTAGGGTTCAAATATTACAGTTTCTATATTCTATTGTCTCGCGTGACTGTGCCTTTGCCAACCTACCCACCCAAAGGTGGGGATCAACGGACTTTCAGCTTTTTGCGAACTTTGGCGGTGGTGCGCTGCAGCCAGAGCCGGGCGAGACGAGGTTTAGTGAGGTCGGGGATGTCGGCGGGGTGCTTGGCGCGGTGGTCGAAAAATTGGTTGATGTCTGACAAGATCACCTCCAGCCGAGGAATCAGGGCATCGGCGCGGTAGGGAGCGAGATCTGCCAAGGTCATGGCTAGGGGGGTGGGGGTTTGCAGGGCGGTGAGGATGCGATCGCAGTCATACCCCGTCGAGTACACCCCAATCTTGTAGCAGTTGAACCCTGGATCCAAGTAATCCGCCAATGCCCCGTTGATGCTGGTAAATACTTGGCAACCGCAGGCCATCGCCTCCATGGGCGGTAAGCCAAACCCCTCGCTCACCCGGCTCAGCGCCCAATATTCTGCCGAGTCGTAGAGAAAGACTTTGCTGCGGTTAAACAGCACCGACAGGTCATCCACAAACCCGGTCAGCGTGACTACGTTACAACGGCTATCCAGAGCTGGGATAAGCTGATTCAGTAGGTAATCCGACGACTTGCGTACCTGCACTAGCACGTCGATATCCCTGGGCTGTTGCTGGTTGGTGAACTCGGGCGAAATGTGGTTAGGCAGGTAAAAAATCAGCCCGTTCGGTCGTTTTTGCCCCCAGTAGCCCATCGAGTTGCGGCTGACGGTGACGATGGGAATATCGCCCGGCAAATTAAACCCGTAGCCGCTGCTGTGGGCATGGTAGACCACCGGGTAGCCCCACAGCCGCTTCACCAGCCGAGGGATGTGAAACCCCCAGCTAATTACAAAAATGCTGTTGTCGAGATTGGGCTGCTGGAGCAGGTCATCCAAAAATAGGGTGTCGGGCTCACGCTGGTCGTAGGTGACCACCTCGGCGGAGCAGACTTGCTGGGCTAGCTTGAGGGTCTTGAGCTCGGCAAACAGCCCGCCGCAGTGGTAGCGCTTGCCCGTACCCGGCACAAGAAAATAGAGGTGGCGCATAGGGTTAGCGATAGATGGCTCATCCCATAAGCATCATGCTGTCTGGGGGGTGTTTTGTCCAAGGTCGTACAGAAATTCTGGGGCGAAGTCTGCACCGTTGGGCCATTCGATGGTGTTGGTTTCGGGGTTGAGAAAGACCTGTCGAAAAAAATTAACGTCTTTAAGAGGTTCAAAGATCTCTCCGTAAAGCTCCTTAGCTAGGTCAACTTCTCGAACAGCGTGATCATTAAATATAAGCCTCAGCTTGTAAGCTTCTAAATAGTCGATATTCACAACATGAAGAAACATAATAAAGTCCACCTATTGCAGAGGTTGAATTTCATTTAGAGCCTTCCTTTGTCTAGCAAGCTCCCAATTGGCCATGAGTTCTGCCTGGTGAAGATCCAGCCACTCTAGCACCATGCTCAAAGCGCGTTTTGACATTCTTCCCTCAACTGTACCTGTCTCAATTTCAACAATTATTTCCTGATTTTGGTAGCGAGCATGAAAGTGTGGAGGTTGGTGATCGTTATAGTTCATGAAAACAACAATCCCATAAAATCGGCTAATTGTTGGCATTCTGCCCGTTCCCTATGGCCCCAAAAATAATTCTTTAAACAGCCTGAACGCGGCTAAACTCGCCGACCTCCCGCAGGGCGTCTAAAAAGGCATAGAGCGCGGGGGTGTGCAGGGCGTCTTTGAGAATGGTGGCCCCGATCGGGCGCGAGATGGGAAACGGCATTGGGACAATCTGCACGTCGGGGGGCACAGGTTCGGCGGCGAGGCGGGGCAGAATGGCGATGCCCAGGCCCTGCTGCACCATGGCCACCATCGATGAGTCGTGGCGAATGCAGTAGGCAATTTCGAGGGGATGTTCTTGGGCACCCAGTACGGTGCGAATGCGCAGGCCGCAGCTGCTGTGGCTAGAGCCAATGATGGGCATCTGGCGCATGTCATCGACGCTGAGCTGGCCGCTTTTGGGGCGATAGCCGGGGGGGAGCAGGGCGACATAGTCGTCGTCAAAGATATGCAGGCTTTCGACATCGTCGCTGTCGATGGTTTCGGCGACGCAGAGGTCAACTTCGCCTTTGGCCAGTGCCTGCTTGAGCTGGTGTACTTCATCCATTTCGTGGACGCTGATGGTGATGGTGGGGTAGCGGCGGTGCAGGCGGGCGATCGCCCCTGGCAGCACATGGGTCGCCACGCTGCGAAACGATGCAATTCGCAGGCTGCCGCCCTGGACGCCCCGCGCCTGGTTGGCCTCGCTGCCAATGGTGTCGAGCAGGCCCAGCATGGCGCGGGCGTGGGCGGTGATGCGATCGCCCACCGGGGTCAGCCGCGCCCCGTGACGACCGCGCTGCAATAGGGTAATACCCAGCTCGTCTTCTAGGGTGGCGATCGCATGGCTAATGGTCGATTGCGTCACATCCAGCGCCAGGGCCGCTTCGCTGAAGTTGCCGCACTCGGCGATCGCCACTAAAGCCCGTAGCTGCGAAAGCTTGATCTTGCTCAGGTTCATGGTTCATCCACCACACCTAAAGGCTCACTCCAGGCTAGCGGGTAGGGTTAGGAGCGACCCATCGATTTTTTGCATAGATCCCATTCACGTCATGCTTTGTTACAAACTGACGCCCCGGATAGATTGAGTACATCAGCAGCGGTAGCCCTCGGGGCCAGTTGCCATCACGCTCAGGACAGCAACCCTGACTGTCAGGCTCAGCCTTTGCATTCTGACCCTTTGCATTTGTGCTCGGCCCCTGGTTTCCAGGGCTGACAGAGTTCTTTGGCACAGCACCGACCGACCCGCTGTAATCACCACAGATGAGACGTACCATGAACAGCACCACCCGTACCACCAACTCAGAACTCAATCGGCAGCGCCAGCGCCTCGAAACCCTGGTACAGCCGACCCCGCGTGCCCTAGGCCTAAGCCAGGTGTTTCGCTCCCTGGGCGATCGCCTGCTGAACTTCTTCACCGGCACCGAAGAACTGCGCATTTGGCAGAGCACCCGCAATGGTCATCAGGTCTGGTTTGCCCACGACCCCATTACCAACCGCACGCGCTCATTTTATTCTGAGCAAGACGTGCGCCAGTGGCTCGACAATCGCTACTACGAATAGTCGGCGTTATTGCCATCGATAACCATGATGGACTACCCCGCCGCAGAGGCAGAGGCAGAGGCGCGATGTCAGCCCTGCCACCAAAACCACCAGGGCAGCAAACCCGAGCTTAGGCCGGTCTTGCTGCCCTGTTTGATACTTGTTTACCAGCCGCCTTCGCCGTTGCCTTGGCTGCGCAAGTACTGACTAAACTGGCTGACGCTCAGGGGGCGGGCAAAGAAGAAGCCCTGGCCATATTCACAGCCCAGCTGGGTGAGGGATTCTAGCTGAGGAAACTGCTCGATGCCTTCGGCGATCACCTGGATATTGAGGTGGGTGGCGAGGTGAATGATGGTTTCGACGATGCCGTACTGCTGGGGGCTGTGGTGAATGTTGGCGATGAAGCTGCGATCAATTTTGAGAATATCTACCGGCAGCTGTTGCAGGTAGCCGAGGGAGGAGTAGCCGGTGCCAAAGTCGTCAATGCTGAGACGAATGCCGCGATCGCGCAGGGTTTGAATCATCGGCACCACCTGCTCAGGGTTTTGAATCACGACGGTTTCGGTGATTTCGAGCTTGAGGTTGGCGGCGGGTAGGCCACTGTCGCCCAGGGCGCTATCGACCTGGGCCAGAAAGTCGGGCTGGGCAAACTGAAGGGCCGAGAGGTTGACGCTGACCACGGCATCGGCGTTGATTAGGCTGCGCCGCCGCCAGCGCTGCATTTGGGTGCAGGCTTCCCTCAGCACCCAGCCCCCAATCGCCGCCATCATGCCCGTGTTTTCGGCAATGGCAAGAAAATCGTCGGGAAACAGCAGCCCCCGGGCGGGGTGCAGCCAACGCAGCAGCGCCTCGCAGCCCATCAGCTGCTGGCTGGTGAGGTTGACAATGGGCTGGTAGTGAAGCTGAAATTCTTGCCGCTCTAGGGCCAGCCTCAGGGCGGTTTCAATCTGGAGCGAGCGGCGCACATTGAGGTGCATGCCCGGCTCAAATAGGGCGTAGCCCTGGTTGTTAATTTTGGCCTGGTACATGGCGGTGTCGGCGTCGCGCAGCAGCTCGTCGGGGTGGTGGTAGTGGGGGCTGCCAATGACGATGCCAATGCTGGTGTTGGTAAAGAGCTGATGCTCTTGAATGTGCAGCGCCTCAGCAAACCGCTGGCGAATGCGCTGGGCTACGGCGATCGCATCCTCTGTTTGGTCGAGGGTCGTCAGCAGAATGGTGAACTCGTCGCCGCCAAACCGCGCCACTACGTCGGTGGGGCGCACGCATTCCTGCACGATGGTGGCCACCCGCTTCAGCAGCTCATCCCCCACCCAGTGGCCAAAGGAGTCGTTGATTAGCTTGAAGCGATCGCAGTCTAAAAACAGCACCGCGTACAGCTCCGGCTCGGGCTGGCCAAACTGCTCGCCCAGGTGAATCAAGAACTGGCGGCGGTTGGGCAGCCCGGTGAGCGGGTCGTGCAGCGCCTCGTAGGCCAGCTGGTGCTGGGCCTGCTGCCGCTCGGCAATCTGCTCTTGAAGCGATCGGTTGAGCTGCTCTAGCTGCCGCGTGCGCACCTGCACCTGGTTTTCTAGATTGTCGTTGAGCCGCCGCAGCTCGGCTTCCATGTGCTGGCGGTAGGTGATGTCTTCGATCAGCACAATCGCCCCCTGGGGCCAGTCGGCGGAGGTGTTGGCATTGACAGTCAGGGACTCTAGCCGCAGCTCGTACCAGCGATCGCCCCGCTGGCGCAGCTGGTGGGTTACAGCCTGGCCGCCACAGACCCGCTCCCATAGCTGCTCCCAGGCTTCGGCCTCAAACCAGTCGGGCGGCAGGGCCAAGGCTAGGCGATCGCCCGCCGCCAGGCCTAACCACTCGGTAGCTAATGGATTGGCAAACCACAGGGTGCCATCCGCCGCCGCCGCCACCAGACCCAGGGGCAGGCTGCGGGCAATGGCCGCCTGAATCGCCTGCGATCGCCCTAGCTGCTCGGTCAGCTCGACGAGTTGGGTCAGATCTGAGGGGCGATCGCCTGGCTTCAGGTCAGGCTGATCGAGGGCAGTTAGGGGGCTTGGGGGCTCGGGCAGCAGCACCTCAGGCGGGTGACGATGCTGCAACGCCGTCGTCATCTGCCGCAGCCAGCGGGTTTGCCGCAGCCACTGCTGGCCCAAGGAAAGCCCGCCCACCGTACTCAACAGCAGCCCTGGCCCGACCACCGGCAGCCACAGATTGGCCCCCAGCAGCCCTAGAGCCACCCCCCACCAGCCTGTCACCAGCGTGCCCACCAGGGCGCTCTGCCGCCAGAGCGATGCACGCGGCGTTCCGTTCTGAAATCGCTGCTGTAGCCTGAGGCTAAGCCCCAACCCCAGGAGAATTGCTGCGGCCCAGCCCCCGGGCGCTGGCATCAGCCAGCGCTGGCCCAGCAGGTTATCCACCAGGGCACCGTGCAAATACACCCCGCTGGCCGGCGGGTCGGCATTGAAGGGCGTCACCCAGTCATCGAGCCCTAGGGCCGTGGCCCCAATCAGCACCACTTTGCCTTCCAATGCCTGGGGCGGCACCCGACCCTCCAGCACCTCCACAAACGAGTAGGTGGTCAGCGTCTCGGTTGCACCGGGCCAGTTCACCCACAGGGGGCGATCTGGGGGCGGCAGAGAAACGGCCTGCTGGGTCAGGCTCAGGGCTTCTGCGGTGGCAATGGCCAGGGCGGGCTGGCGACCCACCATCGGTTCAACGCTGTGGATGTGGCCGCCCTGGTGGCGCTGCAAAATATGGCCGCTGGCCAGGGCCGCCTCGGCCAGGGGTTGGGTTGGCCCCAGAGGCCGTCCGTCGCGATCCCAGGCAGAGGCCAGCAGTACGGCGGGGTGGGCGGCGATCGCCTCGGCAAACATCTCGTCGTCTGGGCTGGGCTCGCTAAACAATAGGTCAAACACCACCACCTGGGGCGGAGCCTGTTGCAGCCGTTGCATCAGCTCAGCGTAGCGGCGACGGGGCCAGGGAAACGCCCCCAACGCGGCTAAACTGGGTTCGTCAATGGCAATGAGCACCACCTGATTGGCCCAGGGGCGCTGCCCCCGCAGCCGAAAGCGCAGCCCATACTCGGCCTGCACCAGGGGCAGCAGCAGGCCCAGCGCACTCAAACTCGCCACTATGAGGCTGGCGAGGCTTAAGGACAGCAGCGATTCTAACCCCTGCCTAGATCGGTTAGAGAAGATAAATCGCATGGACTTCCTGGCGGCCAAGGGGAGTGATCACTACAACCTCGACTCGCAACCGGGCCGTCGCCACCCGTGTCAGGCGAAATTCACCCTGGCGATCGACTAGCTGGGGCGCGCCATCGACAAATACAGTATTGACCGGATCGACCCGGCCCGTGAGCGTCACAACGCGGGTGTTGTTTTCAAAGGTGACGACACGCTCATATTCCAGACCGGGGTCATCCCGCAGGGGCACCGGCTCGGTGGGGGGCTCGCCGGGCCAGATCAGGTTTTGGTAGCCCCCAGGTACCGGCACGGCGGCTCCGGCGGCGCTGGTCTCTACCGCTCCCGTGAGGGTGGCGATGCCGGTTTTACCATCCTCCTGTACGCTGACGCCAAACTCGGTGCCGCGCACGCCGCTGATGCCAGCGGGGGTTTCAATCTCAAACTCAGATCCCTCATGGGTAAAGCGACGCAGCTGGGTGCGCACCTGCCCTCGCGCCACGTTGAGGTGGGTGATGCGACCGCCATCGGCGGCCATTTCTAGGGTGCGAATGCGCAGCTCGGTGCGCTCAGAAACCTGCAACGATCCGACGTCGGTATCCACATCTAAGACGGCGGTCGATCGCGACCCCGTCCGCAGCCCATCCCCTACTTCGCTGAGGCGATCGCCCGACCGGGCCGGGGCGGTGCTGCGAGGGCGCAGGATTGTCACCTCGCCCTGCATCTCGCGCACCGACAGCCCCCGCTCTACCCGGATGGGCAGCGCCTGTGTAGCAAAAGACACGGTCAGTACCGCAATAATACTGACTCCCCCTAACGCTAGCTTTCGCTGCCATCGGTGAGGCCTGCTGAGGACATCGGCCATGGGCTGTGGTAGATGAATGATCATGTGTATTATTTACCATGATCTGGATTGGCGCACACTGGCCTGCGTAGTAATTCTTCAGCCTTTATGCGTATTTCTTGGGGTGTTGGCCGAAGTATTTTGAGCTAGCGGAAATCTTAATCTTTGGTGCGGTTTGGCTACTATCCCCAAACCTAGGCCAGCGCCCCAAAATGCTGGGTAGGTCATCGGCAGAGCGCTGTAGCAATTATTACACTCCTGCTATCGGCAAGGCGGATCGCTTAACGCGGCTTAAACGGTGCGGCTCTGAAGTAGCGCCACGGTCTGGGCCGAGGCCACCACCTGGTCATACCAGGCATTGGCTAGCTTTTCAGTAAACTGAGCCGACTGCACCCAGTACAGCACCAGCTGTTCCCGCAGGTGCTCAAACAGGTGGGGATAGTGGGTTTCAATCCATTCGGTCTTAAAGGCCATCCAGTTCATTACAACCTGGGGGGTAACTTCGGGGTGAAACTGTAGGCCATAGATATGGCTGCCGATGCGAAAAGCCTGGTTTTTGCAGACGTTGTTGGTGAGCAGCAGCGTTGCTCCGGCGGGCAGATCAAAGGTGTCAAAATGCCACTGCATCATCGGCATTCCGGGGGGGTAGTCTTGGAGCCAGGGCTCTTCAGCGGCGGCGGTCGGAAACAGCGGCGTAAACCCCAGTTCTGGAACGCCGTTTTGGTACACCCGGCTGCCAAAGGCTCGGGCAATTAGCTGGGCACCCAGGCAAATGCCCAGCACTGGCTTGCCCTGTCGGTGAAAGTCGAGAATTAGCTCAACCACTCGCGCCAGGTGGGGAAAGTTTTCGTCTTCGCAGGCGTTCATCGAGCCGCCGAGCACAATCATGCCGTCGTAGTGGCCGTGGGGTGGGGTCAGGCTCTGGGGCACGAGCCAGGTGTGTAGCCAAGCACCTTTGACCTCTAAATATCGACCCAAAATACCGACGGGGTCAGCTTCGACATGTTGAACAACCAGAATATCCATGGATGAGGCCCAGCCTTCAAATAGATGCTCGGGGTTAAATCTTCTTTTTCAGGAATTTTAGGCGTCAAGCTTTGCCTAGATGCCCCCAGGGAGCGGGCTTGAAACTTGTTATATCAAGTTATCTCAGAATTTTTCGAGATTGGCAAATAATTCTCTCAAAGTTATGACCTTTGTCCTATTAGGGATGGGGAGGCGATCGCGGTCAGTCTTAGTCTAGGGCGTAGGGGCGATCGCTAACCGCCAAACCAATATTCTGGCTCGGCGGCTGGCGATCGCTATTGACAATGGGCTATCTACGGTCGGCTACAGCAGGCCGGCGGTGCTGTCAGTCCGGCGCGGGTCATTGGTGCTGCGGTCAGCGTCAACCCGACGATCAGAGTCGTTAGAGACAGTGGACTCTAGCCGATGCCAGGCGTCTTGGATGGCGTGCTTGGCTTTTTCCCAGCCGAGGCGACCGTTGTGACGGCGTTCGTAGTCTTGCCGCAGGTGGGGCTCGGCCTGGCTAAAGGTCATACCCTGGCCAGCGTAGGTGTTGTAGCCTTCGTAGCCTGTGCGGTAGGCAGGGCTGTAGTCATCGTATTCATAATTTGCCTCGCGGTAGGGACGAGAGGCAAAATTAGTCCGCCAGTAGTCGTCTTCCGCTTTGTAGCGAGAGGCATTGCTGTCAACGCGAGTCCAGGCGTCGCGGCTGGCGTGGCGAGCTTTATCCCAACTGAGGCGGTTGCCGCTGTGCTGGCGTTCATAGTCTTCTCGCAGCCGAGGTTCGGCATCGTCGTAGGTCAGCCCCTGCTGGGCGTAGTTGCTGTAGCCCTCGTAGCCGGTGCGATAGGCGGGGCTGTAGTCGTCGTAGCTATAGTCAGACTCCACGTAGTCCCGTTTTTTGTAATTTTCGCGCCAGTAGTTATCTTCTACGGTGGGGTCGGCTTTCTCGGCGACGCCTTTGCCCGCTAAGCCACCTGCCACTGCGCCCACGGCAGCGCCGACAACAGCCCCTACTGGCCCGCCAAGCACACCGCCCACGGCAGTGCCGACAACGCCTAGCCCAGCTGCGCCAACGCCAGTGCCAACGGGGTGGGCACCGGGCTGTCCAGTAATCGGATCAGGATTGGCATCGGGATTGTGATCTGAGTTTTTATCGCTTTTCATGGTGTCGAAATTCCATATTTAAAGAGCAGCGCTCTGTGCGGGTTAACCACAAATGTCAAATGGCTCGCACCTGACGCTGCCTACACCCTACGAACGTTTAAGGTGAAACAAGTCGGCAGGACGGCAGAGTTTGATCTATGCAACCGGAGGGAGTTAGGGCCGTATCTACAGCTACAAAAGCGACTTCGTCAGCCTGTTTTACTAGGCTGAAACGTCCGGAGTCGTTCTATGGTCGGCATGTTAACCCAGGTGCAGAGCCTGGCAGAAAGGGCCAAGGCCCTCGGCATCAAGTTTTTTTTAGTGTCCTATACCGACCTGCTGGGGGGAACGCGGGCCAAGCTTGTGCCCGCCTCCCAAATTGCGGGGGTAGAAAAAGACGGTGCCTTTTTCTGCTCCTTTGCCTCGAACCTGGGGCTGGGGCCAGAGGCGGCAGAAATTGCCGTGGTGCCCGACCCCAGCTCGCTGATTCAGCTGCCCTGGGAGCCGACGGTGGGCTGGGTGGCCAGTGACGTGTACTTTGAGGGCGAACCCTTCCCCGCCGCGCCCCGGATGATGCTTAACCGCGTGATCGACCAGGCGGCGGCCCTGGGCTACACCCACAAAACCGGGGTTGAAGCCGAGTTCTTTTTGCTGCGGCAAACCGAGACAGGCTATGCGATCGCCGACCCCAAAGACACCGCCGAGCGCCCCTGCTACGACCAGATCAACCTGATGCGCCAGTTTGATCTGATTTCCACGGTCGTCACCTATATGGAAGACCTGGGCTGGGAGCCCTACCAATGCGACCACGAAGATGCCAACGGCCAGTTTGAGCTGAACTGGGCCTACAGCGATGCGCGGACGACCTGCGATCGCCATGTCTTCTTCAAATACATGGTCAAAACCCTGGCCGAGCAGCGAGGCTTCATCGCCACCTTTATGCCCAAGCCCTTTAGCCACATCACCGGCAACGGTGGCCACGTCCACAACAGCCTGTGGCAGGGCGATACCAACGTCTTTGCCGAAGGGGCCGACGCAGGCGGCCTTTCGCCCGTTGGCTACAACTTTTTGGGCGGTGTCTTGGCCCACGGCAAAGGCCTCACGGCCCTCTGTGCCCCCACGGTCAACTCCTATCGCCGGTTGGGGGCCAGCACCACCACCTCCGGCAGCACCTGGAGCCCCCGCTACATTTCCTACGGCGGCAACAACCGCTCCCACCTGATTCGTATTCCCGACCGGGGCCGATTTGAGTGCCGCATGATCGACGGTGCCGTCAACCTCTACCTCGCCACCGCCGGAATCTTGGCGGCTGGGCTAGAGGGCATCAAGCAGCAGCTTGACCCCGGCCAGCGCATCGACGAAAACCTGTTTGCCCGGGGCGACGAATTCCCCAACCTGCAAACCCTGCCTTACAACCTCTACGAGGCCATGGCAGCCCTCAAGCAAGATGCCCTGCTAATGGACATGATGGGAGCACTCGGGGCTAAAACCTTCCTAGAAATGAAGGCAAAGGAATGGAACGCCTTCAACGCCCAAATTACCGCCTGGGAAATGGATCAGTACGTGAATATCTAGAGACATCACCAGGGCAAACAGCTGTTTGCCCTGGTGATGTCTCTAGACAGGAATGATCTGTGGGTAGCCAAGTCAAATGGTGGGCAATGCCCACCCTACGGTGCCCTAGGTCAATCGCAGCGCAGAACAGATTGATTTGCAAAACAAAGGTTTAAACCGATGATCGGTAACTCCTTTCCGTTGAGTCCAGGGCGGCGGAACGGCCCTGGATGAGGGGGCCTGGGGGCAATCGGAACGCCCCCAGCGGCAGATTTGGCTTTAACCCAAGATTCTTGTGGGCATGCAGAGTTTTTAGCCCAAGACAATGGTGCATCGCTGCGCGGATGCACCCTCGGTTCCCGGTTTTAAGGACGTAAATTCTGAATGGCTTCTACTATTCACACCTACAATTTCCCCACCCGCATTCGCTTTGGGCCAGGGGCGCGGGCCGAACTCACCGCTGAACTCACCGCCTTAGGAATTCAGCGCGTCCTGATCGTGACCGATAAAGATGTTGCCCAACTCCCCTGGTTTCCAGATTTAGAAGCCTCCCTTGCAGACTTTGATGCGGCTACCTTTAGCGGGGTTTGGGGCAATCCCGTCGTCTCCCAAGTTAAAGCTGGGTTGGATGCTTGGCAGGCCCACGGGGCCGACGGCATTGTAGCGGTGGGCGGCGGCGCGCCGATGGATGTAGCGAAGGCGATCGCCCTCATGGCCAACCACCCCGGCCACCTCTTTGACTACGAAGACGGCAACAGCACCCGCCCTATCGATCAGCCGATTCTCCCTATTGTCGCGCTCCCTACCACGGCGGGCACTGGCAGCGAAGTGGGTCGCAGCACGGTGATTTCGGACGATGACACCCACGCTAAAAAGATTATGTTTGACCCCCAGCTCTTGCCCCAGGTGGTGCTGGCTGACCCCGAACTACTGCTGGGGCTACCGACCAAAATCACCGCCGCTACGGGTATGGATGCGCTCACTCATTTGGTTGAGGCGTTTCTGGCCAAGGGCTTTAACCCGCTGTGCGACGGCATTGCGCTGGAGGGGATTCACCTGGTGGCGCAGAATTTGAAGGCCTGTGTGGACTTTGCTCAGCGGCTGCGGGAGGGGGAGAGCTTTGGCGAGGCGACGGCTGCGGCGCACTTGGCGGCACGGGGGGGGATGCTGAATGCGTCGATGATGGGGGCGATCGCATTTCAAAAGGGGCTCGGCGTCACCCACTCCTGCGCCCACGCGCTGTCTACGGTGTATGACACCCACCATGGCTTGGCCAATGGCATCATGCTGCCTGCGGCGATGCGGTTTAACCTGTCGGCAGCGCCCGATCGCTTTCTGCGGATGGCGCGGGTGGTGCAGCCGGAGGCCACTGATGGGCAAGCGTTTGTCGATTGGCTTGTGGCGCTATCGGAGTCGATTGGGATTCCGACTTCATTGGGGGCTTTGGGGGTGACGTCCGACGGGCTGGGGCCGCTGGTGTCGGTGGCGATCAAGGATGGCTGTCATCCGTTGAACCCTAAACCTGTTACAGAGAAGGATTTCTACGCTATCTATCAAGATGCGTTTTAACCATCCTGTAGGGCGCATAACGCTAAAGCGAGGCTCTGCCAATGCACAGCGATGCAATGTCTGAGCGAGTTCTCTGCTGCGGCGCACAATCTGGGTCGATAGCCAGATCTACTGCTGGGGCCATTTCGCTGGCCCCAGACCCCCATCGAGAAGGACGTTCCGCCGTCCTTCACCTCACGGAAAGGATAAGCCGATCATCGGTTTAAACCTCTGTTCTGCCAAGTGACTTGTTCTTCTCTGCAATTGGTCTAAGCAACCGTAGGGTGGGCACTGCCCACCATTCACTCCAGGCCAAAACCGACAGTCTTCAAGGTCAAAATCTCACGTCCATTGCTCAATACCCAATCTCTCGAAAGATCGCGTTTGCTATGGCTGACCTGCTCTCGATCATCAACCCTGCTACCGAGGCATTGATTAAAGAAATTTTGGTGGATGATGGCGCCGCCGTCGCCGAAAAATATGCCAGAGCGCGGGCGGCGCAGCCAGAGTGGGCGGTACTGCCTCTGGCCGATCGCACCTCGCCCATTCTGCAATTTCGAGCATTGTTAATTGAGCGGGTAGACGCGTTGGCGGCGCTGCTCACCTCCGAGACGGGCAAGCCGATCGCCCAGGCCCGTAGCGAAATTCTGGCGGTGCCGAGTCGGATCGACTTCTTTGTGGAGCATGCCGCTAGGGTGCTAGCCCCAGAGCGGGTTTATTCCGAGCCAGTGGAGGCGCTGCCGGGAATGGGGACGCTGGAGGAGGTAATTGGCTACGAGCCGCTGGGGGTGATCGCGAATATTTCGGCCTGGAACTATCCCTATTTTGTTGGGGGTAACGTGTTCATTCCGGCGCTGCTGATGGGCAATGCGGTGTTGTACAAGCCGTCGGAGTTTGCCACGCTGACCGGGGGGGCGATCGCAGCCCTCCTCCACGAATCCGGCATTCCCCAAGACATCTTCATGGCTATCATCGGTACCGGACTGACCGGAGCCGCCCTGCTGGATCAGCCTATCGACGGCGTTTTCTTCACGGGCTCCTACGCGACGGGGCAGAAAATTGCCGTGGCCGCTGCTCCTAAGCTAATTCGTGTGCAGCTAGAGCTGGGCGGCAAAGACCCGGCCTACGTCTGCGCCGATGCCAATGTGGCAACAGCGGCGGCAGGTTTGGCCGATGGCGCGTTCTACAACAATGGCCAGAGCTGCTGCGCGGTGGAGCGCATCTATGTCCATACCGATATCTATGACGAATTTTTAGCAGCGTTCATGGAGACAGTGCGAGGCTTTACCCTAGGCGACCCCGCTGCTGCGGAAACCTACCTTGGCCCGGTGAGCCGCCAGCCCCAGCTGGATGTCTTAGCGGATCAAGTGGCGGATGCTGTAGCTAAGGGTGCTACGCTGCGCTGCGGCGGGCAGCAGCTCGATCGCCCCGGCTGGTACTTTGCCCCCACGGTGCTCACCGAGGTCAACCACACCATGACTGTTATGCAAGAGGAGACCTTTGGCCCGGTAATTGGCATTCAGCGCGTTTCTAGCGATGAGGAAGCCGTAGCGCTGATGCAAGATACTCCTTATGGATTGACGGCGGCGGTGTACGGGACGGATCGAGAGCGGGCTGTGGGGATCTTGCGCCAGATCAAGACGGGGAGCGCGTATTGGAACTGCTGCGATCGCGTTAGCCCCCGCCTGCCCTGGAGTGGACGGGGCCACTCGGGCCTGGGCACCACCCTCTCGGTGGCGGGGCTTTCTACCTTTTTGCAGCCCCGCGCCTGGCATTTGCGAGCGGAGTAGGGTTCGGCTCCAACCCCATCAGCGGGCGGCTATCCGCCACGGAGCAACCAGGGGGTTCCGTGGCACCATAAAGCCATCGCATTCAACCGTTGGCCCATGAGTTCCCCAGTTCAGTCTTTCTACACTTGGTACAAAACCACCCTCGAAAATCCTAAATATCGCTGGATTATGGTGGGCGCGACTCTGCTGTACCTGCTCAGCCCCATCGACATTCTTCCCGACTTCATCCCCGTGTTGGGTGTGGTTGACGACGCTGTAGTGGCCTCTATGTTTATCGGGGCGCTGTCGCAGATTGTGCTGGCTGGGTTGACCAATAGACGGCAGTCGGGTCTGCGGGCCGACACCCCCGACGCGGCCCACACCACGGTAGATGTCAACTTTGACTAGCCCGCGATCGCAGCTCTCCAAATTCCCCAATAGGGGCGTTGTACGGCAACGTCCCTACCGTTATCTCTGAGCCAGGGCGATAGTCAAAGACCGGCCTTGAGAGCCAACGCCCCGCCAAAATCCCCAATCCAAAATTTAAGTATGCCTGTTAACAAAGACCCTCAACCGCCGCGATCGCGCCAAATCGCCAACATCGTTCTCTGGGCGGCCACCGGCCTGCTGCTGCTCAACATTGCGTTTTCCGGATTCTTCGGCAGCCAGACGGCCCGCGAACCCTACAGCATGTTCATCCACCGCATCCAAGAGCAAGAGGTGGTGCGGGCCTCGGTGGGCCAAAACGAAATTCGCTACCAGGTCAAAGACCTTACCACGGGCGAACCGGGCGATGTGTATAGCACTACCCCCATCTTCGACCTGCAACTGCCCCAGCTGCTCGAAGACAACGGCGTTGAGTTTGCTGCCGTGCCGCCGCCCAAGGGCCAGTGGTTTAGCAGTCTGCTGAGCTGGGTGATTCCGCCGCTAATTTTTATCGGCGTTTGGCGGTTCTTTATTGCCCGCAATGGCGGTGGCCCCCAGGGGGCGCTGTCCATTGGCAAAAGCAAGGCCAAGGTCTACGTGGATGGCGATGCGGGCAAGATTACCTTTGACGATGTCGCCGGGGTCGAAGAGGCCAAGACCGAGCTGGTGGAAGTCGTCGATTTTCTCAAGACGCCCAAGCGCTTCACCGACCTGGGGGCCAAAATTCCCAAGGGCGTGCTCCTCGTTGGGCCGCCGGGAACGGGTAAGACCCTGATGGCTAAGGCCGTTGCCGGTGAGGCAGGCGTGCCCTTCTTCAGCATTTCGGGCTCTGAGTTTGTGGAACTGTTCGTTGGCGTTGGGTCTTCCCGCGTGCGCGACCTGTTCGATCAGGCCAAGAAACAGTCGCCCTGCATTATTTTTATTGACGAGCTGGATGCGATCGGCAAATCGCGCTCCTCTAACGGCATGTACGGCGGCAATGACGAGCGCGAGCAGACCCTCAACCAGTTGCTCACCGAAATGGACGGCTTTGACGCGGGTGCTACCACTGTGATCGTGCTGGCAGCCACCAACCGGCCCGAAACTCTCGACCCCGCCCTGCTACGTCCCGGTCGCTTCGATCGCCAAGTCCTTGTCGATCGCCCCGATCTCAAGGGCCGCGAAGCCATCCTCAAAATCCACGCTAAGGATGTAAAGCTGGCCGACACCGTCGATCTCAAGACGACTGCTACCCGCACCCCAGGATTCGCCGGAGCCGACCTGGCTAACCTGGTCAACGAAGCTGCCCTGCTGGCTGCCCGACGCAACAGCACTATTGTGGAGCAAGAAGACTTTAGCGAGGCGATCGAGCGGGTCGTTGCCGGTCTAGAGAAAAAGAGCCGCGTGCTCAACGACAAAGAAAAGAAAATCGTTGCCTACCACGAGGTTGGCCACGCCTTGGTCGGCGCGATGATGCCCGGCACTGACCAAGTAGAGAAAATCTCCATCGTGCCGCGCGGTATGGCGGCCCTAGGCTATACCCTGCAACTGCCCACCGAAGACCGATTCCTGCGGGATGAGGCGGAGCTGAAGGGGCAAATTGCCACCCTGCTCGGCGGGCGATCGGCCGAAGAAATCATCTTCGGCAGCATCACCACCGGGGCGTCTAACGACCTCCAGCGGGCCACCGACCTGGCTGAGCAAATGGTCACCACCTACGGCATGAGCCAGGTGCTTGGCCCCCTCGCCTACGATCGCGCCCAGCGCAACGCCTTTCTCGACGGCGGCATGCCCAACGCTCGTCGCCCCATCAGCGAAGAGACGGCTAAGGCGATCGACGAAGAGGTAAAATCCCTGGTCGAAGAAGGCCACCAGCGCGCCCTTGACATTCTCAAGCAAAACCGGGAATTGCTAGAAACCCTCGCCCAGCAGCTGCTAGAGGCCGAAGTAATCGAAGGCCCGCCCTTGCGCGAACAGCTCAAGCAGGTACAGGAACCCCAGGCGGTGGGTTAAGGGCCACTGAGTAGTTTACAGTTGACAAAGATTGCCTCAGCAGATTGTGAAGCTGGGGCAATCTTCAAGCATTTGCAGCTGAAGAAAGGGTTTACTGAGAAAAGTGAACCGGCGTAACCCTCTGAAGGCACGCCAACCAGTCTTGCCAGGCGGCAGGGTCAGAGGTTTGATTGTCGGCAGCAAGCATTAAGTCAGATAGCAGACCCGCAATATCATCGGACTCGGTGCGTTCATAAACTTGTTCTAGAAACAGCACCATGGCGTCAAACGCTTGCCGCTCAGTTAGGTTTTCCATGGGGTTACATTGTGAGTAGTTTTACTTGCGAAATGTACTCCGAACTGGCCCACGCTAGATCTTCGCCACTACCAAGCCTCTGCTACAGTATTAGTCGCCTCAATCCTTAATCTTCTTGAAGACCTGTGGTTGCCGTTAACGACATCTACCTGCTGCGCAACATCTGGTACCACGCCATGCCCAGCCGCGAGCTGAAGGCGGGCAAGATGGTAGCCAAAACCCTGCTCAATGAGCCGATCCTGTTTGGCCGCACCAGTCAGGGCAAAGCCTTTGCCATTCGCGACATTTGTCCTCACCGGGCCGTGCCCCTCAGCTGTGGCCGTTTCGACGGCACCGAAGTCGAGTGCTGCTACCACGGCTGGCGCTTTAACGAAAACGGCCAGTGCACCGAGATTCCCTCGCTGATGCCCGATCAGCAGATGGATCTGAGCCGGTTTAACGTCAACAGCTACGAGGTCAAAGAAGTCCAGGGCAACGTCTGGGTCTATATGAGCGATCGCGCCAGCCCCCAACCCCCCCGCCTGGATGTACCCCGTGTGCCCGGCTTTAGCGACGACGTGCGGCCCCAGGTTACCTACACGATGCGGTTTCCCTGCTACATTGACCACGCTGTAGTGGGGCTAATGGATCCGGCCCACTCGCCCTTTGTCCATCGCTCCTGGTGGTGGCGTGGCGCTACCCTCAGCGACGAAATCAAGTGGTTTGACCCCTCCCCCTACGGGTTCACCATGCGCAAGCACCGCATGGGCGAGAACATGGGCTACGGCTACTGGCTAATTGGCGGCGTGCCCGACAACGAAATCATCTTTTATCTGCCCGGCGTGCGCACTGAAGAAACCACGACCTCAAAGCACCGGGTGGTCAACTTAACCACCGTTACCCCCCTCACCGACGACCAAACCGATGTTACCTTTGAGCTGTATTGGGATCTGCCCTGGGGCGCTCTGCTCAAGCCGTTTTTGCCAATGATGATTCGCTCATTTTTGGGTCAAGACCGCGACGTGGTGATCAAACAGCAGGAAGGGCTTAAGCATGAGTCAGTGCTGCGGCTGATCAAAGACTCTGACACCCTGGCCCGGTGGTACTACCAGCTCAAAAAAGAGTACCAACGCTCCCAGACTGAAGACCGCGAGTTTGCTACCCCGGTCAAAACTCAGCTGCTCAAGTGGCGAGCCTAATGTAGGTTGGGCGCTCCGTTGGAGCCCTGTTCCACCGATCTATTGAATCGCATCTCTAGGGCAGGGTGGCAACCACATCCGATCGCCACGCTTGAGGCACCCCCGGCGCTAGGATAGTCGCCTGGTAAGGAATTAACCCCACATGGTCACCCCCCAAGCACTGAGCCGCAGCGTAGGACAGATCGAGGGAGCGATCGCCGATGTATGGGCCGCGATCGTTAATGCGCACAACCACGCTTTTGCCGTTGAGCTGGTTGCGCACCTTGAGGTAAGTGCCAAAGGGCAATGTCTTGTGGGCCGCCGTCAGGTCATGCTGATCAAAGGTTTCGCCTGTCGCCGTCTGTCGCCCGTGAAAGTAGGGGCCATACCAAGAGGCTGTGCCGTTAAATGTCTGGTGGGTTTCGCCCAGGCCGTGGGCAACCATTTGCACTTGACTGGGTTCTAGCGGAGAGCCGCCGAAGGCCAAACGCAGGTTGTCTACCCATGCGATCGCCTGCAGGGCGGCCTGGCTCGGAGCAGATGCACTGGCTGAACTAGCCTGGTCTGGCACTGCCCCAGGCAGCTCAAAAACGGTTTTGCCGTTGACCTGTGCGGCGGCTAGAGCCTGGCTTAATTTGGGGGTCAGCCCGTTGGGGTTGGCCTCTAGTTCAGGCACCGCCTGGCGGATTTGGCGAGCGACCTGATCCGCCGCCGGACGGGACGGCACCTGCCCAATCGCTACATTCTTCACCCGAATGGTAAACCCTTGGGCTGGGGCGCTGGCGTTTGCCGAAGCCAGCCTGCCACAAGCCACAGGGGTAGGATTAACCTGGGTTATGCCACTGCCCCTGTGGGCGTTCGCTCCCTGCCCGACTACAGCTACGGCGGCAGTAGCATTCCAGAGATGCCAATCTACCGCCGCCGCCTGCGGCCAGTCCAGCTGGGGAAACAACTGAAGGGGCTTGTAGAGGGTGGTTTGCAGATGCAAGGGAGAGTAGAGTGAGGCGCTTAGATCTACCGTAGCCGGACGCTGCAGAGCAGTGGCTGCATAGGGGCTAGCCCTTTGCAACGCTATAGGGGCGGGTGAATTGAGATGGTGCGGTAGAAATGCAGCCCAGAAAAGTCCAAATAACGTCATTTACGCGTGTGCAGAAAGCAACACCCCTGGCCTCGAACAACCGCACCCTAGGGTGAAGCCAGCCGCAAGCTTGGGCCATGGGCAAGGTAAAACAGCTGCCCTAGCTGCCGCACTTGCTCAGCAACTAGGGCAAAAAGCTGATTCTTAGGCCTATTCGCAGGATCGCGATTAGTTTTTTAGCCTATCACTTAAAATTTGTATCTGCAATCACACTTTAGTGATGGGCTTTAGGCTACGCCAAAGTGTGCCGATAAGCAGTACGCAATCTCTGACTGTAGGCAGAAGAATCAGCTAATCCCGTAGAGGTCTGGATGTACGACTGGCCCTGGGAATAGGTTCAGCCCAGAGAGGTTAGCCTAAAGCAGAGGGATGATCTGAAGAGGCGATCGCCCCGAGTCCTCACCGAAAAGCGGTTTTTGTCTAAAGCCAGCTCTGCGGCTTCCCAAAGTAGCAGCCCCATCTAAATGACACCAACAGAGGGAGTCAGACGGGGCTGGAGACGCAGTTAGGAGGTATCTTGCGTCAAGCATATCTGTGGAATCGTCCGGTGGGGACTTCCCTTAACAAGTTTTTAATGCTCGGCTTGGGCCGCCGCCTAGAGGGATACTCGTCTCAAGGCGCTTCCCGTTTCTGGAATGCCGCAGGCTATACGCTTCGCGAATCGCCAGGGCCGGTAGCGTGACCGACTGCTACTTGCCAGTTCAGCTACTGTCCTAGGGGCGGTTGACTGAGCTTTACCCCTCCATAAAGCTTCAGTGAAAGGCTGGGGATGCAAGTATCGAATATAACCTCAGACGTGAAGAATCACACTATGCCCCCTGGAGCGTAGAGAGCTCTTTAAAGCGAGCTTTCACCTATGGGCGGGCAGGAGTTCTGTCACCATCTTAGGTACCATTTCAGCTATGAAGGCAACCCTGATTCGAGTCTTTATTTGGCCCAGCGGTGCCGCAATACTAGTGGGTTTGAGTGTGTTAAGTTTGCTACTGCTTCACTGGCCCCATGCTGAGGCCGAGCAGCAGGCCAGCGGCAACCGAGACGAGTTTCCCGGCCAGCGGCGGGGGGGCGGCACCCACTGGGTTAACGACCAACACAGTGACACTATGGCTTAAAGGCTGTGGCCCGGCAGGCCCAACGGTTCTACTGGGGGATGTGGAGGCACTCTAGCCACCAGCAATTTCCGGATAGCGCCGATTATGCCCTGTATATCTCTGTATTCAGGGAATTATGAGTCAATGCCTGCCATTGCCACTTCTACCATTGTCGGTTTAATCCATGGTGCATTCTCGGATCTGGCCGTTTAGGCAGCAGCTCCAACGTTGGGCCTCGCAGTTTTCTAAACCGATTAATTTTGGTAGCCGAGCCGTATTGGTCTCTGGCCTGCTCGCCCTGACGCTTGTGTCTGTGGGCAAGCGGCTACAGCTATTTCAAACTCTTGAGACCACTAATTTTGACCTGCTGACTCGGCTGTTGGTTCAGCAGGCTTCAGACCCACGGCTGCTGATTGTAGAGGTGACTGAGGCCGATTTAGAAGCCTACGGCTGGCCCCTGTCTGACCAGGTGGTGGCCGATGTTATTGCCGAGGTGCAGCGTTACGACCCAGCGGTGGTGGGGCTCGACCTGTACCGCAACACCCCCCAGGACATGCCTGGGCAGGCGGCTCTGGCCCAAGCCTTTCAATCGTCTCCTCAGGTGATTGGCATCTTTAATGTGGGTAAGCAGGGCACCGGCATTGAGGTGCCCGCTCCGGCCACCTGGCCTGCCGACCAGGTGGGGTTTAATGACTTCGCCATTGACCCCGACGGCGTGCTGCGCCGCAACCTGCTGTACGTAGCCACTCCCGACAATCCCGCCTACTCGTTTCCGCTGCGGGTGGCGCTGGCCTATCATTCTGACCTGGAGCTTCAAGTCGATCGCGACAACGATCTGCTGCGCATTGGGGATGCGGAATTTCCGGCCCTATTGGCCAGGGATGGCGGCTACGCCAACGTTGACGACCGGGGCTTTCAAGTGCTGATGAAGTATCGCACTGCCTACGAGCCGGCCCCTACCCTCACCATTACCCAGGTCTTGGCCGGGGCGGTGCCGCCAGACTGGGTGCGGGGCAAGATTGTGCTGATTGGCTCTACCGCCTCTAGCCTCAAGGATGAGTTTTATACGCCCTTTAGCCACGAGCATTCGGCCCGGTTTGTGATGGCCGGGGTTGAGGTGCATGCCCAGAGCATTAGCCAGCTGCTCGATGCGATCGCAGGTACCCCCGCCCTCTACCGCTTTTTGCCCCAGTGGGGCGAGTTTCTCTGGCTGCTGGGCTGGACTCTGGTGGCCGGGGTAGTGGGCTGGCGAGTGCGCCGTCCGAGCCTGCTGCTGTTGGTCAGCGGGGGTATGGTTTTGGCCATTTGGGGTCTGAGCGGCCTCGCCCTGGCCAACCTGCTGTGGGTACCTACGGTAGAACCCGTGGCGGCCTTTCTGCTGGCCCTGGGGCTGGTACTCACCCAAAAGGTGCTCTACCGCAGCAGCTACGACCAGCTCACCCTGCTGCCGGGGCGCGACATGTTTTTGCTGCAGGTGCAGCGGGCGCTGTCTCAAAAGCCCGCGACGGCGGTGACGGTAGTGTTTCTCGACATCGATCGCTTCAAGCTGATCAACCAGTCCTTTGGGCACCTTGTGGGCGATCGCGTGCTGCAAACCCTAGGCCAGCGGCTGCGACAGGGTTTGCCTGCGTCGGCCCAACTATCGCGGGTGGGGGGCGACGAGTTTGCCTTTTTGCTGCCGGTGCACGACCAGCCCACCGTAGACCAGTGGCTCAACCGACTGCAAACCGAGCTGTCAGAGCCATTTTCGATCGCGCGACGGCGGCTCTCGGTGACCAGCTCCATGGGGGTCGCCATGGCCAATAGCGAGCATCCGCCCACGCCCGAAGACCTGCTGCGCGACGCCCACACCGCCATGTACCGGGCCAAGGCGCTGAACGAGTACCGCTACGAAGTGTTTGCCAGCACCATGCACGAAGAGGCCGTGCGCCGCCTAGAGCTAGAGAGCCATCTGCTCAGCGCCTTTGAAAACAACGAGTTTTTGCTCCACTACCAGCCGATCGTCTGTTTGCAGAGTGGTCGCATTGCCGGGTTTGAGGCGCTAGTGCGGTGGTACCGCCCCGAGGAGGGGTTTGTGTCGCCGGGGCAGTTTATTCAGGTCACCGAAGAAACTGGGCTGATTGTGCACCTGGGCCAGTGGATCTTTCGAGCCGCCTGCACTCAGCTCAAAGCCTGGCAGCAGCAGTTTCCCGACCATCCCCTCACCATGAGTATTAATCTGTCGCGGCGGCAGCTGCACCAGGTAGACCTGGTGGATCAGTTTGGAGCTTGCCTGCGCGAGCTTAACCTGGCTGGCAGCCCAGTGCAGCTCGAAATTACCGAAAGCATGATCATGCGGGACGTGGATGGAGCGACTGAGCTGATGCACCGGCTGAAGCAGCTGGGGCTGAAGCTGGCCATCGACGACTTCGGCACCGGCTATTCATCCCTCAGCTACCTGCATCGTTTCCCCACCGACACCCTAAAAATTGATCAGTCCTTTGTGGGCCGGATGGATCAAAGCGGTGACGATCGCGAGATTGTACACACCATTATCGCCCTAGGCCAAAAGCTGAATATGGATTTGGTGGCCGAAGGCATTGAAACCGAAACCCAGCTCAACCGGCTGCGGGCCATGGGCTGTCGGCGCGGTCAGGGCTACCTATTTTCTCAGCCCCTGGGCCGCGAGGCCGCCACCGCGCTCTTGGCCAACCCCTGGCCCTGGCTGCGAGCTAGCACCCCAGACGAGGCTCAAAAGGCTTGAAAACAGGCGGTGCTTGGTCATCGTTACATAACACTATGTTTTGTGCAGAAGTAATAGGATGTTGGGGTAGGCTTTTGTGCTTCAGGGCACAGTTATAGAGAGCCTTAGTTTTAGAGGTTGGTGGCCAAGCTGCGCTCGTTCTGAGAGCTAATACACTCTATGAGCCAACTAGTCTGGGTTGTCGAGATTTAGACCCGGCTAGACTACCCGCAATTCCTTGGGGAATTGCTGCGCAAATCGCGGTGATTACGCCGCGGTTGGCGGTAGCCGTGGCAACAGGAACGACCGAGGCCTCACCACCGACCTCAGGTGACCAACAGGAGGTCAAACCATGCCCATCGCCAGTATTAACCCCGCCACCGGAGCGGTGCTCAAGGAATTTACACCCTTGAGCGAGGCCGAAATCGAGCACAAGCTTGCCCAGTCCGCTCAAACCTTTACCACCTATCGTCAGACATCCTTCGACCAGCGCGCTACCTGGCTGCGCCAGGCCGCCCAGGTGCTCGACGACAACAAGGCGGCCTACGCCAAAATTATGACCCTGGAGATGGGCAAGCCCCTGGCCGGGGCGATCGCCGAAGTCGAAAAAAGCGCCCTGGTCTGCCGCTACTACGCCGACCACGGGGCCGAGTTCTTGGCCGACGAGCCCGCCACCACCGACGCCAGCCGCAGCTTTGTGCGCTATCAGCCGATCGGCCCAGTGCTGGCGGTAATGCCCTGGAACTTCCCGTTTTGGCAGGTGTTTCGCTTTGCCGCCCCGGCGCTGATGGCGGGCAATGTGGGGCTGCTCAAGCACGCCTCGAATGTGCCCCAGTGTGCCCTGGCCATTGAGGAGATTTTTCAGAAAGCGGGTCTGCCCGAGGGGGCGTTTCAGACGCTGCTGATTGGGGGCGATCGCATCGCCAAACTCGTCACCGACGACCGCATCAAAGCCGCCACCCTCACCGGCAGCGAACCCGCCGGGGCCAGCCTGGCCGCCGCCTGCGGTCAGCAGATCAAAAAGACGGTGCTGGAGCTGGGCGGCAGCGACCCGTTTATTGTCATGCCCAGTGCGGATTTGGAAAGTGCGATCGCCACCGCCGCCACCGCTCGCATGCTCAACACCGGCCAGTCCTGCATTGCCGCCAAGCGGTTTATTGTCCACGAATCCATTGCCGAGCGCTTTGAGCAGGGCATGACCGAAAAATTTGCCGCCCTGGTGGCGGGCAATCCCCTTGACGACGGCGTCACCGTTGGCCCCCTGGCCACCCCCGACATCGCTGCCGAGTTAGAGCAACAGGTCAAGGCCTGCCTGGCCCAGGGAGGCACCGCGCTGATTGGCGGTGATGTCGCGGCGCTGAAAGCTCAGCTACCCGCCAAATTGCAAAACGGCAACTGGTTCCCGCCCACCATTCTCGCCGCTCTGCCGCCCGGCACCCCCGCCGACCAGGAGGAGTTCTTTGGCCCCGTGGCCCTGGTGTTTCGCGTGGGTAGTTTAGATGAGGCGATCGCGCGGGCCAACGACATTCCCTTTGGCCTCGGAGCTAGCGCCTGGAGCCAGGACCCCGCCGAGCAGGAACGGCTGATGGCCGAGCTAGAGGCTGGGGCAGTCTTTATTAATGGATTGGTCAAGTCTGACCCGCGCCTGCCCTTTGGCGGCATCAAGCGATCGGGCTACGGGCGCGAGCTGGGCCGCCATGGCATCCACGAATTCGTCAACATCAAAACCGTCTGGGTTAAGTAGCCCCACTTTCCGAGGTTGGCAGGTTAGAAGGTTTGCAGGTTCAGAAATTCCAACCTTCCAACTTTTCAACCTCCTAACCTTTTAACTTTCTAACCTTCCAACCTTTCCCCCCTACCCTCTAACCCCCAACACCACCCTATGAACACCGCTGAACTGCTCGTCCAGTGCCTTGAGAACGAAGGCGTCGAATACATTTTTGGTCTGCCCGGTGAAGAAAACCTTCAGCTGCTCCAGGCCCTAAAGCGATCGTCGATTCAGTTCATCACCACCCGTCACGAGCAAGGGGCGGCCTTTATGGCCGATGTCTACGGGCGGCTGACGGGCAAGGCCGGGGTGTGCCTTTCGACCTTGGGGCCGGGAGCGACGAACCTAATGACCGGGGTGGCCGATGCGACGCTAGATCGCGCCCCTCTGGTGGCGATCACGGGCCAGGTGGGCACTGATCGCATGCACATCGAGTCGCACCAGTACCTCGATCTGGTGGCCATGTTTGCCCCAGTTACCAAGTGGAATGCCCAAATTGTGCGGCCCAGCATTACCCCCGAAATTGTGCGCAAAGCCTTTAAGCTAGCCCAGAGCGAAAAACCCGGCGCGGTGCACATCGATCTGCCCGAAAATATCGCCGAAATGGATGTTGACGGGGCTGCCCTGCGCAAAGACAGCCAGGAGAAAACCTACGCCTCCTTGCAGAGCATTCAGCAAGCGGCGGTGGCGATTTCCCAGGCCAGCAACCCGATGATTTTGGTGGGCAATGGGGCGATTCGAGCCAGCGCCAGCGAAGCCCTTACTGAGTTTGCCACCCAGCTGAATATTCCCGTCGCCAACACCTTCATGGGCAAGGGCGTGATTCCCTACACCCACCCGCTGGCGCTGTGGTCGCTGGGTTTGCAGCAGCGCGACTACATCACCTGCGCCATGGAGCAGACCGATTTAATCATCGCCGTGGGCTACGACCTGATTGAGTATTCGCCCAAGAAGTGGAACCCCGACGGCAAACTGCCCATCCTGCACATCAACCTCACCCACGCCGAAGTTGACAGCAGCTACATTCCCAAGGTCGAAGTGATTGGCGATATCTCAGACTCGCTAGAAGAAATTCTCAAGCGGGTGAAGCGTCAGGGTCGCCCTGAGCCCTCTAGCCTCAAGATTCGCGACGAAATTCGCGCTGACTACGAGCAGTACGCCGACGACTACGGCTTTCCAATCAAGCCCCAAAAGCTGATCTATGACCTGCGCCAGGTGCTTGACGCCGAGGATATTGTGATTTCAGACGTGGGGGCTCACAAAATGTGGATGGCCCGCAACTATCACTGCCTGCGGCCCAATACCTGCCTGATCTCCAACGGCTTTGCGGCCATGGGCATTGCCCTGCCAGGGGCGCTGGCGGCCAAGCTGGTGCACCCCAACCGCAAGGTGGTGGCGGTGACTGGCGACGGCGGCTTTATGATGAACTGCCAGGAATTAGAAACTGCTCTGCGAGTGGGCACGCCCTTTGTCACCATCATCTTTAACGACGGCGGCTATGGCCTGATCGAGTGGAAGCAGATGAACTACTACGGCGAATCGACTTATATTCACTTCACTAACCCCGACTTTGTCAAGCTGGCGGAGGCCATGGGGCTAAAGGGCTACCGGATTGAGTCGGCAGAGGACTTTATCCCCACCCTGAAGCAGGCATTGGAAGATGATGTGCCAGCGGTGATCGACTGCCCGGTGGACTACCGCGAGAATCTGCTATTTAGCCAAAAAGCGGGCGATTTGAGCTGTTTGATCTAGGGCACAATTTGGAGCTGCAAGACGCGTGAATGGGCGGGTGGCAGATTGGCAAGTTGGCAGGTTGAACCTTATCTGTAGGCGATTGCACGCTGGCCTTTGCCTGTTTCCTGAACCCGCACCGATGTTGCCAAAATCGCCCGGTTAATACCTGAGCACCACTGAAAAACTAAGGGTCTACCCTGGCCGAGGTTTTTATGGTGCTCAATCTGGCGAAGTCGCCCTTGGCGAAAAGTATTGGCGGGGTGGGGGCGATTGCCGCCATCATCATCGGTATGTCCTACCTACCGATGGCTAGCGGCCCAGTCCCCGAGCAGACCATCAACAGGCCCACCCTTTCACCCTGGCAGCAGGGTACTGACCTCGGCTGGCAGGCGGCGGTCGAGGCTCAGACAGCGCAGACCCAGGCCGACTGGCAGCGGGTGAGCGATCTGTGGGAGCAGGCGATCGCCGCCCTAGAGACTGTGCCAGCCACCGACGCCAACTTTGCCCAGGCTAAGGCTAAGGCCGAGGAGTATCGGGGCAATCGAGCGATCGCGGGCGATCGCCTCGGCAAAGCCAGCCCTGTCCCCAGTGCGGCCACCCCTGCCAGCGCCCTGCAAGCAGCCCTGGTCGCCGCCGAACCCGCTTTTACCTTTGCTCCCGGCCCTAGCGCTCGTACCGTGGGGCAATCTGCCGATGGTCTGGCGACGGTGGAGTTGGGTAGCGATCGCGCCACCCTGGTCTTGCCTCGTCCCGAACCGGGGGCAGCGCTAACCATGGCCCAGGTGGTCTATGCCAACCAGTTTTTAACCCTTGCCGCCCCAGATACCAATAGTCAGCCCTGGCTGCTAGAGAGCCTGCACAATGTGCAGCGCAACCAGCCCCCTACGATTCCCACCAATGCCCCGGTCACTCTCAGCGCTGGGCCAGAGTCCCTCACCATTACCGTGGTGACTGAACCGTAACTCTCGGTAATTCCCCGGCTGTTTTGGGGCAACTGGGCAAACCGTTCCCCCAAGCGAATAAAATTGAAGTTCATGGAACTCCAGCGGTTCCAGGTTTCTTCAACTCCAGCCAGGTAATTTATGAGAGCGTATCGGGCCGCCGCCGTACAGATGACCAGTGTGCCAGACTTGGCCAAAAATTTGGCCCAGGCCGAAGAGCTAATCGACCTGGCGGTGCGCCAGGGGGCCGAACTGGTCAGTCTCCCCGAAAATTTTTCGTTTTTGGGCAACGAAGAGGCCAAAATTGCCCAGGCCGACACCATTAGCCAGGCCAGCGAAGCGTTTCTTAAGACCATGGCCCAGCGTTACCAGGTGACCCTGATCGGCGGCGGCTACCCCGTTCCCGCTAAAGAAGGCAAAGTCTTTAATACCGCCCTGCTGGTCTCCCCCGAGGGCCAAGAGCTGCTGCGCTACGAAAAAGTTCACCTGTTCGACGTCAACCTGCCCGACGGCAACACCTACCGCGAGTCCAACACCGTTATTTCTGGCCACCTGCTGCCCGATGTGTTTCCCTCTAAACCCTTTGGCATTTTGGGCCTGTCGGTGTGCTACGACGTGCGTTTTCCAGAGCTGTACCGTCACCTGTCGCAGCAAGGGGCTGAGGTGCTGGTGATCCCTGCTGCCTTTACCGAATTTACGGGTAAAGACCACTGGCAAATTCTGCTGCAAGCCCGCGCCATCGAGAATACCTGCTACGTGATCGCCCCAGCCCAAACCGGGTTCCACAACGCCCGCCGTCAGTCCCACGGACACGCCATGATCATCGACCCCTGGGGGATGGTGCTGGCCGATGCTGGAGTTGAGAAGGGGGTTGCGATCGCCGAAATCAACCCCGATCGCATTTCCCAGGTGCGTCGCCAAATGCCCTCACTAGCCCACCGGGTCTTTCCCTAAAACCTATTTCCTCCGACAGAACAGTCGTGGGAACGATCCCTGTGAACTCTTCAGCGGAAGTAATTTCATGTACATTGGACGGGACGAGTTGTAGCGGTCTGCATGGCAAATTGGATGAGTGCCCTCATCGGCAGCGGCCTGATTAGCAATCTTCCCATCGATTTTTTCCAGATAAAATCTACGGTCAGCCCCTGGCTGGCAGAGATTCCAGAGGCCGAGGTGGAGCCTCTGGTGCTAGCCAGTGTATTGCTAAGTCTAGTGGTGGTGTACCTCGCAGCCAAGATCGGCGGCGAGCTGTGCGCCCGCATTAACCTACCCGCCGTTTTGGGAGAGCTGATCGGAGGCGTCATCGTTGGCGTCTCTGCCATGCACCTGATTGTGTTTCCCGAAGGTGGCGGTGAAGCGCAGTCGCTGCTGATGAACCTAGTCGGTATGACCACAGGGCAAACGCCGAGCGAGCTGCTGCGGGTCTTTCAGGGAGAAAGTGAGGTCATCTCTGTCCTAGCTGAGCTAGGGGTGATCATTCTGCTGTTTGAAATTGGCCTAGAGTCAGACCTGAAAGAACTCATCCGTGTTGGCCCCCAGGCGGCGGCGGTGGCCGTCGTCGGAGTGGTAGCCCCCTTCGCTGCCGGTACAGCTGGGCTAATTGCCATCTTTGGCATCGACACCATTCCAGCTGTATTCGCCGGGGCAGCGCTCACCGCCACCAGCATTGGTATTACTGCCAAGGTGCTGGCTGAAATGCAAAAACTCAGCTCGAGAGAAGGCCAAATTATTATCGGCGCGGCGGTACTCGACGATGTACTAGGCATTATTGTGCTAGCGGTGGTCGCGAGTCTGGCCAAAACCGGGGAGATTGAAATCCTCAACGTGGCTTTCTTAATTGCTGGAGCCGCCACGTTTTTGGTGGGGTCTATCTTCATTGGTCGCCTGCTCAGCCCCTACTTCGTCATGGTGGTGAATCAGATGCGCACCCGAGGGCAGGTGATTATCAGCTCACTGATCTTCGCCTTTGTGCTCGCCTACATTGCTGCCGCTATTCAGCTAGAGGCGATCTTGGGTGCCTTTGCCGCTGGCCTCATCTTGGCTGAAACCTCAAAGCACAAGGAAATCGAAGAGCAGATCAGCCCCATCGCCGATATGCTGGTGCCGATTTTCTTCATTGTTGTGGGAGCTCGCACCGATCTGAGCGTGCTCAACCCGCTAGAACCCGCTAACCGAGCCGGGCTGGTGATCGCATCATTTTTGGTGGTAGTCGCCGTCATTGGTAAAGTCATTGCGGGATTTGCCATCTTTGGGCAACCGGGCATTAACCGCCTGGCCGTTGGCGTTGGGATGATTCCTCGGGGTGAGGTCGGCCTTGTATTCGCAGGGGTGGGGGCTGCCAGCGGAGTGCTCACCGAGTCACTTGACGCAGCTATTATTGTGATGGTTATTTTCACCACGTTCTTGGCCCCACCCCTACTGCGGGTCGTCTTTAAAGAAGATGACGGCGCAGTTTCTGCTGCTGGGTCTGCCCCCGAGCTAGAAACTGCTGACGAGGTTAGCTCTTAGCCACAGGTGTTGTTTGGGTTATAAAGCTGCCCGGTAACGTTGCTATACTGAGTATGCTTTTGCTGGTGTAGCTCAGTTGGTAGAGCAGCTGATTTGTAATCAGCCGGTCGCAAGTTCGAGTCTTGTCACCAGCTTTCCTTCAACTCCCCTGCAATCTTCTAGATTGCAAAGGGGCAAGCTTTTGAGGGCGAACGGGGTAATCGGCGCAGAAGGGATAGGTCAGCGCTTTTGATAGGTTGCCGACAGGTTTCGGTCGGCATGCGATCGCATCGTCATCACCGTCACTACTAGACCCACCAGACCGGTCAGCGTAAATAACAGGGCGATGCGGCGATTTGTGCCGGTGCCAAACCAGTGGCCAATCAACTCGACACCGGCTCCGGTGGTCATAAAAGGTATGTCCAGAGTCCGAAAGACTTCTAATTCAGGGGTTCTAGCTTTTTGCCTCTACCCAGTTGCACAGTGTTTTGGGATGACAAGACCTCAATAACAGAAGCGTGTTGTAAAGACTACATCAGTATTGACCAAGTCTTTTTCTGTATAAATCAAGGCTTGGTAGTGCCAGCAAGCATCTTGTTTGAGGGTGATTAGAAGCCCTAACTCAGCAGTGTTTTCTCCATAAATGAGCTGTTGGGGTCGTTGGTGTAGTCGCTAAAAGGTCCTCGATACTCGAAGCCATAGCGCTCGTACAGGGCGCGGGCCGGGGCAAAAGCAGGAAAAGCGCCGGTTTCTAGATATAGGTGGCTGTAGCCCCGCTGTCTAGCGATATCAATAATGTGCTCCAAAATGCCAGAGGCGATGCCCTGGCGACGGTGGACTGCGGGTGTCCGCATCGACTTAACTTCGCCGCTGGTGAGGTCGAGTTGCTTCAGTGCGCCGCAGCCCAGCAGGTCATCACCGTGCCAGGCCGTCCAAAAGGTAATGTTTGGTGCCCTCAGTCGCTCTAAATCCAGCGCGTGAACGCTGCCGGGGGGTGTAATCTCGTGCATATTTTCTAGATGCTCGCGCAGCAGGGCAATAATCTGCGGCCCGGTCAAATCGTCTTCGCGGATTTCCATGGCAATTATTTGCTCCAATCCTCAGGCAATTTTTTCTGACAAATTCCTTCACAGGATCCCCCTGCCCCCTACCCTGCGGGAAGCCGCAAGCGTCTATAAAAAGGGGGCATAGGAGCTAATTGTGATAGCAAGAAACTGGGGGATCTGATCCCATCAGCAAGATAACTCACCCTATTGAGTTTCGTGGTTATTGCTTTTGCCCAAACCGTTGCCATTGGGTGGGGGGCGGCATGAGAAACTCGTAGGCTCCTGCCGCCTGACCGGGGGCGGCGGTGAGCACAATATCAAACGACAGCGACAGGCGCAGATCGTCGGTGTGGTTTGGCGTCACCCCATGGCGCTGCTTGGCGGGGAAGATGATCAATCGCCCTTCCGTGGGCAGGTACAGCGCCTGATCTTGATTTAGGTAGTTCCACGTTGCGACAATGTCGGTATTCTCGCTGCCCAGGCCGGGGCTGACCTCGTTGGGGCGGGCATCGTCTAAAAAGGTGAGGCAGCCTGCCGCATCGGTGCCTGACTCGGGCACGGTGACGTAGTATACGGCGCTGACGTGGGCGGTGTTGTGGCAGTGGGCACCGACTTCTTGCTGGGGGCGCGACACCACAGGCCAGGCCCGCTGAATGTAGAGGTCGACCTGGCTGAGGTCGAGGCCGAGTTCTTGGAGATAGGCTACCACGTGGGTTTCGACCTGGGCCACCACCCAGTTAAAGCGGGGGTCGGTGTGGACTTTTTCGACGCCGTGGAGATCGCCCGTCCAGGCCATTTCGGGAAAGTTGCGGGGTTCGCTGCCCCTGGCTTCGAGGTCAAGAATGGCTTCGGCTAGGGCTGGGTTGTGCTGGGGGGCATCGGGCAAATCGGCATAGTAGACGGCGAGGGGAAACCAGGTATCGACGGGCATAGCGCAGGGGAATGAAGAGAGAAGAACGAAAAGAGAAGAACGAAGAGAGAAGGAACGAAGAGAGAACAACGAGGGGGAAGGGGCTATTCTGATGGGCTTGACCCCAGGCGGCATTCTTTGGGGCGAAGGGCTGGGTTAATCGGGGGGAATGGGGTTGGCGCGGGTATCTGCCAGATCGTACTGTTGAATCTTGATATGGCTCGACCGACCAGTTTAGGACATTGCTCAGCTTATCAGGCTAGGAGAGGCCAGCGATGGAGTGGATTACGACCCGACCCATTGCCCACCGGGGCCTGCACCAGGGTATGGCGGTGCCAGAGAATTCTCTGGCGGCGTTTGAGGCGGCGATCGCCGCCGACCATCCTATCGAACTCGATGTGCAATTGCTCGCTGATGGCCACCTGGCGGTGTTCCACGATCGCGACTTAAAGCGGCTGACGGGTCAAAAAGTTCGTATTGCTGAGCAAACGTTGGGTACGCTCAAGCGCTATCGCCTCCACGACACCGACCAAACCATTCCTTCCCTGACAGAGGTTTTGGCTTGTGTTGAGGGGCGGGTGCCGCTGCTGATTGAAATTAAAAACAAAAAGAAAGTTGGCCCGCCGGAGCAAGCCCTGGTCAAAACCCTAGACGGCTACCGGGGCGAGTTTGCGGTGCAGTCGTTTAACCCGCGATCGCTCCAGTGGTTTAAGCGCCATGCCCCCGACATCATGCGTGGCCAGTTGGCTAGCAAACCGCAGCAGTTTTTGCGCAGCAACCTGTTGCTCACCTGGGCCAGTGCGCCTCAGTTTATTTCCTACAACGTCAAAGCCTTGCCGACGCTGCCCACTACCCTGGCTCGTCGCTACTTTAACCTGCCGCTGCTGGCCTGGACGGTGCGCTGCCAGGCCGACTGCGATCGCGCCATTCAGTACGCCGACAACTACATTTTTGACCAGTTTTAACCCGGTTTTGGCAGTGTTCTCAGTCAACATTAACGTGCGCCTCATCCCCACTGGAGGCAGGTTGAGTAAATTGTCAAAACGCTCACTGGTATTGCAGAATGTCTCTCTCGATCGAAGGTTTATGGGTTGTAGCCAAGCGTCAGGCGCGGTTGGCGCTATGGTTATTCAGCGCTCGTCAAGCTGTCGCTCCGGTGCCCCCATCGTGGAACCTGGCGAAGCATTCTACCCAAACTGCCGTGGCCCTAAGCATCGATGAAACTCTATCGCAGCCCGCCATTTCCGTCGTTATCCCCGCCCTAAATGAGGCGAAACAGTTGCCAGCGGTGCTAGACACGATCCGCCCTGCTAGCCCGGTGGAGGTGATTGTGGTGGATGGCGGCAGCGCCGATGGTACTGCTGACGTGGCTGAGGCCCAGGGGGCCAGGGTGGTCAAAGCAACTCCGGGGCGATCGCGCCAGCTCAACGGTGGGGCCGCTGCGGCTACAGGATCTATTCTCTTGTTTCTCCATGCCGATACTCGGCTGCCCCAGGGGTTTGACCAGGTTATTCGCCATACCCTCGCCCAGCCGGGGGTGGTGGCCGGGGCCTTTCGCCTCGCCATCAATGGCCCTGGCCGAGGCCTGCGCTGGGTAGAGTGGGGGGTGAATCTGCGATCGCGCCTGCTGCAAATGCCCTACGGCGACCAGGGGTTATTTCTAAAGGCCGAGGTCTTTGACAAAATGGGCGGCTTCCCCGACCTGCCGATGATGGAAGACTTCGAGCTGGTGCGGCGACTGCGCAAAGTGGGGAGGGTGGCGATCGCGCCCAGTGCGGTGGTGACGAGCGATCGTCGCTGGCGCACCCTCGGCATCCTCCGCACCACCCTGGCAAATCAGGCCATGATCGCTGGCTATTTTCTCAGTGTTGATCTACACAAACTTGCCCGCTGGTACCGCCACTTGGGGAAACCCTGCAAATAGCAATTTTGGATTTTGAATTGCCGATTTTGAACAGTGGAAGATGGCTCACCCATCTACCCTGACAGCAACCCCCCACTCAGCCGCTTCATCACCCGACCGGCGATATCGGCGTAGCGCACCTCGCCAGCCAAAATTTGCCCTAGCCGCTGGGTGGCTGTGGGTCGCTTAATGCCCACCCGGTAGCCGATCCCCGGCACGCGAAAGAACAAACCAGCGATGCGTTTGGCCCAGGGCATATCTTCGCCCCAGGTGGCGTGCATGGTGGTGGTGTAGTTAGCCAGAGCTTGGAGGTCGCCACCCAGAGCCGTGTGGATTGCCTCGGCGGCCCGCACGCCGCTGATCATACCGGGGCGAATGCCCTCGGCACTGAGCGGATCGACGATCGCACCCGCTTCGCCCACCAGCACCGCTCGGTGGGTGTGCAGCGGATGGTTGCCATCCCACAGCTTCAGCGGGTGGCTGTAGACCGTGCCCTGGTCAAGGCTGACCCCAAAGGACTGGCTGTATTTTTCTAAAGCTTTTCTATAGTCTGCTGGGGCCTGCCCCAAGAAGGTTGCTGCCCCAATCGAGTAGCCGTCGGATTTGGGGAAGTTCCAGGCGCAGCCCTGCTTGATGAGGCCAAATTCAAAATTGATGGCGCAGTCATTTTCCACAGCGGCAGGCACTTCTAGCACGCTGGCGGTGCGCAGCGTTAAATCGGGAAAGCCTAGCCAATTAGCCATAGGTCCGTTTGCCCCATCGGCGGCGACTAGGTAGGCCGCTTCCAGCGTTCCATCTGTAGTGGAGACCTGCCAGTAGTCACCCCTATTCTCAATGCTGGTGACGGCTGTACCATCCTTGAATTGTGCCCCCAGCTTTTGTGCCTGCTGTACCAAAAAGTGATCAAACACCTCGCGTTTCACCATCCAGATCGGGTCGGCGGTGGTGAGTTCGGCCTCAACGGGGTCACCCAGCTTGTAGGTGTAGCGCACCCGGCGCATGGGGCGATCGATCGCCGAGGTAAAGTCAAAATCAAAGAACTCTGCCACGCTGGGCGACACTGCGCCGCTGCAAGGCTTGTAGCGAGGCAGGACATCTTTTTCCACCATCAGCACCGAGTGCCCCTGCTTGGCCAGGTGGTAGGCGGTCGATGCTCCGGCGGGGCCAGCCCCTACAACAATAACGTCGTACATCGGGTTCTCAAGTCGGTAGATGGGGCCCAGGGGGTTGCCCTCATCCTACCGTTTTAGCGGGTTGAGAAACCCAGCGCCGAAAACAGGTGCCCCCCCTGGGCATTGCGCATTCTAGGAGGCTCAGGGTTAAGTAATCAGGTTGGGACGCGGTGAGATAGAGCCTAGCTCCCGACGACGTTTGCCCCCTGGCGCTGAGCCGTTTATGTTTTTAGGTACTATGCAACGCAATTTCTCTAAAGCTCTCAAAGTTAGTGCGTTGGGCTGTTTGGCCTTGGGCGTGCTGGCTAGCTGCGGTGGCGAAAGCCCCACCGCCACAACCTCTGAGGCAGAACCCACCGAAACCGCCAGCGCCGAGGGCGAAACCGGCACCCTGGTGATTCGCGCCAATGGCGAAGATTTTGTGCGCGAAGGGTTTACCACCAAAGACGGGTGGGAGGTTGAATTTGACAATGTCTACGTGTCTCTGGCCGATATCACCGCTGCCCAGACCGACCCGCCCTTTGACCCTGAGGCAGGCGGCACCCTAGAGGCCAAAGCCGAGGTCAAGGTCGAGGGCACCCAGGTGGTTGATCTGGCCGAGGGCGATGAGAGTGCTGACCCGGTTCTGGTCAGCGAGGTTGAGGCTCCGGCGGGGCGTTTCAATGCCCTGGCCTGGCGCATGGTGCCCGCTGAAAGCGGCCCGTCTGAAGGTTATACCGTTTGGATGCAGGGCAATGCCACCAAAGATGGCGAAGCGATCCCGTTTACCGTCAAGGTAAATGAAGAGCTGTCCTTTACCTGTGGCGATTTTGTCGGCGACGATCGCAAGGGCATTCTCACCGCTGGGGAAGAGGCTGACCTAGAGGCCACCTTCCACTTCGACCACCTGTTTGGCGACGGCGGTGCCCCGGCTGACGATGGCATTAATACCGGTGCCCTGGGCTTTGAGCCCCTGGCGGCCCTGGCCGAAAACGGCGTGGTCGATGTTGATAGCGCTGCCCTTCAGGCAGGACTTTCTGAGGCCGAGTACACTACATTCTTAGGTATACTGCCGAGCCTGGGCCACGTGGGCGAAGGCCACTGTGCAGAAGTTAAGCTGACGACCCTATGAGACTAAACCTGACGGTGGGATTGACCCTAGGATTGGCGGGCTGGGCGTTGCCGGCGATCGCCCATGGCGTGACGGTAGAGCATCGCCAGGTTAGTGCGGTTGAGATCGAGGCTCGGTTTGAAACCGGTGAACCGATGGCCAATGCCCAGGTGTTGGTGTACGCTCCCGGTAACCCTACCGAGCCCTGGCAGCAGGGCAATACCGATGACCAGGGACGGTTTAACTTTGCCCCAGACGTAGCCCAGCCCGGCAGCTGGGAGGTCATGGTGCGCCAGGCGGGCCATGGGGTGCTGACCACCATTCCGGTGGCAGATCCCTCTCTTGAAAACTCTGCTTCTAGCCCTGGGACAGAGGCGGAAGCAGAGTCCAATTCTTTAGTCTCTTCTAGTACTGGCCTATCTCCGGTGCAGCAGGGTATTACGATTGGCTCTGTAATCTGGGGCTTTATCGGCACCGCTTTATTTTTTGCCAGAGGCAAGCGCTAGTGCATATTCCCGACGGAATCTTACCCGCTCAGGTTTGCGCGGCGGGGTATGCGATTACCGGGTTAGCCACCTGGTATTCCCTGCGGCAGATTAACCAGAAGCCTGACCCGACTGCCGAGATCCCGAAGGCGTCGCTGTTGACGGCGGCGTTTTTTGTGGCGTCATCCATCTATATTCCGGTGCCGCCCGCCAGCGTGCACCTGATTTTGAACGGGCTGCTGGGGGTGGTGCTGGGCTATTTTGCCTTTCCGGCGATTCTAATTGGCCTGTTTTTTCAAGCGCTGGTGATCGGCCATGGGGGAATTACAACCCTGGGGGTTAACGCGGCGATGATGGGCCTTCCGGCGTTGTTGGCTTATCACATCTTTCAAAGCCGTAACACTGTAGGTAAGATGCTCAAGGAGCCGACCCGCACGGGTGTGTTTTCTTTTTTGGGCGGTGCCCTGGGTTTGGGGGTTGCGGCCCTGATCTTTCTGGCGCTGATTATTTTCAACATTCCCGCCGAGCTTAACGAGGGGGCGGAGCGGGCGGCGGTGTTGACGCTGTCGGTGGGTCACGTTCCCCTGGCCATTATTGAAGGCATTTTTACGACCATGCTGGTGCTGTTTTTGCGCCGGGTGAAGCCCGAGCTGCTGGAGGGTTAGGCCACTATGGGAGCCGCTAGTCTCGATACCTACGTGCACCGCGAGTCGATGATTCACCGCTGGTCGCCCCGGCTGAAGCTGGTCAGCCTGGTGGCGCTGATGTTTGCCTTTGCTGCCGTGCGGCAGCTGGCCCTGGTGCCCTGGATGCTGGGGCTGGCGGCATTGCTCTACGGGCTTTCGGGACTGCCGATGTCGTTTTTGCGGCAGCGGTTGAGCTATCCGGGGCTATTTATTCTGTCGCTGGTGGTGCTGCTGCCGCTGACGGTGGGCGATACGGTGCTGGGGCAGTGGGGTTGGTTGACCCTTCGCCAGGAGGGGCTGATGGCGACGCTGCTAATTGTGGGGCGATTTTTGTCGATTTTGACCTTGGGGTTTATTTTGCTGGGGACGACGCCGTTTTTGACCCTGCTAAACGCGATGCGATCGCTCGGGCTGCCCACCATCTTGGCGGATATGACACTGCTCTCGTACCGCTACCTGTTTGAAATTGCCGCCATGCTGGCCACCATGCAGCAGGCCATGCGGCTGCGGGGGTTTGGCCAGCGGCGGCAGCGCTGGCTGCGGGTGAACGGCCAAACCATGCAGCAGCTGGCGATGCTGGCCGGCAACTTACTGATTCGCAGCTACGAACAGTCAGAGCGGGTGTACAAGGCGATGCGACTGCGGGGCTACGGCTATGGGGGCAAGGTGGTGGTGGGGCAGAGCGCCGCGACTCAGCCCTGCGCCCTGAGCTGGGGGCTGGCAGCAGGGGTGCTGGCGGCGGCGGTGAGCTTAGTAATCGCTGAAGGACTTTTGCGCCTGTGATGGATATGCCAATGGTGGATTCAATTTCGACTGGGCTTGACCCCTTAGCTCTGGCTCAAAAGCCTCACCAGGAGGCGATCGTGGCTCACGACCTCTGCTTTGGCTACCCCGACCAGCCCGAGGTTCTGGGGAATATTTCGCTGACCATTGGCGAGGGCGATCGCGTCGGCATTATCGGCCACAACGGCTGCGGCAAGACCACTCTGTTTATGCTGCTGTGCGGCGTGCTTACCCCCGCCGCTGGGGTCATTCACCTGTTTGGCGAACCCCTCAAGCCCGGCCAGTTTCGCCCCGAGGTAGGGCTACTGTTTCAAGATCCGGACGATCAGCTGTTCTCGGCCTCGGTGCGCGACGACCTCGCCTTTGGCCCCCAAAACATGGGTCTTGACCCGGCTGAGGTGGCAGCGCGGGTTGCCCAGGCCGCCGATATGGCGGGCATCACCCACCTGCTCGATCGCCTGCCCCACCACCTATCAGGCGGCGAAAAGCAGATGGTGGCGATCGCCGGCCTCCTGGCCATGACTCCCCAGATCATTCTCTACGACGAACCTACCGCCAGCCTAGACCTGCGCACCCGCCGCCGCCTGATTCGCTTTTTGCAAAACTCCAGCGAGACTGTGCTGATCTCCTCCCACGATCTGGAGTTTGTGCTGGAGGTGTGCGATCGCGTCATTCTAATCGACGAGGGCCGCATTATCGCCGACGGCTGCCCCCGCCAGATCATGGGCGATCGGGCGCTGATGGAAGCCCACGGGCTGGAGAAACCCCACTCGCTGATTCCCCATGTTGATCCCCACCACGGGGGGTAGGGGAGTGCAGTCTTTGAATTGAGGTCTCTGAGGTCGGCTTTGCATGTATTCGACGTAGGGGCATTGCACTGCAATGCCCCCACCAGAGGATTCCACCTGACAAATTGTCCTAACTAAATCAACTGCTGCAACATTGCCCGCAATCAAGAAAAAAGGGGTTCTTGCACAAGGCAGGAACCCCTTTCGCTATCTCTCTAGTCTCAACTGGCTAACAGGCTGGCTCTAATCGGGCTTTTTCTCCGGCATCATGCACTTGTCGGAGTCGCAGCCAGCGGGGCCAGCCTCGATCAGCTCGCCGGCGTCATAGCGCGACAGGGCGGCGTGGAAGTTTTCGGTGCCGCGCCGGGCTTCTACCTGCTGCTTGAGGGCCTCGAATGTGGCCTTGTCGATGGGCTCGAAGGGCAGGCGGGGGAAGGTTTGCAGGTCGTCGAACCGGGCCAGCAGGGCGGCGGAAATGTAGCCTTCGTCGTTTTGAATGGTTTGGTAGATGCGCTCGGCCAGCGACTCCAGCTCCGGTTCGCGGAACTCGATGGTGGCCGAGGTGTTGTGGGTGGTGTAGTGCTTCTGCACCTGCATATAGAAGTCGAACTGGGCCGCCGCCGAGAATTTCTCAATGGCGATTTCGTCGGCACCGGGCAGGTTGGCCCAGAGCACCTCGACCGGAATTTCGACCAGCCACTCAGTACAGCGGGGATCAAAGGGATCGTTGAGCAAACCGCCGTTCTCGTCCTTGTCCGACTGGGAGGGCACGATGGAGTAGCCGTAGTCGATGCAGGCCATCGCTACGGGATCATTTTTGCGGAAGGTGATGCGGCGAATGAAGCGCTGGGCCTTAGGGGGGTGCCAGCCGGGGCTAGCGCCCGTGAGCAGCGATTTGGTGCCCGCGGGCTGTACCGTGGTGCAGCGGTTAGGGCGCACCAGGTTGTGGCGATCGCAATATTCCCCCACCACCCGGTGCACAATATCCTTCCACCGAGTCAAAAATTCTTCCTCCCTGGCTTTGAAGTCCAGCCCCTGCATGGTGTCGGGGCGTCCGGCCTCCCACCAGCGCAGCCACTCGACCCCAAAGGCAATCACAAAGAAATCAAACAGCCCGGTGAAGGAGACGCCGACGATCGGGTCTTCCAGGCGCGACTTCTGGTAGCGGGGTTCCTGGAACTGGTGATTTAGAAGCACCGCCACGGACAGGGCGGCGGCGGTGAAGGCGTCCTCTTGATCCTTTAAGTTCTTGGGATCAAGCTGATTGAGGTGGACTTCCGCTAGGTTGCAGTGGAAGTTGGCCCCCAGGATTTCGCCGCAGGGGTTGAGGCCGTAGCGATCGTCGGCTCCGGCCCGCTTTTTCGCTTCCCCGGCCCACTGGATCGCCCCTTCGCCCGAATAAAACTGCTTGCGCACCGAGTCAACGCAGTCTTGCAGGCTGGGCTTGGTGTGAAAGACGCGGGTGTGGTTGGCCATGCGCAGCACGTCGCGCTCGGGGTCGATGCGCCAGTTGCCCTCGGCATCCTGCTGCCAGAGGTTGTCTTTGGCGCTGGCGGCCAGCTCGTCGTTGCTGTCGAACTGGCGCATGCCCGCACTGCGTCGGATGTTGCCTGCCACCACGCAGGCGGCGGCTTCGTCGATTAGCAGACAGCACTCGACCGAGTTGAGCTGGCGACCCAGAGCTTTGTTGAGAATGGTGGCACAGCGATCGTAGAGCAGCGATAGCCGCACGGGGTTAGCCACGCCGCCAAAGCCCTTGAGCTTTTCGCCAGCGGGGCGCACGTCGCGCAGGTCGATGGTGACGTTGACCTCTCCGGTGAAGCGATCGTCGGTGGATAGCTCCAGCAGGGTTTCGTAGGACTTGACCCAGCCCTGGCGGCTGTCGCCCACGCGAATGGTGACCTGGTTGCCCTCGATCGCCACATCGGTAACTTCGTGGCGATCGCCCACAGGAGTTTCGCCGATGTCGCCCGCCATAGTGACAGTGATGCGGTTGCGAATGGTTGGAATTTGGCTGATGTACTTGGGTTCGAGAATTGCCCCGGTGCCGCAGCCCATCATGGCCAGATCCATCATCAGGCCGAAGGCGCGCCAGTCAACCACGTCGGTGCTGGTGCAGTTGTAGGCCCCCGAGAAGTTTTCGGGCTGCTTGCTCCAGGTGGTGCCGCCCACCCACAGCCAGCGCCCCGAGGGTAGCGCCTTGACCTGGCGCTGCATGCGGCTCAGCAAGTCAGCTTCGTCGGTGGTGAGGTTGCCCAGTTCGATGAGGCCAGAGAGAGTGCGATCGCACACCTGATCCCAGGTTTCGCGCTGCCCCTCAACCACCTCGCCCCGACGGCTGTAGGTGCGATAAAACACAGGAAACGCCGCTGGAGCCGCCTCAGGGAATGGCCCCTGCGACCGGGTACGGGGAAGTTCTTGAACCATGGGATCAGCCTTTTGCTAGCAAGAGAGTACGTAGATCGGCGCATTGCCCCAAACCCAGAGGTAGAAACCCGCATGCATCGGCAGATTCTCGCCTGGGCCGAGTAAAGCGCCCCATGGTCGACCATCATAACTGATTATTTTCAGATGTAGTGTCCGATAGTTAACTTTCTCCAGGTAAAGCGCTAAATCTAGAAGCCCCAGCTGCATAAAGTTTAATTCACAACTTGGATCTCAAGTTGTGTTGCAAGGCCAACCCTGATCCCCAGGGTTTTTGTCATTATTAAATTAGGATCCAAAACTTTCTATATAAGCCGTTTCTAAACAATGAGAGGCCCCATGGAAAAAGTATGCTGGGAGCAGTTTAAGCACCGCTACGAAGGCCCCGATGGCCAGCTTAAAGCCTGGGCCGACTACCAGCGGGCCTACCAACAGTGGCGGCGATCGTGCTTAACCGATGCGGCGGCTCTAGGATCAGACCATCTCTAACGTCTACTTCCGTTTTTAGATAGAGGTCTTGACTATCCCTAAGTCATGCCAAAAAAATGGCCGAGAAACTTAAAGTCCCTCGACCCATTTTGCAATGATTTTCCTTGTGTGGCGCTAGGGCTAAATCTAGCTGATGGGTACCGCCACAGCTTCAGTTTCGGCAGCTGCCGCTGTTTGATCGGTGAGTCGCTTGGCTTCTAAGTAGGCGGCTAGCTGTTCCTCAATGTTCTGCCGCACAATCTGGCGGAAGTCGATGAAGTGCTCGGCCTGGGCACATACCGATATGTAGTTGGCGGCCACTGCCGGGTAGCGCCACAGCATAATTGCCAGGTTAATCCAAAACCGCAGGCGGGTTTTGCGTAGCACGCCCTGACGCCACACCACGATCAAAAAGGCGCGAATGGTGACCCAGTTGAGATCGGGGGTACCGGCAGACGTGGCGCGGTTTTTGTAGTTGCGCTTTTGAGCCTCGCCCAGCATCAAAAAGTGGCGGAAGGTGCGGTTGAGCACCGTCAGGGGGTCGTAGAGATCCCAAAACACCTGGATGTATTCTTCGGTGATCTCTTCAATGGGCCGGGTGGGCACAAAGTTCATCAGAGTGGTCTGGTTGATGTCGGCGCTCTTGCTCAGCAGGCGGCCTTCTTTCTCTAAACGGTGAGACAGGGCGGTGTCGGGCAGGGCTTGCAGCATGCTCACCAGCGCGGTAGGGATGGCGGTCTGCTCAACGAATTCGTAAATGCGCCGACCGGCCCCAGACTTTTCGCCGTCGAAGCCGACGATCAGCCCTGCCATCACCCGCAGCCCCGCCTGGGCGATGGAAATCACCGACTCCGAAAGGGGGTCACGCATGTTTTGAAACTTTTTGGTCATATTGAGGCTGTCGTCGTCGGGGGTTTCAATCCCCAAAAAGACGGTGCCGAAGTTGCAGTCAACCATCATCTGCATCAGTTCTGGATCCTGAGCCAAATCTACCGAGGCCTCGGTGGCAAAGGAGAAGGGATAGCCGTGCTCCTCCATCCAGGGTTTCATAGCCTTGAGCAGCAGTTTGACGTTGCGTTTGTTGCCGATGAAGTTGTCATCGACCATGAAAATGCTGCGCCGCCAGCCCAGGTCGTAGAGGCATTGCAGTTCGGCCAGCAGCTGCTCGGGGTCTTTGGTGCGGGGTTTGCGGCCGTAGAGCACAATGATGTCGCAAAACTCGCACTGAAAGGGGCAGCCGCGAGAAAATTGCACCGACATCTCGGCGTAGGCGTCCATCTCCAGCAGGTCGTAGCGGGGCACGGGGGTGCCGGTGACATCAGGCTTTTCGCCGCCGGAGCGGAAGGTGCCGCGCAGGTCGCCCCGTTCCACCGCTTCTACAAACATGGGCAGGGTGATTTCCCCTTCGTCTAGAATCAAAAAGTCGGCCCCAGCGGCTTCAGATTCGTGGGGAATGGCGGTGGGGTAAGGGCCACCGACCGCTACCAGTTTGCCGTAGCGCTTAGCGGTCTGCACGGCGTCTAAAAAGTCTACGCGGTGGACGATCATCGCCGAGATGATGACAATGTCGGCCCAGCGCCATTCGTCGTCGCGCACCTCGCGGACGTTGCGGTCTACCAGCTTGTAATCCCAGGTTTGGGGCAAAATCGCCGCTACGGTCACTAGCCCTAAGGGGGGCAGCTGCGCCTTCAACCCAACCAGCTCCAGGGTTTTATCAAATGACCAAAAGCTTTGGGGAAAGCGGGGATAAACCAGAAGAATGTTCATAGAGACTGTATGGGTATTCTCGCCATGCTACGGGAGTTATCTGAAATAATCAAACGCAAAACTTGAGAATGCGATAAGGCAACAAAAACGATAGAAAAATCTGGGGCGTTAGCTGTCAGGCGATCGCGGGTTAAGTCTCGGCTTGCTCCCGGCCAGATGCTGCGGTCACGCCTCAGTCCTCAAGTTGGTGCACCCATTCCATAGATCAAAGACGTAGGGAAACGGTAGTTAGTTCACGGGCTACCGACGAGCCTGGGCCGCCGCTGGTTTGCCATTGCAGTTATCACAATGCCCACAACTGCCCAATCGCTGCGCTTCGCTGCGAAAGCCGAAGGCCACCAGCAGCGCCTGCCAGCGACAGTGACGGCTGTGGAGAAACTGGTGCATCTGCTGGCTGGCTGACGCCTGCGATCGCATCGGTTGCCCCGGTCGGTTGACGAGCCGGTACTGAAACGGGTTCACCCACTCTAGCTGGCCGACGCTATGCAGCCATGACAGCGAAATCGCCCCGTGCTCAAACCGCTGGCTAATGTCGCCCACGTCTCCCTCGGGCGGAATTTGGGCCACCAGGCGCTGGGCCTTTTGCTGTAGCACCTGGGTTTGGGCCTCGAAGAATTTGGCCCGCTGGCGATCGCCCGGTTCCAGCCAGCCCGTCGGCTCGCTCACCAGGGTCAGGGCCTCAGCCGTTTTACCGTCGCGCCCCGCTCGCCCCACCTCCTGCACGTACTCGGTAATGGTGCAGGGAGCCTGGTAGTGGACAACCCAGCGGGTGTTGGACTTGCTGATCCCCATGCCAAAGGCCGAGGTGCAGACCACAAACTGGAGTTTGTCGGCCATCCAGTCGGCTTCGACCTGGCGGCGATCGCGGCTGCTCAACCCGGCATGGTACGGCGCTACTCGATAGCGATCGCTCAACTGCTGGGCCAGTGCCTCGCTATCTTTGCGAGTGCGCACGTAGACTAACCCCGCCTGGTTGAGGTGCTGCTCTAGGTAGCGCTTCAGTGCACCCTTGCGCTGGCCCTCGCTGACCACAGCCTTCACCCGCAGATTTAAGTTAGGCCGGTGGGGGGTGAGCCGCACCACCTGGGGCGACTGGAGCTGGAGCACCTCGCGCAGAACAGTCTGGGCGGTGGGGTCGGCGGTGGCGGTGAAGGCGGCAATGGGCAGGGTGCTGCCGGGTGGGCGGCAGTCTAGCAGCGCTTTTCGCACCGCCCCCAGGCGGCGATAGGCGGGGCGAAAGGTTTCTCCCCACTGAACGAGGCAGTGGGCCTCATCCAAAATTAACCCGTTGATCTGGAGCCGGGGCTGGCACAGCCGTTCCCACACAGGCGGGCTGAGTAGAGTTTCGGGGGAGACGTAGAGCAGCCGCAGTTCTTGACGCTCTAGAGCCCTGAGGGTGCGGTGGCGCTGGGGCGCTGGCAACTGGCTGTGGAGAGTGGCGGCGAGCAGAGCTTTATCGCGCAGATCTTGCACCTGATTTTCCATCAGGGCCACTAGGGGCGATACCACCAGCGTCAGGCCCGACTGAAGCAGTGCCGGTAGCTGAAAACAAATAGATTTCCCGCCGCCGGTCGGCAGCACCACCAAAACATCGCGATGGTTGAGCAAGGCCCGAATAATCGCATCCTGGGGCGGGCGAAAGTCGCTGTAGCCCCAAATCTGCTGAAACGCCTGGAGCACTTCGGCCCAGGCTACGGACTGTTCTGCCATAGCCACATCCTGAATCGTGCCTTCAGAATGCCCAGGTCAGCGTCGTAATTAATTGATACAGCCCAAACGCAATGTCGGGGATCGAGCTTAGCCCGATCCCCGATCTTATGGCCGGTCTACGTCTGCTCTAGGGGAGCCTTCGCAGACCACGGTTTACCCCAAGTCTCTATTCAAAGATGAAGGGGAAGTTGTAGCCTACGCCTAGGCCGATACCCAGGGCAAAGCCGCTGGTCAGACGGAAATTGGCCACCCCATTTAGGGTAAAGTCACGGGAGATGGGGACATCAGCGCCCGCATTCACCAGCAGGCCGATATCGCCACTGGTGGGAATTTCAACCCCAGCACCCACGTAGGGCTGAGCCCGGAAACCGCCGTAGCTAACGGTGTTGAAGTTGTAGGTCACCGGAATTGTGAAGCCCCAGCGATCGTTGGTGGCGGTGGCCCCAGCCCGCACCGAGAAGCGAGGCCCGAGGGAAATTTTGCTGATGATGTTGAAGCCAAAGCTAGACAGCGCGCTATTACCGCGATTGCCGATGCCAATATTGCCCCCCACGCCCAGGTAAGCGGGAGTGATTTCGTAGGCGGGGCGGGTGCTCTGGGCCAGGTCGATAGAATCGCTGGCGGCGGGAGCGGTCTCAACGGTGGCGGCCATCAGAGCCGACTCAATGTCGGCGGTGGCGAACAGGCCGTTGTCAGCGGTTAGGGGCTCGGCCTCGGGCAGGGCCAGCAGGCTGGCGTCAGATGGGGCTGGGGCGATCGCCTCTGCGGTGGGCATTTCAGCCGTAGCGGGCACTTCAGCCGTAGCGGGCGCTTCAGCAGTGACCGCTACGTCGGTGATCACAGGCTCGGCGGTGGCTTCGACCGTACCGTCTACTGCCTCAACAACAGGATTTGGGGCCAGCTCCAGCTCGGCCAGGGGGGTGTCGGCTAGGGCAGGGGCAGCCATACCGGCTACAGCCGCCAGGCCCAGAGCCAGGGAAACTTGCTTGAGATACGCCATGATTTCGTTCACTCCTCAGATTTTTAATAGTCAAGACTCATTGGCCCAAAGCCAACGATTGATCGCTCTTGAAATCGCAATGCCGTAGTCAGATTCAGGAAAGTTAAAACTATTCCCGTTGCTACAGATTCACACACCACATGTGCCTCTGAAATTGGCTGAATTGTACCACCTTCACCCTAAAGACGAGGCTATGTTGACAACATTTTGCACCTACCTACGATAGATGCGACTCTACATTAAGGCAGATCAATCAGAAGGACGATCAGCATTTTGGAACATTGGCCCTAACTCTACGGGCTGACCATCTGCTGAACGATGAGACTGGCCAACCGAGGTAAAATCTGCCGATTTTTGCTGTGCTCAGGGCCTTCGGTGAAGGCTACCAGCAGGCCGGGATCGCCGCTGGGTAGTTCAAAGTAGGCGCTATCGTGGCGCACTTTGCTGGTATACCCCGCCTTTGAATAGAGCCGAGTGCCAGGGAGGAAGCCTTCCCCCAGAAAACCTCTGAACTGATCTTCTTCGCCGGGTTCTGGTAAGGCAGTGGGACGGGGACGGGCCATCAGAGAGAGCATGGTCTGCGATCGCGCCGCCGATACCGCCACGCCACCCGCAATGCTATGAATCAGTCGGGCCACGGCGTTGGTAGTCAGGTAATTGCGGTTCTCGTAGTGCTCGCCCACAAATGCTCGCTCGCGACCGTAGGGGCCATCGCCCCAGGGCTTCTGGTTTACATTCACTCCCACTAGCTCGGGCCACTGGAGCGACTGAAAAAAGCGGTTAACAATATTGCGCTGGTAGCACCAGGTTTCAAAGGGGCCAGGGGGCAGCTCCGGGCCGCTGGTGGTGCCGCTGAGCATATCGACCACTAGGGCCGTGGCGTCATTGCTAGAGTCCACAATCATGTCCTTCAGCGCCCGATCAAGCTCTGCCGAGGGGGGGATCATCCCCTGCTCAACCCACTCGTGGGCGGCCACCAAATAAAATAGCTTCACCACGCTGGCCGGGTAAATCAGCTCAACTCCCCGGTAGCTGGCCCCCCGAGGGCGGTGCTGCCAAAAATCGTCGGCACTTAAGGCTCCGCCGGTATTGACGATGTAGGGCGGGTCATACACTACCCAGGTCACGGCAATTTGAGTCGGCGTCAGCGAAAACTCGGCGCGCACCTGCTCTAGCATCTGCTCTAGGGCCATTTGCAGGTCAGGGGCGGGGGCAAAAAATGTCGTCATGGCCGGGGCTTGTGTTCTGGGTAACCGCTTGGGGGTCAAATCATCCTTCACCATAGCGGGGATGGGGCTGAGGGAGTGATGCTCTGAGCTTTTCCGGGTGATCTGGGACGGATGTTGTGGTCGCGATCGCAAAATGAGCGCCTGATACTCGGTCTCCGTGAAGGGAAATCTGGGGCTCAGACCGGGCGTAATTGGATTTCTAAAAGGCCAGTGATCTGTTCCCTACCCTTCGTAACCCTTGCGCCTGTTGAGTTTCGCTTGACCATGACCAATTCTTTCTGAGGGGAAAGCTGATGCAGATTAAACGCCGCGAGGTGGGGTTGACCGTAGACGACAGCCTGATGCGGCTTTATGTAGTGGAGCCCAACCAGCCTGGGCCGTATCCCGGCATTCTGTTCTATTCAGATATTTACCAGCTGGGGGGGCCGATTCTGCGGCTGGCCGATCGCTTGGCCGGGTACGGCTACGTGGTGGCGGCTCCAGAGATCTTTCATCGGCTAGAGCCCCTCGGCACCGTGATTGAACCGAATGATCTGGGTCGCCTGCGGGGCAACGATGCCGCCGGCCGCACAGAAGTTGCCCACTACGATGCCGATGCGACGGCGGCGCTGGACTGGCTTCAGGGCTCAGACGCCGTCGCCCCTGGCCAGCTAGGGACGCTGGGCTTTTGCATTGGCGGTCATCTGGCCTGCCGGGCGGCGCTGAACCCTGGGGTCAAGGCGGCGGTGTGCTGCTATCCGACGGGGATCCACAGCGGTAAGCTGGGCAAAGACCAGGCCAACACCCTGGAGCGCCTGGGCGATCTCAAGGCCCGTCTGCTGCTGATTTTTGGGGATCAAGATCCCCATGTGCCCGCCGAGGGACGCGATACGATTCTCAGTGCTCTAGCCGTCGCCAAAGTTGAGCACAAACCCCTGATTTACCCCGCCAACCACACCTTCATGCGCGACGATGGCTATCGCTATGACCCCGCCGCTACCGACGCGGCCTGGGCTGAGGTGATACGCTTCTTAGCCAGGAGTTTTGGCACCGCCGTACCGCCGGGCTCAAATTCTTGACGGTGGGCTGGGTATGTTAGGTCATGGCTGGGGGCAGGCATTCTGTGCAAATCGCAACGTTCTGTTCTATGACCTGAGGTATGCGGTTAGAGTAATGAGGTGTTTAGTAGGTTCGCTAACGCCTCGGCGAGAGGGTGTTGCGGGGAGCGGTTCCTCGACCGGCCGCTCTTGGTAGACTAAGCCCTGCATTACTCCTCAACTTACCCAGGCGGCTGACTGCGCCCACTGCCGTTTCATCTGCCACGCTTGAGTAGGGTTCCTATGGCACCTCAAATCGATGGCCTCTCCGGGCCGGTCTTCAACCAACGCAGTATGATCACTGCGCTGTCCCTGGCCAACCAAAGCAGTTCTCTGACCAACCGGGTGCGCGATCTGCCCACGCCGCAGTTTATTAGCCTGCTCGACCAAATTACGGCGGAGTTCGAGCATTTTCTGCGCGCCATCGACATGATCAACAACGAGTCGTTGGAGGTCATGCTGGAGCAAATTTTAGAGGCGTTTACCCTCAAAATTGGCCAGATTCTTCAGGCTGAGCGCACCACTATCTTCATGGTGGATCAGGAGAAGCAGGAGCTGTGGTCGAAGATTGCCCAGGGGGATGGGGAGCGATCGCTCGAAATTCGCGTGCCCATGGGCAAGGGCATCTCGGGCTACGTGGCCACCAACGTCACGCCACTGAATATCCCCGACGCCTACGCCGACGATCGCTTTGACAGCACCTACGACCAAAAGCATGGCTACCGCACTCGCAGCATTCTCTGCATGCCGGTGCTGAGCAAAAAAACCGACAATATTGTGGCGGTGGTGCAGCTGCTCAACAAGCTCAACCACACCCCCTTCGACGAGCAAGACGAGCGCCACTTCAAAGAGTTTGCCGAGTCTCTAGGGGTCATTCTCGAAAGCTGCAACTCGTTTTATATTGCGGCCCGCAACCAAAAAGGGGTAGCTGCCCTGCTCAAGGCGATTTCGTCTTTAGAGCAGAGCTTAGATCTAGAGAAAACTCTGCAATCGGTGATGGGCGAGGCCCGCCAGCTGATGCAGGCCGATCGCAGCACCCTCTGGCTGATCGACGAAGAGAGTGGCGAACTGTGGTCGAAGGTCAAATCTGGAGACGGCAAATCGCTGGTAGAGCTGCGGATTCCTAGCGACACGGGCATTGTGGGCCATGTGGCTACCACAGGCGAGGTCTTAAACATCCCCGATGCCTACCAAGATCCCCGCTTCAACCCCGACGCCGACAAGCGCACCGGCTACCGCACCCGCAATATTCTCTGCATGCCGGTGTTTGACTCGGGCGGCAAGCTAATAGCCGTCACCCAGCTAATTAACAAAGCCCAGGGTACCTTCACCACCTCCGACGAAGCCTTCATGCGGGCCTTCAACATTCAGGCCGGGGTCGCCCTCGAAAATGCCAAACTGTTTGAGAGCGTGCTGGTCGAAAAACAGTACCAAAAAGACATTCTGCAAAGCCTCTCCGATGCGGTGATCTCCACCGATATGGAGGGGCGCATTGTCACCATCAACGATGCGGCCCTGGAGCTAATCGGCTGCCCGGAAGACACCGACCACAGCCGCACGATTCGCGATCGCTGGGGCACCGCTCTGCTCCACCGCCCGGTGTGGGAGGCGATCCCCATCGAGAGCCTGCGGTTTCGCCTCGAAGATAGCCTCGGCAAAGGGGCGCGCCACTACGTGCCGGAGCAGAGTCTGCGGGTGGCGATCGCCCCTGGCCCCGGCACCGAGCTAGACCCCGTCTCTGAGCTGGCCCTGCCCGACAGCGACAACCCCGATCTCTACCGCCCCTGGGGCGATCCGACCGCAACTCCGGTGCCTAAAGAGGTAGTGCAAGGCATTGAGCGCAGCATCAATCTCACCGTCAACCCTCTGACTAACCCCGAGGGCGGCGTGCTGGGCGGCCTACTGGTGCTCGAAGACATCAGCCAAGAAAAGCGGATGAAGAGCACCCTCTACCGCTACATGACCCCCGGCGTGGCCGAGCGGGTGATGGCCCTGGGCGACGATCTGCTGATGAAGGGCGAGCGCAAAGATGTCACCGTGCTCTTCTCAGATATTCGCGGCTACACCACCCTGACCGAAGACCTGGAAGCCGATAAGGTCGTTGAGATGCTCAACGCCTACTTCGAAACCATGGTGGAGTCGGTGTTTCACTTCGAGGGCACCCTCGACAAGTTCATTGGCGACGCGCTGATGGCGGTATTTGGTGCGCCCCTACCCCTCACCAACCACGCCTGGGCCGCCGTGCAGAGTGCCCTCGACATGCGGCGACGACTGGCCAAGTTTAACGATGAACGCGATGTTTTAGGACAGCCCAAAATTCGGATCGGCATTGGTGTCAGCTCTGGCGAAGTAGTCTCGGGCAATATCGGCTCCCAGCGCAAGATGGAGTACACCGTGATTGGCGACGGGGTCAACCTCAGCTCCCGCCTGGAGGGGGTGACCAAAGAGTACGGCTGTGACATTGTGATCAGCGAGTACACCTACGCCCTCTGCGCCGATCGCATCTGGGCCAGGGAACTAGACCGTACCCAGGTCAAAGGCAAACAGCGGGCCGTGGGCATCTACGAACTCATCGACCAGCGCGACACCCCCCTCACCGCCGACACCGAAGCCTTTCTCGATCTCTACGCCCAGGCCCGCAGCGCCTACACCGCGATGCAGTTTCAGCAGGCCCTCGGCCTCTTTGAGCAGGCCCAGCAGATGCGGCCTGAGGACAAAGCCGTGACCGTGCACCTGAGCCGCGCCCGGCAATACCTGGTGCAGCCGCCCCCCGAAGATTGGGATGGGGTCTATATCATGACCACAAAGTAGTGCCAGTCCCCCTGGCCCCGACGGGCAGAGCGGGGCTGCCCCGCTCTGCCCACCTATCGCAGCGGTCGCAAACCCGGTAGGATGGAGGATGTGTTCAAAAGGACACATTTAGGTCATTCTGTCGCCGTTGAGCCCGCGCATGTCTCTGTTTGACTGGTTTGCCAATCGCCGTAAGTCAGGCCCCATTAGCGAAGACCGCCAGGAGCGGGAAATTGCCGACGGTCTGTGGACGAAGTGTGAGCACTGCGACGTCCTCACCTACACCAAGGATTTGCGCACGAATCAGTGGGTGTGTGGCGACTGTGGTCATCACCACCGCATCTTTAGCGATGAGCGCATTCGCCAGCTAATCGACGCTAACACCTGGCAGCCCCTCGACGCCCACATTCAGCCCCAGGATCCGCTCAAATTCAAAGATCGCAAGGGCTACGGCGATCGCCTGCGCGATACCCAGGCCAAGACCAAACTCACGGACGCCGTGCAAACTGGGCTGGGCGACCTCGACGGCCTGCCTGTTGCCCTCGGCGTGATGGACTTTCGCTTCATGGGCGGCAGTATGGGCTCGGTGGTGGGCGAAAAACTCACCCGCATGATCGAGCGCGGCACCGCCACCGGCCGCCCAGTGATTATTGTCTGTGCCTCCGGCGGTGCCCGCATGCAGGAGGGCATGCTCAGCCTGATGCAGATGGCCAAAATTTCGGGGGCGCTGCAGCAGCACCAGGCGGCTAAGCTGCTCTACATGCCGGTGCTCACCCACCCCACCACGGGCGGTGTCACCGCTAGCTTTGCCATGCTGGGCGACATTATTCTGGCCGAGCCTAAGGCCACCATCGGCTTTGCCGGTCGCCGCGTTGTCGAACAAACCCTGCGCGAGAAACTGCCCGACAATTTTCAAACCGCCGAGTATTTGCGCGAACACGGCTTTGTCGACTCGATTGTGCCGCGCACTCAGCTCAAGCAGACCCTGGCCCAGCTGATTCGCCTGCACCAGCCGGTCGCTGCCCCGGCCGCTGGCGATAGCCATAACCCCTGGACTAACGGCCTCAGTGCCGCAGGGCCAACCCCCATTGGCGTCGATTTATAACGGTAAACATTGGGAATGGCCCCCTTCGGTGGCATTATAGACATTACGTGAATGATTTGATGGGGGTAGCTCCATCAAATTAAATCTAGTCCAAGCCCAGACATGGAGTTTTGCCTGATGGGAAACTACGGTTTCTGAGCTGGATTTAACATAGCTGTGTTGATTTCATACCCAAGCCCTATACATTCGAGGAGAACCATGTTGAAGAGATGCATTTGGCTAGTTGCGGTCGCACTCTTCTTTGTCAGCCACCTGGTCATGGGAGACGCTGTCGCGGCTGAGCTAGATGAAGCCACCCGTACCGTACAGCTCAACCCCGCCGGGGATACCGTTGTGCTGTCCCTAGAGCAGGTAACCCGTGGCCGACGTCAGTTTAACTACGCCTGTGGCACCTGCCACGTGGGGGGGATTACCAAGACCAACCCCACGGTTGGCCTTGATCCGGAAACCCTAGCCGGTTCTTTACCCCCTCGGGACAACATTGACGCCCTGGTGGCCTACCTGAAAGAACCGATGACCTACGACGGTCTGACCGATATTTCTCAGGTGCACCCCAGCAAAAAAAGTGCCGATATTTACCCCAAAATGCGTAGTCTGACTGAGGAAGACCTGGTGGCGATTTCGGGCCATATTCTGCTTCAGCCCAAGGTCATTGGCGACATGTGGGGAGCTGGTAAAACCCGCTTCTCTGCTCCTCAAGTCTAGGGATGGTTAGGTTGCTCAGGGGCTTTCCCATCCTGGATGGTTAAATTCTGGAGTTTGCTGCTACGATTTCTGCCCACAGTATTTCGTAGCTGTCTGAAGGCGGCAATTACTCCAGGACGGAGCCCCAAGTTACCGTGTAGAGCAGGTAATATGCCATAGGAGGGTTGTTTTACACCCCCTGATTGATTGAACTGGAGATACGAGCTTTAGAGGTAGTTATGCAACGTGTATTTCGCGCCGCCCAGCGTTTGGGTTTGGTTATTCTGTCTGTTTTGTTAATGGTGGGTACGCTCACTCTGGCCTCGGCCCCTGCTGCGGCTACCAACTACGATGTGAAAATGGGCTCTGACGCGGGTCTGCTGGTGTTTGAACCCAGCACTGTCACCGTTAAGCCTGGCGACACCGTGACCTGGGTGAACAATAAAATGGCCCCCCACAACGTCGTGTTTGATGCCGCTAACGTGCCCGGTGACAAAGCCCTGGCCGACAGCATCTCCCACACTCAGCTGACCTTTGCCCCTGGCGAAAACTACGCCACCACATTCACTAGCGATATGCCCGCTGGTACCTACACCTACTACTGCGCGCCCCACCGTGGCGCTGGTATGGTAGCCAAGGTCATTCTAGAGAACTAGTTTTCTGCCCTGAGGTGATTAGAGCCTGAGGAGCAATAGTAGTTGTGAAAAAGGGCGTCCCGTGGGACGCCCTTTTTTGCTGAGGGGACATCCTAGGGGTTTTCGTTCTTCACGTTGGCTCGGTACACTAGCCGACAGGTGCTTGTAAAGCAGGCTATGCAGGTAAAAGACCTATCCCCAGCAGAATGGCCCTGGCCCCTACTGCTGGATGCCGATCCGTCCCGCGAGCTGATTGATGCCTATATTCATCAGTCTACGGTGATGGGGCTGGTGGATGGGGATACTGCAATTGCGGTAGTGGTGCTGATGGAGCGCGAACCGCAGGGGGTTGAGGTGATGAATATGGCGGTTGCCCCGAGCTACCAGGGCAAAAAGTTGGGGAAATTGCTGCTGGCGGCGGCAATTGAGCGATCGCGCCAGCGGGGCATCAGGCGCATGCTCGTCGGCACCGGCAATGCCGGCATTGGCCAACTGGCGTTCTATCAAAAAATGGGCTTTCGCCTAGAGGCGATCGATCGCGACTACTTCATCCGCACCTACCCAGAGCCGATTTTTGAAAATGGCATTTGGTGCCGCGATCGCGTCCTGCTCTCCCTCGATCTGTAGGCTGGTAGGAACAGCTATGAGACAGGTTCAGGTTCATCCCCCCAATCCCCAGTGGATCAGGGATTTTGACGCAGAGGCTGCCCAGATCGTCCTGGCTCTGGGCAACAACGTGGTTCACATTCACCACATTGGCAGCACCTCAATTCCAAACATCTACGCCAAGCCGGTGATTGACCTGCTGGTAGAGGTCAACGACATCGGCCAGGTTGATGGTTGCGATCGCGCTATGGCCGCTTTGGGCTACACCGCTATGGGAGAATACGGCATCCCCAAGCGGCGATACTTTCGCAAAGATAACGCCGAGGGCATTAGAACCCACCACGTTCACGTCTTTGGGGTCGGTTCACCTGAAGTCGTGCGGCACCTGGCCTTTCGTGACTTTATGATTGCTCACCCCGACTGCGCCCGGCAGTACAGTGAACTCAAGCGCGCCCTAGCGGCGCAGCACCCCAACGACATCGAAGGGTATATGGATGGCAAAGACGAGTTTGTCAAAACGATGGAACAACGAGCCCTGCACTGGCGAGGACTAATATGACTAAGGCCAAACCCCATCTCTACCGAGTGGAAGTGACCTGGACGGGCAACACCGGTACGGGCACCCAGAGCTACAGTGCCTACGATCGCGCCCACACCATTACCGCTGCCGACAAACCGGCGATCGCCGCCTCTGCCGACCCCATCTTTCGCGGCGACAAAACTAAATACAACCCCGAAGAACTGCTGGTCGCCTCGCTATCGAGCTGTCACATGCTGTGGTACCTGCATTTGTGCGCCGAGGCCCAGGTAGTCGTCACCCGCTATGTCGATTATCCAATCGGTACGATGATGGCAGCGGCGGACGGCGGCGGGCAGTTTTCTAAGGTTTTGCTGAGGCCGATCGTCACGGTTATGCCCCAGAGCGATGCGGTGTTGGCGGCGAAGCTGCACGACCAGGCTCATGAGAAGTGCTTCATTGCCAACTCGGTGAACTTTCCAGTGCAGTGCGAGCCGTCAATTCAGCTGGAGCCCTAAGGCAAATTCCTGATTGCCGCATCCTAGAGCCAAAGGGATTACTGGCTCACCAGAGTTGCGATCGCCCCTCGAATAAACGCCTCATCCTCAGGATTTTGGTAAGGGTTGCCCGCCCGATGGCCCCAAATTGAGGGGATGGGCCGATACTCGGCCTTGGGGATCAGCGCCGCCTCGGCCTCGCAATCTTCCGGGGTAAAGTACAGATCGGTGGTGGCGGGCATAATCAGGGTTTTGGCCGTAATCGATCCCATCGCTTTGACATAATCGCCTTGGTAAATAGGATTGTCGCCCACGTCGCAGTGGAGCCAGGTGTCGATCATCGCTAGCAGATTGTGGGGGTCGCGCTTGCGGTAGCCCGCCTCCCAGCCGCGCAAAATGTAGTCTTCGAGGGAGTCGTAGCCCCAGGCCAGGTAGGGCTTGGCTCGGTAGTAGGCCTGGGAGGCCGCCCAGCTAGCGTAGATCTGAGCAAAGGTGTGAAAGCCGCGATCGGGGGTGCCCTCAAACCGTTCGCCGTTCCAGGCGGGGTCGCTGGTGAGGGCGGCCCGCAGGCTGTAGAGAAAGAGTTTGTTGTGGTCGGTGGTTTTGGCGGTGCCGCAGAGGGCGGCGATGCGCTGGACGCGATCGGGGTAGAGCGCTCCCCAGTGGTAGGCCTGCTGCGCCCCCATCGACCAGCCGTAGACCAGGGCCCACTGGTCAATGCCCAGGTGCTGCATGAGGGCAAACTGGGCGCGCACGTTGTCGTAGTGGGTGAAGTAAACGCCGGGCTGGCCTACGGTGCAGGCGTTGCTGGGGGAGGTGGAGAGGCCGTTGCCGAACATATTCACCATCACCACGCCCCAGCGGCTGGGGTCGAGAATGCCGCCGGGGCGCACCAGCCAATTGACATCGGTGTGCTGCGCCCCGTAGGAGGTGGGGTAGAGAATGGCGTTAGTGCGATTGCGATTCAACTCGCCATACACCTGGTACACCACCCCGGCCTCGGGCAGCACCACCCCGCACTGGAGGGGAAACTCTTGGAGCGCAAACCGTCCCGGCGTTGCCATACCCATTAGCTAAAATCTGCCACAATGCTGCGATTGACCCGCACATAGCCCTCATCCACCCGCTCAAAGTAGGGCTTGAGCTGCCCATGGGCCGACGGCAGCGCCTGAAACGGAATTGAGGGGTACAGGTGATGCTCGGCGTGGTAGGGCATGTTCCACATTAGCCAGCGCAGGGGCCATAGGGTAAGGGTAGTGCGGGTGTTAAGCAACGGGTTGTCGTCGTTGGGGCAGCCGGTGTGCTCGGCCAGCAGCACAAAGCGCAGTAGCGGCTGACCCACGGCCAGGGGCAGCACCCAGTAGAGGAACAGAAATTCGGGATGGCCCAGCAGCGTTGAAACCGCGATCGCCCCTCCATAGGTCAGCAGTTGCAGGCGCAGCGATCGCACCACCTCGCCGTGGGAGCTTTCGGATAGATAATACATCCCGTCTAGCTGACCCAGGGCGACTTGGCTGTGGCAACGCACCTTGCCGATCCACCATGGAATGCCGCTCAGCTGCCAGAGGTAGTCGCCCAGGCTCACGGGTTTGGGGTCGTCTAGCTCCGGGTCTTTGCCGGGAATTTGGGTATAGCGGTGGTGCCACTTGTGGTAGCGGCGGTAAAAGGTGCTGTTATAAAACGACAGCAGCCCCGCCAGCCAGGCGGCCCCGTCGTTGAGTCGAGGGTTGGCAAAGGCGGTACGATGGCAGCACTCGTGCATGGCGCAAAACATCAGCGCCAGGCTGGCTCCGCAGATGGCCAGGGCGGGCAGGGCAATGCCCAGAGGGGCGGTGGCCCATAGGTAGCCACTCAGGGCAATCAGCGCGAGATGGCCAGCAAACTGTGTTGCCCCCACCCAGTTCGATCGCTGGTTGAGGGTGGCGAGCGCCTGGGCCGATAAAATTTGGCGAGGCTGGGGGGGCAAGGCGCTGGGGTCAGCAAGGGATTCTGTATTCGTTAGCATGGGTAACGTTCTGTAGCAAATGGTTTGATAACGTCCGATAATTAAAAATCTTGGGGAAACAATCTGCCCGAGACTAGCCCAGGCCCCTCGATTGCGTTTCCCAGAACGACCCGCTGACTGAGCCGTCAGCCAACGACCACTACTCACTTGTTATGACAAGTGAGCTTAGCATATTTGTCCTGAGGTGACAAAGATGCCGTTGATGATGTCTGTAATTGGCGGTTGACCGCTTCTGCCCATGTCTACGCCTTTGCACATCACCATTTCGGAAAAACTGCGCCGTCAGATTGCGGTGGGGGAGTATCAGTCTGGCGATCGCCTGCCCAGCGAGCATCAGCTGATGGAAACCTTTGGCGTCAGCCGCATTACGGCCCGCCAGGCGGTGGCGAATTTAGTCAGTCAGGGGCTGGCGATCGCCTACCGGGGCAAGGGGGTCTTCGTCACCCCGCAAAAAAAAGTCACCTATTCTCTCACCAGCCCGCTGGTCTTTTTAGAGGAAGACATGACCCGCCAGGGGGTGGCCTTTTCCTTTGAAAACCTCATCTTTGAGGTGGTGCCAGCCCCTGCCGAGGTGTCGGCTGAAATGGGCATTTTGCAGAAATCTGAGGTCTACCTGCAAAAAAAGCTCCTGCGCATGGATGGGGCGGCGGGCGCTGTGGATATTTCCTATCTGGTCGCTGAGCTGGGCCAGCGGTTTGCCCCCCAGCTCGAATCTCAAATGACCTTTCCGACCCTGGCCCAAAACGGCATTTTCTTAGAGCGGCTAGACGCCACCATTGAGTGCACCCACGCCGACTACGATCTCAGCACCTACCTGGAAGTGCCCCTGGGCCACGCCCTGATGGTCTACCGCTATACGGCCTACAGCCGCGACCAGCAGCCGGTGATGCACGGGGCCACAATCTCCCGCGCCGATCGCTTTGGCTATTCCCTCAGCACGCAGATTGGCGATGAGGTCTGACGGTCTGGCCGCCAATTTGCCGCTCCGTCACAGTCTCGTTCGGGCAACCCCATCCACCTCGTTATACTGATCACACAGGCCGGGGATGCCACCTGATGGCATGCCTTGGCGTCATGCAATAGATCGGTAGGAGGTCGCGATGCTTCATCGAACCCATCAAGCCATAATGGCCGCAGCTCTGGCCAGCCTGGGTCTGGGTGCCCTGGTGGCTCCTGCGGGGGCGGCTGAGACGGTGCGCCTCAACTATCGGGGGTTTAGCCGCTCTGTGCCCGTGGCGCTGTTGACCGCTCTGGCCGAAACCGGAGAATCGTCGGGGTCGCTTGGTGGACTGCTCAATCAGGCGGGGCAAAACCCGGCAGAGCTGCGATCGCTGCTCACCCGTCCGCTGGCTACCAGCCCAGTAGTGCTCGATCGCGCCCTCAACAGCAGCCCCGGCGAGTGGGCGCTTGACCAGCTTGGCGACTCGATTCACACTGGTGCGGGCGAGGCCGATCGCCAGGCGCTGCGATCGGCCCTGGTACTGTCGGCCAGCGACGATAACCAGGTCACCCTGCTAGAGGTGCTGCAAAACTACCCCACTGAGGAGGTGGTGCTGGAGGGCGATCGCATCCAAGACGCCTACAACAGCCTGGCCAGCTTCCTGCGCCCTCTGTCGATCTTTCTCTAGGTCTAATAATTCCGGTTCGGGAGGGCTCGGGAAGCTCAGCGCAAAAGCGACACCGCCACCATCCCCACCACAATTGTGACCACCAGTAGCGTCAGCGGCTCTAGCTTAAACTCCGACTCTTTGCTAGAGCCGGTGGCGTAAAAAAACGCCATAAAGACTATCAATATCACCACCAGATCTAGGCCAGTAAACACAGCGCTTTCTCCTACGGCCGACTGGAACCTCACCCCCAACGGTAGCCTTAAAAAGTGACCCTGAGCGCCAGCCCAGGCGTGGTCATCACCTTTTCGTTTAGTTACCGACTTAACTGAATATTTTAGTCTTCCTGGCCAAAAATAGAACTCTGAAATAAAAGCTTAGATCTCGCCTCGGCAGAAATTTTGACCGAAGCATTTCCCCTTGGGAGTAGTGAATATTTGTCAAGGGGCCATGGGGTTCGTTGCTCATCAACGCGCCCCAGTTTAGGCCGGGTTGCAGCCCCTCCGCGAACCGCAAACCCCGCAGCACACCTACGCAAAGGATACTCTAGCCATGACGACCCTAAAAGTTGGCATCAATGGGTTTGGTCGCATCGGTCGCCTGGTACTGCGCGGCGGCATCAAAAACCCCAATATTGAATTTGTCGGCATCAACGACCTGGTACCTCCCGAAAATCTGGCCTACCTGCTCAAGTACGACTCCACCCACGGGCGCTTTGACGGGCCCGTCGAAGCTGTGGCCGATGGCATTGTTGTAGACGGCAAAAAAATTCCCTGTATGGCTCTGCGCAACCCCTCCGAACTGCCCTGGGGCGACCTCGGTGCCGACTATGTGGTTGAGTCTACGGGCTTGTTTACCACCTTCGACACCGCCCACCAGCACATTGCCGCCGGGGCCAAGCGAGTGATTCTCTCGGCCCCGACGAAGGATCCTGACCGGGTACACACCCTGGTCGTCGGCGTTAACCATGAAACGTTTAACCCCGCTAGCGACATCATTGTGTCGAACGCCAGCTGCACTACTAACTGCTTGGCCCCGGTTGCCAAAGTCATCAACGACACCTTTGGGCTGTCTGAAGGGTTAATGACCACCGTGCACGCCGCCACCGCCACCCAGCCTACCGTCGATGGCCCCTCTAAAAAAGACTTTCGCGGCGGTCGCGGCGCGGGTCAAAACATCATCCCCGCCTCCACTGGCGCGGCCAAGGCCGTGACCCTGGTGCTGCCAGAACTCAAGGGCAAGCTCACCGGCATGGCCTTTCGGGTGCCGACGCCCAATGTGTCGGTGGTTGACCTTACCTTTAGAACCGAGCAGCCCACCAGCTACGAGGCCATCTGCGCTGCCGTCAAAGCCGCCGCTGACGGGCCGATGCAGGGCATTTTGGGCTATACCGAAGACGATGTGGTGTCTAGCGATTTCATCACCGACCCTCACTCCAGCACCTTTGACGCTGGGGCGGGCATTGGCCTAAATGAGCATTTCTTTAAGGTGGTCGCCTGGTACGACAATGAGTGGGGCTACTCGATGCGGGTGATCGATCTGATGCTCTATATGGCCCAAAAAGAAGGCATTCTCTCAGGCATCAAAATCCCCGCCACGGTGTAAATAGCCTTGTTGAATTCAGGAACCCGGTTTTTCCAAAAAGCCGGGTTTTTTTTCGCGATCTTCTTTTGGAATAAGACGCCGCAATTGAGGAACGGGACAATGCGATCGCATAACATCCCGCTGCAATCGAGCAATACTGCGATGCAATTGAGAAACCACCCGGTGCGATCGAATAGCATCCTGACGCGATCGCATGACAGCCCACTGCAATTGAGTAATACTGCGATGCAATTGAGAAACCACCTGGTGTGATCGAATAGCACCGTGGCGCGATCGCATGACAGCCCACTGCAAATGAGTAATACTGCGCTGCAATTGAGCAATACGACGATGCGATCGCGCAATACCCCGACGCCAAAGCAGAATCAAGCAACGCCCTTGAGCAACGCTAACCCTACCTGCCGCTGGCGATTCAGGCTTTAATGGGGGCAGCCCGCGCCGAGAGCTATGCCCAAGATTTTTATCTCCTACCGTCGCAGCGATAGCGAAGACATCGCCGGACGCATCTACGATCGCCTAGCGGCCCACTTTGGCAAAGACTCTATTTTCTTTGATGTAGACGCCATCCCCTTTGGCGAAGACCTGCGCGACTATATCAACGCCAGCCTCGACCAGTGCCAGGTGGTGCTAGCGGTAATCGGCAAAACCTGGCTGACGGTGACAGATGAGAAGGGCGATCGCCGTCTCGACAACCCCGCCGACTGGGTGCGCTTAGAACTCGAAGAAGCCCTCAAACGCAAAGGCCAGGTGATCGTAATCCCGCTGCTGGTGAGCCGCGCTACTCTGCCCACCCCTGATAAAATGCCATCTGCCCTAGTGGATCTGGCTTACCGAAATGCTGCCCAGGCCCGCCCCGACCCGGACTTTCATGGCGATGTCAGTCGGCTGATTAGGCAGCTAGAACGATACTTTGACAGGCTCAATGCGACACTAACTCCTGTTTCGATACCAGCCGTTGAACCAAACACCACTGCTCGCAAACCTCCCTCAGTACCCAAAACTTATCGTCAAGAAGCCGTAGGACGAGCACCTCTCACCATCCCTGAACCTGCCAATCTCGCCTTCGAGTTTGAGGTGGTGACAATCACAGGTATTGAGAGAGGTTTGCTAGGGCTAGGACAACCCAGGGTAACGACCAGCCGCCGTCTGGCCAAAGCTGAATACTTTGTTGAAACCCTTGCTAAAGGAGTTTCGTTGGAGATGGTCAAAATCCCCGCTGGCCAGTTTTTGATGGGGTCACCCGCCAACGAAAAAGGTCGCTCTGATAACGAAAGCCCGCAGCACTCGGTAACGGTGCCAGAGTTTTGGCTGAGCAAATACCCCATCACCCAGGCCCAGTACCAGGCGGTAATGGGTGAAAACCCTAGCCAGTTCTCGCAGAGCGGCGCGAATCGCCCGGTAGAAATGGTTTCTTGGTACGATGCCGTTGCCTTTTGCCAAGCGCTGTCGCAGCAGACGTGGCGCACCTATCGCCTGCCCAGCGAAGCCGAGTGGGAATATGCTTGCCGGGCGGGCACTACGACGCCGTTTTACTATGGGCTAACCATTACAACTGATTTAGCCAACTACAATGGCTACTTCACCTATGGCAGCGGACCAAAGGGTGTGGATCGAAAAACAACTACCAAGGTAGGCCTCTTTGTGCCTAACGCCTTTAGCCTGTACGACACGCACGGCAATGTTTCGGAATGGTGTGCCGATCACTCGCACAACAACTACAATGGAGCACCAACAGACGGTTCGGCATGGTTGTCTGATGATGACTCTGCGAGAAGAGTTCTACGCGGCGGCTCTTGGTGCTACCGTCCGGAGGACTGCCGCTCCGCGCTCCGCATCTACGGTGAGCCCGGCGACGTCGACCATCACTCCGGTTTTCGAGCGGTGTTTACTGCTTCGCGGAATCAAGCTACGGACCCCAGGATTTAGTTGCCCTTTACCTTTTTGCCCTCTTGCCCTTTCCCAATTCCCTAGTGCTTGCTCCCCCAGCACGCAGCACCTTAAAAATTTCGGCAATGTATGATTGCGACAAGACCCTGCAATATTCACCCATGCTGGCTCGCTACATTCACGCTGCCATGCGCCAGGCCACCTACGAGCTGCTAGAAGACGGCACCTTCTATGGTGAAATCCCCCCGCACAAAGGAGTTTGGAGCAATGCCGACAGCCTCAAAGCCTGCCGTGAAGCGCTGCAAGACTCCTTAGAAGAGTGGATCATCCTTGGTTTACGACTAGAACACGGGCTGCCGATTCTCGATAGCGTGCTCTGGTAGTTGTGATCATCTTCTAGTCTGGTGTGCCTTTATCTGGAATCTGAATAGGTAATCGCCTCAGCCGATATCGACCGTCCTCTACCGTTAGTAGCGCTCCATCTTGCAGGGTCTCAGCGCATTCTTCGATCACTGCGAATAGCCGTGAGGTTACAAAGCTAGGAACCGTTCTTTTGACTCTAAAGATGATCACGCTAGGCAATGGATTTGCTCCGGAGGCTAACAAATCCCCAAAATCCAGGTCAAAGGTCAGCACGATACGGTCTTCTAACCGAGCTTTCTCCAGAATTGCTGAGTCGGGCAAACGCTCTAATCTTTGCTCGACTAAGTGAATTGCATCATATCCGGCCTGCCGCAGCGCCTGTACTGTCAGCGGTGAAACACCTACATCGGCTAAAAATCTCACGCAGCGGTCTCTGCCAAGGAGTAAACTTCTTCGCTAGCCAAATAGGCGGCGTACTCCAGGCAAGCCAAAATATCCTCAGATTCTAGGTAAGGGTAAGCCTCTAGAATTTCCGCTACTGTCATACGGTTTGCCAGCAGGCTCAGCACCAAAGACACTGTGATACGCATGCCGCGAACGCAGGCTCGACCGCCCATGACATCGGAACTAAAGGTAATGCGCTCAAACATGGCAGTTACTACGCGAGCTTAGAAGACCTCTGCCACTACATTCTAAAACGCGGCGCGGGTGGCCATGTCGCGGGGGCGCTTTTTGATCAGCGTGGGGTCGAGGTAGGTGATCGCCTCGGCGCACGATCGCACCCGTTCAATCGGCTCAAATACATTTACCTGGTAGACGATCTGGTTGTCCCAGTCGAGGGCGGTGAGCCAGCCGCTGCGGGGGTGGTAGACGCCGGTGTCGATATCAATCCAGCCGCGCCCGGCGACAATTTGGCCGGGGTCTACGCCAGGGAAAGTAAAGGTAATGGTGTGGCCGGTGATGATCAGCTTGTCGGAGAAAAACGGCGTCAGGCTGCTGTGGAAGGTTTCGCGAATCCAGCACATTTCGTAGCTGCTCTGCTCGGCGATGGGCAGCATGGGGTTGACCCCAGCGTGCACCAGCCACAGATCGCCCAGGTCAATGTAGAGGGGCAGCTGGCGCAGCCAGTCGAGGTGGTCTTCGAGGGTGGAGGCGGCCCCGTGGTAGCTGGTGAGGGTGGCCTGGCCACCGCTAAAGATCCAGCCTTGGAGGGTGGGGGGGTTGATTTTGCCGTCAACAAAGGTGTCGAGAATAAGCTGCTCGTGGTTGCCCCGCACGCAGCCAGCGGCGTTGCGACGCACAAAATCGACCACGTCGGCGCTCTTGGGGCCGCGATCGATCAGGTCACCGACACAGTAGATTTTGTCGTCGGGTTCGGGGGCGATCGCATCCCACAGCCGCTGAAGGCCGTCGAAGTGACCGTGAATGTCGCCAATAAATATTCTTCGGGGCATGGGGCAGGAAATCCGTTAGCTTCATTATGCCTCAACCCCCAACTCAACCCCTGGTTTTTCGTAATGCTTAGGTGTTTAAAGGCAATTTGAGGCGGAGTTTCTGACTGAGGTTAGAGATTTGTGATTGTTTAGGGGCAAAACGTTTACTTCTAGGGGCAGATGGCGTTTATTCTCATTATTCTCAGGCATAATAAAAGCCAGCTCAAAGCACCTACCCCATGCGCCGTTCCCAATCTGGTAGCCCGCTGCCTGCGTCTTCTGCCCATAGAATGCCTGTTCAGCGGCGACGAGTACGGCGACGAGCCGACCCGTGGCGGCGCTTGGCTCGCCATACCCCCATGTTTGAGCTCAGTGCTCGGCTGGGGGTGAACTGCTTTCTAGCGCTGGTGGCGGCGGTCTCGCTGGGGCGGTTGGTGCCTCACCTCCAGGCTCAAGCGCAGCAGCTAGAGGTAGTGCGTCGCGAGTTAGATCAAGCTGAGGTGACCAATACCCGTCTAAGGGCAGATTTTGACCGCTACTTTGACCCAACCCAAGCGGGACGGGTGATTCAAGAGCAAACGGGCTATCGCACCAAGTCAGAACGGCAGGTGGTTTGGACGGATTAGGGAAGTCGGGGAGTGGATGTGTAGGTGATGGGTAGGTGGGTAGTGTGTAGACTTCTCTGACTCATGGGAGCTACTTGATCGGTCGCGCCACCTCCATTCACCTACTCACTTACACACTCACCCACTCAATCATCCACCCTCCACCCCTCTCCTAGGGATAGAACGTCGTCGTCGGCAACCCAAGCCCCTCTTCAAGGCCCATCATCAGGTTAAAGCACTGCACCGCCTGGGATGCCTGGCCTTTCATCAGATTGTCAATGGCTGACATGACGATCACGCGTCCGGTACGGGCATCGGTTTCGAGGCCAATGAAGCAGCGGTTGGTGCCCCAGGCCCACTTGGTTTGGGGGTAGACACCGTTGGGCAGAACCGTCACCCAGGGGGATGAGCGGTAAAAGGCGCTGTAGATGGTGAGTAGGTCGTCGCGCACCAGGCCGGGGTCGCGCAGGGTGGCGTAGATGGTGGCCAAAATGCCCCGCACCATGGGGATTAGGTGCGGGGTAAACTGCACGGTGACTTCTTGGCTGGCCAGATGGGTGCAGATCTGCTCAATTTCGGGGGTGTGGCGGTGGCGGGTAACGCCGTAGGCTCCGAGAGAATTGCTGGCCTCAGCTAGCAACATGCCGGTTTTAGCCACCCGCCCGCCGCCGGAGGTGCCCGATTTGGCGTCAATAATTAGGGTTTCGGGCTGGGCCAGACCCTGCTTGAGCAGGGGGGCAATGCCGAGCAGGCTGGCGGTGGGGTAGCAGCCGGGGCAACCCACCAGGCGGGCGTTGCGGATGCGATCGCGGAACAGCTCAGGCAGCCCGTACACGGCTTCACCCGCAATGCCCTGATCGGTGCGATCGCCCCCGTACCACGACTGGTAGGTGTTCAAATTTTCAAAGCGGTAGTCGGCAGACAGATCGAGCACCCGACAGCCCCGCTCTAGCAGGGTGGGGGCCATGGTGCAGGCCAGACCGTTGGGCAGAGAAAGGAAGACGGCCTGGCAGCGCTGGGCGATTTCGCCCAAATCCACAGCTTCCACCGTCAAATTCACCGAGTCGGACAGGTGGGGATAGATATCGGTATAGGGCTGCCCGGCGCTGCTGTCGCCCCCGAGGTATACCAGCTCGGCTTCGGGATGCTGGGTGAGCAGGCGCACCAGCTGCACCCCTCCGTAGCCCGATGCCCCCACAATGCCGACCTTAATTTTTCCGACGGGTGACGACTCGCTCATGGTTCTGGGGCTAGCTGATTAGAAGAATAGACAGGGCCGAGAGCCGCGCTTGGGGGGCGATCGCTAACCCAGTTAGCACCTTCCCCTTCGTTCAGCACTGTAATAGTAAACCAGTAATCTCAATTCAACATGGTGGCTTGGGATGCTGTCGCTGAACTATCTCCTGGCGCAGACTTCGCCAAAGCTGGGTCTCGGACGAGAATGCGATCGCTCTGCCGATGAAGGGCAGGCCATAAAGCTAGAATTTTAGAAGCAATCGTACTTTCTACAGGTTCGCCCCACCGTGCTCAACCCAGAAGCGGAGATGTCTCAAGCCCCCAAAACCTCCCCCGCCGAGCTTGAACTGCCGTCCGGTTTTCAGTTCGACTCCATTGAGTCGGCGCTCCACGACCTGGCGGCGGGCAAGTCGATTGTGGTGGTCGATGACGAAAACCGCGAGAACGAAGGCGACGTGATCTGTGCCGCCCAGTTTGCCACCCCGGACAACATCAACTTTATGGCGGTGGAAGCGCGGGGGCTGATCTGTCTGGCCATGACGGGCGATCGCCTCGACGAGCTTGACCTGCCCCTGATGGTTAGCCCCAGCGCCTTTGAAGACGAGAACGAGCAGACCGCCTTCACCGTCAGCATCGACGCTGCCCTCAGCTGGGGAGTGACTACGGGCATCTCCGCCGACGATCGCGCCCGCACCATTCAAGTTGCCATCAACCCCAACGCTCGCCCCCAAGACCTGCGCCGCCCCGGCCACATTTTCCCGCTGCGGGCCAAGGAAGGCGGCGTGCTCAAACGGGCCGGCCACACCGAAGCCGGGGTCGATCTGGCGCGGCTGGCGGGCCTCTACCCCGCTGGGGTGATCTGCGAAATTCAAAACCCCGACGGCTCCATGGCGCGGCTGCCTGAGCTGGTCAACTACGCCAAAACCTTTGGCCTTAAGCTGATCAGCATTGCCGACCTGATTCACTATCGACTACAGCACGAGCGCTTTGTACAGCGCGAGGCGGTGGCCAAGATGCCCACCCAGTTTGGCGACTTCGCCATCTACGCCTACCGCAACCTGCTCGACGGCTCTGAGCATGTGGCCATGGTCAAGGGCGACCCCGCCACCTTTGCCGACCAGTCAGTGATGGTGCGCGTCCACTCTGAGTGCCTAACGGGCGATGCCTTCGGCTCCCTGCGCTGCGACTGCCGCATGCAGCTCCAGGCGGCGCTCAAGATGATTGATGCGGCGGGGCGTGGCGTGGTGGTTTACCTGCGCCAGGAGGGGCGCGGCATTGGCTTGGTCAACAAGCTCAAGGCCTATTCGCTTCAAGACATGGGCCTCGACACGGTGGAGGCCAACGAGAAGCTGGGCCTGCCCGTCGACCAGCGCAACTATGGCATCGGTGCGCAGATTCTCAACGACATCGGCGTGCAGAAGTTTTGCCTGATCACCAACAATCCCCGCAAAATCGCGGGCATCAAGGGCTATGGCCTAGAAATGGTGAGCCGGGTGCCGCTAATTATTGAAGCCACCGACTACAACTCGGGCTATCTGGCCACCAAGGCCCAAAAGCTGGGCCACCTGCTGGTGCAGACCTATTTAGCAACGGTGGCGATCCACTGGCGCAAGGGCGATTTGCCGGTGCAGGAGCGCTACCAAAAGCTAGAGCACCTGCGCGAGCTAGCCCACAGCCAGGGCCTCATGCTGCAAGAAGAAGCCCGCCCGGTGGCGGCGGCACTGTTTAGCCAGCCCGATCTAATTGTCAATCTGGGGCTAGATACGTTGCCAGTGCCGGGGGCAGAAGCCTGGTACCGCGACTGCGAACAGCCGCAGATGAAGACTGTAGCCACGCTGCTCGACAAACTCGCCGTCTGGCCCGAAATCGACCAACTCGCGTTTTTGATCTCTAGCGGCAGCGACCCCTTCAGCGGCTTGCAGGTGGGGCTCGATCGCCAGGTGTTTCACCACGATGCGGTGCCCACCCCGGAAACCGTCAAGCCCTCTGACCTTTGCGGCAGCCTAGAGAGCCAGCGCATCTACGTTTTCTCCAGCCATATCCCAACAGATTAATGAGTATGCTTCTTCGTTACGCATATTTTACAGCTTAACAACAGCGGAGAATGGTGTTTTTCTTTTTGGATTTTGATATCAAGGCAATGAAAGTTTAGAAGCTTTTTAATTGGATTCAGTACATGGAGATTGCAAAGCTGATTCTTGAATATATAAAGGTGCTGGCGTGGCCATTCGTCATTTTGATCGTCATCTTTATTTTTCGTAGACAGATAGAGAGCCTTATTAAGCGTTTGGAAAAAGTTGATCTACCTGGAGAAATATCACTAAGTCTGCGAGAGGAAATTTTTGAGGCAAAAAAGTTGTCTGACAAGGTGATTGCAGAGTCGCCACCCCCAAAAGCAAGAGGTGTAGAAAGATTGCCTCTTACAGAAGCTAACTTAAGAATGATTCAGCTAGGATTACGACCATCGCCAAGTGGACTTAATGTAAATTATTATCGTGACATTGCGGAAACTGATCCTAATCTTGCGCTTGCAGGGCTGCGTTTAGAAGTTGATGTTTTGTTAAAAAATCTTGCTCAAGGCTTCAATGTGGCAATTACTCCGACAGATTCTAGAAGTCGTTTAGTCAGGAAATTGCAGGACTCTGGAGCTATAACTTTACAGCAGGAAAAGCTAATTCAGAAAATATTGCAGTTGTCTAATGCTGCCGTTCATGGGATGGTGATTAGTTCTTATGAAGCTAGTGAAATAATAAATACTGCTAGCGTTTTGGTTGATCAATATATCTCGTGGCTGAGCTGGGGATTTGCTGACGGATGGAGGTCGAATTAATATTTGGTTAATTGTGAATTGGCAGAATATTATGGCTTCTTATCTTTATTTACTTATCAATATATTTGGAGAAAATTAAATGTTAAATATAACAATTGATGAGATTCAGCGTGATCCACTCAAATATCTTTGTCAAGTAGAGGCGGGTGAAACGCTTATGATTTTTAGGGCTGATCAGGCGATCATTAAATTCAGGCCTGCCACCACATGATTTAGTTAAGAGGTTTTTTATAGTTAAGAGGTTTTTTATGAGTATCAGTCTCACCCCTGACCAAGAGCGTTTCGTTGCAACCAAGCTCCAATCTGGTAAATATCGCTCTACTGAAGAGGTTTTAGAAATTGCCCTGCGATTGCTAGACGAGTACGATCGCTCTGAAGCCGAGTGGGTCGAAGACGTGCAGGAAAAAATTGGCGCAGCAATTGAAGCCTCTGCCCACACAGCCCCAGTCGATGGCGAAACCTTTGTAGACGGCATTCTAGAGCGCTTTCGACAGGCGAACTAGCCATGAGTCGCTATGTCATTAACGTTCTCGCCAGCCAAGATCTCAATGAAATTGCCGATCATTTTGCCGAAACCAGCGTTGAAGCAGGCGAACGGTTTTTTCAGGCTTTCAACCGAAAGTGCCAGCAGCTCGTCGCCTTCCCCAACAGCGGCAAAAGCTACACTGCCATTCACTCTGGACTTCGAGGATTATCCCTAGAAGGTTACATCATCTTTTACAGGATTTTAGATGATGGCATTGAAATCTTGAGGGTTGTGAATGGACGGCGCGATTTCCCTTCTCTTTTTGAAGAATCTGTCTAATTTGCTTACCAGGCTGTCGGTTGAAAAGTGGTGTCGTTGGCAATCAAAACCATATCGCCGGTTTGTTTGATTACAAACAGCCCTCGCTGGTAGGCATAGCGATCTACTCCTTCATCCACCTCAATACCCGCCACCGCTCCATAGATGCGGTAGTCGCCGTAGTGGGGAAACGCCTGCCGAAAGCGATCTAGTCGGGCCAAAAAATCGTCCACATCCTGGCGAGAGAGCCGCGACTTGACTTCAATTGCGACCGCCACATCCCCATTCACGGCAAAAATGTCGATCTCCATCTCCGCACCAGGTCGCTGCGATCGCATACGACGGGCCGTCTCTTGCACCTGAATGCCCCGCTCCTGAAACAGGCGCACCACCGCAGGCTCAACCAGGTTCTCGACAAATTGGCCCCACCGGGTCGTAAGCCCAGCCACCTCTCGGCTTGTGTTAGCTGCGATGCGACTGGTATTAGCCGAAATCTGCTTTAGCTCCTCCAGCTGACGCTCGGATTCTGCAAAGCGGCGATCGGCCTCTGCCTGGGAGGCTTGAAACAGGGCGTAAATATCGTCAATAGTGACGGGTTCAGCCACGGTCTGACTCCTGCCTTTGGGCGTTCCTTTCCATTATGCGTTATGGCCAAGAAGTGCCTAAAGCAGCCCTTCTCCCAACTGGGAAAGGGCTGTATTGAGATTGCTTCCCTAGGCAGGCCGACCGGGATCAAGGTGATCCAATGCCTTCAGCACGGCTCCCACGTCCATTGACAGGTATTCGCCGAGACGGAGGATGTCGTTGACCTGGGCGCGGCTGTCGGAGCCGAGAGGTTTTCTAGATACCGCTGCCTGCTTGAGCAGGGCAAACACCTGGCGGTTGAGGTGCTGGTAATACAGCTCCTGGGGGCGTTCTAGGGAAAGGCCCAGGTTGAGCTGCTGGCCCAGATTCACCAGCCGCCCCAGCCAGTCCACATCGGCGGCAAGGGATTCTGTCGGTGCCTGGTTGAGAATTTGCCAGACCGATCGCCCAATCAGCCGCTCCAGCATGGGCTTGGCCGCCGCTAGAGACAGGGAGGCATTGCAGGTGCTGGCTTCGGTGGCGATCGCCTCCAGTTCATTCAGGTAGTCTTCCCCCTGGCGCAGGGGGCTGGCGGTGGGGTCGCTGGTCTCGCGCTCCAGGGCTTGCAGCACCTCCATCGCCCGGTGGCTGAGGGCGATATCCGCCGCCACTTGCAGTTCCTTGGGCACGGGCAGGCCGTCGCGGTGGAAGGCGCGCAGCACGCCGTAGTTGTCGCGGTAGACCTGGGCGTAGAGCTGGTCGAGGCGCAGCAGGGTGTCTTGGGAGAGCAGGCCCATCATGCGATGGCGCTCTTCGGCAAACAGGTCTTGCAGGCCGTAGGTGTGGGGGCCAAAGGCGCTGTTGATGGCGAGAATGACCTGAGCGGCGCTGGCCTGGCTGAGGCTTTCGAATACCGCTGCTTTGGCCTGGGTGTAGTCGAGGCGCGATCGCACCCCCTTGATGCCACAGTGGAAATCCCAGCCGCCCAAGTGCACCACGGCAAAGGCAAGGCTAATACTTTCGCGGGTGATGGTGGAGGTGATTTCGACCAGACCCACGGCGAGGGAAATCGGCCCCAGGCGCTGGCGGCGGTAGTCGTGCTGCTCGACGGTGTAGCAATAGACGGTCTGCTCGCGGTGGTAGTCGCTAAACAGTGACCCCATGGCGTAGTGGGCCACCACCTGTTCTATGGAAATGCGGGAGGGTCTAACTAGAGACTCGTAGACCCCGGTGCCGGTGACGAATTCTTCTACGTTGCTGGGGGCGTGGCCCAGGCGCTTGACAAACTCCTCTTCCAGAGCGATCCCCGAAACTTCGCCCGCTAGCTCCATAGCGCGGGCGGCGTAGCGCAGAATCTGGGTGCCCTCGGGGCGAGAGATTTCCTCAAAGAACCAGCCGCAGCTGGTGTACATAAACAGGGCGTGACGCTGCATTTCGAGCAGTTGCAGGGCGGTGACCCGCTCGATCGCCGACAGCTTATGGGTTTGGTGGGTGGCAAAGAAAGCGTCGAGGTTTTCAGGACTGCGATCGCCCATCACCGCCGCATAGGCATTGCGCGCCGCCCAGGGGTCGCGCAGCAGGTCAGCACCATGCTCTTCGTAGACGGCAACGAGCTGATCGCGCAGCCAGTCGAGGGTGTCGCGCAGGGGCCGTCGCCACTGCTGATGCCACCCGCCGCCGCTGGCACAGCCGCAGTCGTCTTGCCAGCGATCAACGCCGTGGGAGCAGCTCCAGGCGGTAACGGGCTTGAGTTCGGCTTCCCAGGTGGGCGGGTGGGTGGCCAGGTAGTGGGCGTAGTTGGTCACCGTCCAGCCCTGGCGGGGAAACTCGTCGGTGAGGGCATAGGCGAGGGCTTTTTCGGCCCCGCCCCGGTGGTGGCCAAAGGTTTCGCCGTCGGTGGCCACCGAGATCAGCTGGAAGGGTCGGTGATCCCCGTGGATGGCCTGGCCGATGCGCCCGACGAAATGCTGGGAGGAACTCAGCACGTCGTTAAAGCCCATATCGCGGGAGATCGGGCCGTCGTAGAAGAAAATGTCGATGTAGCGGCTGGGGTCGGGGCTGCCGTCGGCATGCTTGAGAAAGCAGCGGTATGGGCGGCTGGGGTCAATCTGGCCGCCGCCGACTTCTTGCCACGTGTCGCGCTCGCCGTTGTAGCTGACCAGCGGGCGACAGCGCTGCACCTGGGAGGGGGCCAAGATGGTGAACTTGATCCCCTCAGCGTGGAGCACGTCCAACGTCGGGTAGTCGATCGCGGTTTCGGCCAGCCAAATACCCTCGGGCTGGCGACCAAAGCGGCGGCGAAAGTCTTCGATCCCCCAGCGCACCTGGGTCTCTTTATCGCGCGGGTTAGCCAGGGGCAAAATGATGTGGTTGTAGACCTGGGCGATCGCATTGCCATGGCCGCTCAGCCGGGCGCAGCTGTTGCGATCGGCGTCGATGATGCGCTGGTAGGTCTCCAGGTCGTGCCGCTCCATCCAGCTCATCAAGGTGGGGCCGATGTTAAAGCTGATGTATTCAAAGGTGTTGACGATGCGGACGACTTCGCCGCGATCGTTGAGAATGCGGGCGTAGGCGTTGGGCCGGTAGCACTCGTGGTGAATGCGCTCGTTCCAGTTGTGGAAAGGGGCGGCGCTGGGCTGCTTCTCGATCGCATCCAGGTACGGGTTCTCGCGGGGCGGCTGGTAAAAGTGGCCGTGGACGCAAACAAAAACCCCGGTGCTAACGGCGGGGATCAAGCCATCGTGGGGGCCATCATAGGAATTTTGAGCCGCAGGAATAGTCTGCAATACCGAATGCTGGAGTGAATCAGCCATAGGAGGAGAAAAAACGAGTGAAGGAAACAATGAGCGCAGCAGCCAGCTTAAACTTAGCTGCGCTGCTACCAGAGATTGGGTTTTAGAAAAAGCTTGGAGCCGGGGATCATGGCTCTGGAGGCGTTTCGAGAGATTGGGTAAACGCTAAAAAGCCAAAATAAATGCTGTGGGGATCACATGGGGATCAGTGTAGAACAGCACTGGGGGCCGGGGGGCGACTGACGCGATCGCTAGGCTACTACCCAATGATCTTAGCTCTGCTGATCTTAACCCGCTTTTGAAAAACAGTCGGTTGCCTTAACCTCCGTTGATGTTTTTCAAATGGGTTCAGAAAAATATCTTAGGATCCAAACTACGGCAACTGGGTAAGCGGCTCATCCATCTTGGGAGAGAAGAAAGGCTGTAGGGGCCGCAACTGCTATGCGCCCACGCCCCCCTGGGGCAGCACAACGGTGACTGTGGTGCCCACCTTAGGCTGGCTGTCGAGGTGAATGTGGCCCCGGTGGGTATCGACGATTACCTTGGCGATCGCCAATCCCAGCCCCGTGCCCTGCTCCCCACTACGCAACCGCGACGGGTCGGCCCGGTAGAACCGATCGAAGGCGTGGGCGATCGCCTCGCTATCCATGCCAATGCCCGTATCCTGCACCGTCACCTGCACCCCTGGCTGGCCCTGGTGTTTGGTCGGCTTGACCTTCACCATCACGGTGCCGCCATTGGGGGTGTACTGCACCGCATTGCTGATCAAGTTGGTGAATAGCCGAGTGAGCTGGCCGGGATCTCCCAAAATCGTGGAGCTAGCCGTGGGGGGAGCCGCCAGCAGCGCTGCATTTTTAGCCCGCTGTTTACCAGAACTTTTATCCAAACTGTCTTCTGCTACCGCCACTCGCAGCACGATCTGGCGCTCGGTCGCCATCACCTGCTGCTCCTCCAGCACATCCTCCAGCAGCCCCTCCAGGCTGAGCGAAGCGGGGGTGAAGGCAATCAGCCCGCTCTCCTGGCGGGCGAGAAACAGCAGGTCATCCACCAGCCTTCCCAGCCGCCGGGTGAGCCGCTCGATCACCTGAAACTGTTTCTGCTGAATCTCTACATCGGGGTTGGGGTCGGACAGCGCCACCTGAGCATTGGTCTGGATCACCGCGATCGGGTTGCGCAGCTCGTGGGAGGCATCGGCAGTGAACTGCTTCAGCTGCTGGTACGAGTCGCGCACGGGGGCCATAGCGATCCCCGAGAGCAGCCAGCCGATCGCCGCCACCGCCGCCACCATCAGACTGGTGCCCAGGGCCAGATCCACGATCAGCCGACGGCTGGGTTTCGTCACCTCAAACCACGGGTGGCTGACCCGCAGGTAGCCCAGCACTTGCCCCTGGTCTTGCACCCGCTCGGTAATCTGGCGAAAGAAGGTTTCTTGCCCCACTCGCACCGTTTCGCCCGCCGGATTCACATGCAGAGGCACGGGGTTCACCTCTGAAAAGGTTGACCACAGCAGTTGTCCACCGGGGCCAAACCACTCCAGGTCGATGTGGTCGTCTTCGACGGCGCGGGCATTGTCGCGAAAGCTGGCTTCTACGTTGACCCGCAGCGGCGGGCTATTGGCATCGACGGTGGCGAAGATGTGATCCCCGGCGGCATCGGGTTCTATGACGAGCGATCGCTCCACAATTTCCACTACATGGTTCAGGGTGTCATCCACCCGCTCGACCAAGGTGGTGCGCACGTAGAGGTAAAAGCCGCTGGCAAACAGCAGCAGCAGCACCGCCGTCACCGCCGTATACCAAAGTGCCAGTCGCCGCCGAGTCGCCTGAAACATAGACCTCTAGGGCAATTTTTGCGTGACAAAATCGAGAACTGATGCGGCCATATCCTTCATATAGCAGCTTGCCTTCGTTCACAGCACGCCGGATAAAAGAACTTCGGACATTGAGCTTTCGCTGTACCTCTTCCCGTGTCATAACCAAGACATCGGTCGGCATGCCGATGCCGCGCAGCGCCTTATAGGCGACCCGTGCCCGCCGATATCGGGGTTCGTCGGACTGTGAAACAATCACGAGCAGGTCGATGTCGCTGTCTGCGGTGGGTTCGCCGTAGGCATAGGAGCCAAACAAAATGATCTGCTCTGGCTGAAGGGCAGTCACCAAACGCTGGGTGATGTGATCGAGCAGGTCCGGGGTGAGCGGTGGCATTGGCTCCCTCTCCTGGTGAGGTGGGTGGCGAGTGGCGATCGCTGCTTCCATCCTAATCCAGCAACCTGCGGCGACAAACCTCCTGCTTTACTATGGTGAAAATATACGGGGAAATTCCCCGATAAAAGCCTGTCATTGCCCTGAGGAGACGATACGTGCCCAATTTTTTAGCTGCTGCAAAGCGTTCAACCCGTTGGGGCCTCAAGCGATTGGGAATCATGACCCTCATTGCCACGGCGACCCTCGGCGTTTCCCTTTGGCTGGGCGAGCTGAACCTGCCATCGACGGCCCTGGCCCAAGACGAACCCGCTGTAGAACGGGCCACCCCCACCAATGCCACGACCTACCGCTTCACCGTTGGCGACTACAAAGCTATGGTGGTGAGCGACGGTATTCTGACCTTTCCGGTGGGCTTCTTTGTGCCCAACGCCGACCCTGATGCCGCCGCCGCCGCTCTGACCGACAACTTTTTGCCGACTGACAATGTCTTAGCCCATCTCAATGTGCTGTATCTGGAGACCGACGAGCACCGTGTGCTGATCGATGCCGGAGCGGGCAACACCTTTGGCCCCACTGTTGGCTATCTGGCGAACAATCTCGAAGCGGCGGGTATTGCACCCGACACCATTGACACCATCATTTTGACCCACGCCCACGCCGACCACATCGGCGGCATTCTCGACGACAGCGGCAACCCGGTGTTTGCCAACGCCAGCTACTACATCTCTGCAACCGAGTGGGACTTTTGGACGGCACCGACGGTGGAAATGCCCAACACGCTGGTGGATGCAGATACCCAGGCGATGACGGTGGCAGTAGCGCAGGAATGGCTGGGGGCGATCGCCAGCCGCACCACCCGCTTTGCCCTGGGCGATGAGATTATCCCCGGCGTTGTCTCGGTGGCGTCGGTGGGCCACACCCCTGGACAGTCCTCCTATCTCATCACCTCCGGCGACGACAGCCTGCTAGCTACCGGAGACGTATTCTTTAGCGACCCCCTCAACCTGGAGAACCCCGACTGGGAAGTGGCCTTTGACACCGACCCCACCGAGGGCGTAGCCACGCGTAAGCAACTGCTGGAAACGGTGACGGGCGATCGCCGCAAACTGCTGGTGCCCCATATGCCCTTCCCCGGCCTCGGCCACGTGCGCGCCCAGGGCGACGCCTACGGCTGGGAGCCGATCGTCTGGGATTTTGGCTTTGAGTCGTAGATTCTAGGTTTGGAACTCGATTAGACAGTTAAAACCCAAGAAAAGTAGCAAGCGGAACCCGGATTGAGAATCTGGGTTCCGCTTGTTGTTATGGAATGTGTGGCGATGGGACGATCGCTGCTCAAAGCGTTGGGCTAGAGGCTACCCTGACAGTGCAAGTCCCATGCGATCGTGCCGTGGTAGATACTCCCCAGACTCAGGCAAAAGCGTCTCGGCCCAGGCGGCGCAAAGGCAAGAAGGATCCGGCGGATCAAGCTCCGCCCCTCAGCCGTAAAGCAGAGCGGGCTAAGAAGCGCCAGGCCCAAAAAGCGCGGAAAGAACTGATTCAATACCTGTCGGCAACGCTGTTTGTGGCGGGGCTGATTGGGGTCTTGCTGGCGCTGTTGGGAGAACCCAAACTGGCGGCGGCGGCGATCGTGGCGATCGCCTGTCTGGCCCTTTCCTTCAAATATCCCCGCCAGGCCATCTATGGATTGATTATCTACGTGCCCTTTGGCGGCACAGTGGTCTATGCCCTGGGGGGCAGCGGCATTTTGCAGCTGGCCAAAGACGCAATCTACATTCCAGCACTGATTGGGGTGATTCAGTTTTGCCGCCGCACCCGGCAGCCGCTGATCATTCCACCGCTAATCAAAATTCCGCTGCTGGTGCTGCTGGGGTTAAGCGGGCTGACGCTGCTGGTGGTGAATGGCGGGCAGCAGCTCGATGCAGCCGGGGGCGAGGTACCTATTTTGATTGGAGTGCTGGGGCTCAAGGTGCTGATCGGCTACGTGCTGATTATTCCGTGCATTTACTATCTGCTGCGCGATCGCGAAGATGTCTACTTTTTGCTGCGCCTGCAAGTGGTGCTGATTTTGGTCTGCTGCGGCCTGGGCTTCATGCAATACATGATGCTGCGGCTGGGCATTTGCCAGGGCACCATCGGCGAGGGCGAAGACCTGTTTAAGGCATCCCTAGAGTCGCGCTGTCTTGTCGGTGGGTCGCTGCTGTATGCCCCCTCCCAGGGCCAGATCCGTCTGCCGGGCACTTTCAACGCCCCCTGGCAGTGGGGCTGGTTTTTGATTTCGAGCGGATTTTTTGCCTTTGGCACGGCGTTTAGCGATCGCAGCCCCCTGTGGCGCATTGTGGGGCTAGGGTCACTGGCGGCGGTGGGGGTGATGGCGGTGGTTTCTGGCCAGCGCATTGCCCTGGCCCTGGTGCCCGCGACTATTGTGGGCCTGCTAGTGCTCACGGGGCAGGTGGCCAACCTCAAGCGCTTTCTCCCCATTGGCATTGGTCTGGCGCTCATTCTCACTGTGTTTATGGCCCAAAACCCAGAGGTGGTCAACGAACGGTGGGCCAGCTTCGAAAGCCGCTGGAGTGCCTCGCCGCCCCACGAATTTATTGTGCAGCAGTTTCAGTGGGCGCAGAAACAACAGGAGGGCATTTTGGGCCGGGGGGTGGGCCGCGCCACCAACGCCGCCCGCATCTTTGGCAAAACCGAGCTGGTCGAAACCTACCACCCCAAACTCATGTACGAAATTGGCCCCCTGGGGCTGCTGGCCACCCTAGCGGTGTATCTCACCCTCACTATCGCCACCTTCAAAGCCTACCGCTCGATCAAAGATCCCAACCTGCGGGGCTACGGCGCATCCATGTGGGTGTTTGTGCTGTTTATCAGCATCTTTCCCTACTACTACCCGCTAGATGTGGATCCAGTGAATGTGTATTACTGGCTAGCGGCGGGCATTGTGCTCAAACTGCCCGAAATCGACCAAAAAGAGCGGTTGCAGCAGCGCCTAGAGGAAGCCAGCCGTCGCCGTAAGCTCACCCCCCGCGAGAAAAAGCAGCTTCAAAAGCAAGAAACGATTGTGTTTGAGTAACAACACCTCGCCTTGGGCCAGTTTTGCCCCGGCAGACGGTTCGCGCAACTTAATGCGCTCCCAATTGACGAGCGTGGTAAAACTCAGGGAAAGCAACGAGTTGATTTATAGTACGCTTGAACCAAGCTAGACTATAGTTTTTCCCATCAACGCTTCCTACGGAGACGGCCCCAATGGCACAGGTAAAAGGTAACGGCGCAGTGGCAGACACCGCCTCTCTCGATTTAGACCGCGCAGACTCAGTCAATGACGATGGCGAAGACACCGTCATTGACGCGGTCGGTGCTGACCAAATCGACGACCTGTTCAAAGACCTCAAAACTCTATTGAACACCGTTGAAAAGCTGCAAAAAGCCCGGCAGGATGTTGGCGATATTAAACCTCTGATTGTGCGGCTGCTCGATGGCGAACTGATATCAGGAGATGATCTGGAGGAATTGCGCGGCGGTATTAGCGGCCTTTCTAAGCTCCTAAAACTCTACAGCGATTACCAAGGGGCACTAGAGCGTGCTCAACCGGCCCGAGCGATTCTAGATCAGCTGCTCAAGTCATAGTTTTCGTAGGGTGTCTTTGGCCACTTGCGGTTAGGTGGCTAGCCATTCAAATGCTCCGCCGTCGTGCACCCGGAAACTAGCTAATGCTGCCAAAAGATTTTGAGCGTTTAGCTAAAACCCCAGACGCCGAAGTCGCCATTGACAACATCCTCGTTCAACGGTTGCTGCAAAACCAGCACCCCGATTTGGCACACCTGGACATTGTGCCAGTCGATGCGGGTTGGGATAATGCCATGTTTTGCCTAAGCGATTCCGGGACGGATACTCGTTTCGAGTCGGTTCCCGAACGCTGTGCGAATCGCCTCTCAGTGCGGCTTCCCCGTTGCCAGATCGCCGCTGCCCTAATCGACCATGAGCAAACCTGGCTACCGCGCCTTGCCGCTCAACTGCCGATCGCTGTTCCTGTTCCCTATCGCGTGGGCGTCCCGGCCCTCGGCTATCCCTGGCGGTGGAGTGTCTTGCCCTGGCTCAACGGCAGCCCCGCCGATCTAGAACCGCCCCATCCAGGGCAGGCTAGCCGCTTTGGGGAATTTCTTCGGGCTCTACATACCCCCGCGCCGACCGATGCGCCCAAGAATCCCTTTCGCGGCGTGCCGCTGCAAGACCGGGCGGCGGCGATTGCTGAGCGTTTGGCGCGTCTAGAAACCAAAACCGACCTGATCACACCCACCCTCAAAACCTTGTGGCAGGCAGCCTTGAATGCACCGATCGACACTCCGGCAATATGGCTCCACGGCGATCTTCACCCTCGCAACATTCTGGTCAAAGATGGCTTGCTGACCGGCATCATCGACTGGGGCGATATGACATCGGGCGATCGCGCCACCGATCTGGCCGCAGTGTGGATGCTATTTGACGATAGAAATGCTCGACTGGATGCGATCGCTGCCTACGGCTTCCTGTCTGAGGCTACCCTGCGGCGAGCTTTGGGATGGGCCATTTTCTTTGGCGTGGTGCTGCTGGATACAGGGTTAGTCGATCACCCTAGGCATGCTGCGATCGGTGAGAAAACGCTGCTACGAATTGCCGAAGCTGGAGACAGTGGAATTTAGCTGAGCTTTGGCAAACGGAGCTTTCCCGATCAGAACTATCACTACCGAGCGTTCCACGCGGTGGCGGCACCGCTGACGGCCTGATCCACGGTTTTTTGGCCCAGCATGGCGGCTTGTAGGTTGTCGTAGATGATCGCTTGCAGTTCTTTAACTCCATCCATCGCCGGAATTAGCACCTCGGCCTGGTTCATCTGCTCGGCGCTAACCGATCGCGCCTTCTCCACCCCCTTAGTGCCCTCGGCAGCAAAGTAGGCGTCCTCTAGAGCACCAGCGGTGGAAGGCAGCACGTTAGCGGCCTTGGCAAAGCTGAGTTGGTTGGCATCGTTGGTGACATACAGCGCAAAATCGATCGCCGCATCGGGCACGTTGGTACCGGCGGGAATCACAACATTCATCACCGCGACATTGGTCTTGCCGGTGTCGCCGGTGATCTGGGGGCCGCTGCCTGTGACGGCGGCAATGTCGGGGGCGTTAGCCTCAATCGTGGGGAAAAATTCTGCCCCGGTAGATAGCAGCGCCACTTCCCCAGCCTGGAACAGCTCGATCGCCCGGCGATGGCCCTGGGTCAGCACCTCCTGGGGTAGCAGCTCCTGCTGGTAGAGGTCAGTCCAATACTGGAAGACGGCGCGGCCCGCGTCGGTGTCGAAGGCAGCTTGGCCCTGGTCATCCACCAGCTCGACCCCCATCTGCACAAAGGATTGCAGCACGTCGGCAGAATCTTCGGGCACAAAGGTAGTGAAGTAGGCGTACTTGCCGGTTTTTTCTTTTACCTGGCGGGCCACCTCGGCCAGCTCAGCGTAGGTGGTGGGTGGCTCGACCCCAGCGGACTCCAGCAATTCCTGGTTGTGCAGGGTGACGTTGGTAGTCAGATACCAGGGAATGCCAAAGCTCTGGCCGTTGAGGGTGTTGGCCTCCCAGATATTGGGCAGATAGACCTGCTTGGCGTCAGCGGGCACTTTGTCATCCAGCGGCATCCAGGCGTTGCGGCTGGCTAACTGGGCGGCAAAGTCGGGGTTGAGGTTGACCACGTCGGGGGCGGTGCCAGCGGTGACGGCGGTGAGAATCTTGCTCTGCATGTCGGCCCAGGGCACATCGACCCAGCGCACGGTGACGTCGGGGTTTTGCGCTTCGTAGTCGGCAATCAGCCCGTTGAAGTAGTCGGTAAAGTCGGGCTGGAGCTGCATCGTCCAAAACTCGACCTCTTGACTGCCGCCCTCGGTAGGGGCGGTGGCGCTAGGCTGTCCACCCCCGCAGGCCACAAGCCAGCTCATCATCAGGCCGAGCAGGGCAAACAGACCAAAGCGGGCGTAGGGGCGGAGTCTCATGGCGAAAAAAGAATTAGGAAGAACGCAGCGGTCAGGGTACAGCCATCACGGTTGTTCATTTTCGCTTAATTTGGGCGGTTGTGGTGGGGGGTTTATAGAATCACCTGTACGGCATTTGCACAGGCGATCGCCCGCTCCTTGGCCTCTTCCACCGTATCCCCCAGTGCCAGGGCCACCCCCATGCGGCGGTTGGGGTGGGCAGTGGGCTTGCCAAACAACCGCACCTTGCTGGTGGGCACTTGCAGTGCTCTGTCCAGGCCAGAATATTGGGGATGGTCGCTCTTGCCAGATGCCAAAATCACCGCCGAGGCCCCTGGCTGCACCAGGGTAATCTCGCCAATGGGCAGGCCCAAAATCGCTCGCACGTGCAGCTCAAACTCTGACTGGTGCTGGCTCACCATCGTCACCATGCCGGTATCGTGGGGTCGGGGGCTGACTTCACTGAAGTACACGGTCTGAGGCTGATGGGATTCCCCTGCAATGAATAGCTCCACCCCGAATAGCCCCCACCCCCCCAGGGCGTCGGTAACCGCCTTCGCCATGTTCTGGCAGGCGGCTAGGGTGTCGGGGTGCAGGGCACAGGGCTGCCACGACTCGCGGTAGTCGCCGGCCTCCTGGCGGTGGCCGATGGGGGGGCAAAAGTGGGTGCCGTCGATCGCCCGCACGGTCAACAGCGTGATCTCGGTATCAAAGGGTACGAAGCCTTCGACGATGACGCGATCGCTCTTGCCCCGACCCGCTTCCCCCGCATAGTTCCACGCCGACAGCACCTCAGACTCCTGGCGCACGGTGCTCTGGCCCTTGCCCGACGAACTCATGATCGGCTTCACCACGCAGGGCAGGCCAATGGCCTGGATAGCCTCTAAATATTCCGCCTCAGTCCCGGCAAAGCGAAAGGGTGAGGTCTTTAACCCCAGTTCTTCTGCCGCCAGCCGCCGAATGCCCTCGCGGTTCATCGTGAGCTGGGTGGCGCGGGCGGTGGGGATGACTCGCCAGCCTTCGGCCTCTAGGGCGACTAGAGTATCGGTGGCGATCGCCTCCACCTCCGGCACAATCAGACTGGGCCGCTCGGTTTCTACTACCTGCCGCAGCCGGTTGCCATCTAGCATGTCGATGACGTGGCTACGGTGAGCTACAGCCATGGCCGGGGCATGGTCATAGCGATCGACGGCTACCACCTCCAGCCCCAGGCGCACCGCCTCTAGGGCCACCTCTCGACCTAGCTCCCCCGACCCCAGCAGCAGCAGGCGCTGGGCCTCTTCGTTCAGGGGGGTGCCTAGGGGTGCTAGGGGCGACAGCGGGGTGGTCATAACAAGTTACTCCAGGCGTAAAGATCAAGACAGCGCGTAAAGAAATACAGCGACAGGGCCATAGTTTCTCAATATTAAGTGCTCACTTTTCGAAATTGTGTGTAACATCGCGGATGATACCGGGCCTTCGCTGGCTCGGCATTACCTCAGGAGCAACGGCAAAACCATTGGGTGTAGGGGCAGGAGAGATAGGTTTATCTATCTTCCGACTCAGAAACTAGTGCTTGAACAAGAAAAGTGGAAAATCTGAATTAAATTGTGTACCATTCGTTAGCACTTTTCCCCCAGGGACGATTGCTGGGCCGCTGGATCTCTTCTTGAGTGCCTGAGAATGGCTTTTCGAAGGAAAGAAACGGGCTCGTTTGGGTCTGCTTGGTTGTCATTTAAACCAGGCAGGTTTTCTGGTTACCCACCTGTTTTTCGGATACTACCGTGGATAGTTTCAAAGCCATTTTTAGTCGCAAGCCTCGGGGAGTTGGTATCGAGCTCACCCCCGAGAGAGTTAATTTGGCCCGCCTAAAAAAGCAGGGAGCCTCGCTTAAGTTAGAATCCCTGGCCTCGGTAGAATTGGCCGAGGGCATCTACGAGGAAGGCCAAATCTTAGACACCGCCGCCATGGCCGATGCCATTCAAACGGTGCTCACTGAGAGCAAGCTCAAGGTCAAGCAGGCCACCACCGCTATTCCGGGCCGGGCCATTACCCGCGTCATTCCGGTGCCCGCCGAGCTCGACGACAACGAACTGCGCGAAATGGTGCTCAACCAGGAGGCCAGTCTCTACCTGCCCTTCCCCCGCGAAGAGGCCGATGTTGACTACCAAAAGCTCGGCTATTTTGTCGATGAAGACGGCATCGAGAAGGTGCAGGTGCTGCTGGTGGCGGTGCGCAAAGACCTCACCGATCCCTACATTGAGGTGTTTCAGCAGGCGGGGCTAGCGCTCAACGTGCTCGAAACCTCTAGCTTTGCCCTGATTCGCACGATTCGCGAGCAGCTGCGGCAGTTTACGCCCCAGGAGGCCGCCGCCGTGGTCGATATCGAGTTCGAAAACACCGAAATTTCCATTGTGGTCGATGGGGTGCCCCACTTCTCGCGCACCGTACCCATTGGCACCTTTCAGATTCAGAGCGCCCTCAGCCGGGCCATGAATTTGCCTCCCTCCCGCAATACCGAGCTGCTCCAGGGCATGACGGTGCCCATTCAAACCATGGATACCGTGGGTGCGCCCCAGATGGGCAACACTAATCCTGGCACCACCGCGATGCTGCGGGTGCTGGGCGAGCTATCTGACGAACTGCGCCGCTCTATTGACTTCTACCTCAACCAGGGGGAAGACATGGAGGTGGCTCAGTTGCTGCTGGCTGGGCCAGGGGCTTCCATTGGCCAACTCGACGAATTTCTGGCCCAGCGGCTCAGTCTGCCCGCTAGCCAGATCGACCCGATTTCGGCGCTGTCGCTGGAAGTGGCAGAAGACATTCCCGAGAGTCAGCGGGCAGGGTTAGCAACAGTAATCGGTCTCGGCATGCGGGAGGTGTAGCGATGTACGGTCTCGATATTAATTTTCTCAAGGATCGCGAAGTTCGCGTCTTTGAGGCCAAGCCCCGGGCTCGGGGTGGCGGGGTGGCCCCGGGCGATCGCAGGCCGCTGTTTTTAGGGTTGGCGGCGGCGCTGGTGCCTTTGGCGCTGGTGGGCGGCTACTGGGTGGTGACTCGCAGCCAGGTAAATCAGCTTCGAACCCGCAGTGCTGAACTAGATGCCGAAACGGCGCAGCTCCAGAGCCAGCTTCAGGAAATTAGCGGTATTCAGGGGCAAATCGACCTGGTTCGCGCCGAAATTAACGCTTTTGTGGCAGTCTTTAACGATATTTTGCCTTGGTCGGCGCTGCTGCAAGATATTCGCACCCGCACCCCGGCCCGAGTCCAAATCGTCAGTCTCAACCAGACGACGACTACCCCCGAGCAAACTGACCCTGCCGTTGAAGTAGAGTCGGTTGATGGGCTGTCTATCAATGGTGTGGCCTGCTCCTACGACGAAATTAACGATTTTGCCCTGGTGCTCCAGCGATCGCCCCTGTTGCAGTCAGATACCGTAGCCATCAGTCAAGCTCAGCAGCAGCCCACCCTGCTCGACCCCCAAACCCAGGGCCGCTGCCCGGGCACTGCGGTGGGCGACCCTGACTTTTTGATCGACTACACCATCGGTGCCAACATCACCGATACCCCAGCCTCCCAGCTGGTGGATGAGCTTGAGCGCCAGGGTACCGTCGGTCTAGTGACCCGTCTTCAGGCCCTGAGAGAAAAAGGAGTGATCGAATGACCGCAGCTGGTGATTTCCTTCCCGCCGACGAGAATCAGGCCTTAGAAGTCGGCCCTACCTATCCTACGGTCTTTGGTATTGAGCTTACCCCCAAGGCGCAGGGCATTGCCCTGGCGGTGCTGGGGCTGATTGGCTCCTTTGCCCTATACAACTTTGTGGTCAAGCCCGTAGTGGAGCAAAAAACCGCTCTGGAGGCCGAAGTTACCCAAAAGCAGGCTCAGGTTGACCAGCAGCGGGCCAGTCTCCAAGATCGCGCCGCCCTGCAGGCCGAGCTTAATTCGGCCCTTGAGCAGCGGGTAGGGGTCTACAGCCTGCTCGGCGGTTCCCAGACCCTCGATACCCTGCTGCTCGACATCAATCAGCAAATTCAGAATAGCAACGCTGCGATCGCAGATGTGCTGCGGGCAGACCCAGCTCGTCTGGACAATGCCCAGTTGGCTGCCCTAGGGCTCACCCGAGAGCAGATCCAGCGGGTCAGAACCCAATTTGCCGCTACTCCCCAGGTGCAAAAGCAGCTCTTTTCTTCTGAGCTGCTGCGGTTTAACCCCAGCCCGCCAGAGCCGGTCACTGACCTTGGCCCAGAACTCAACGGCAAGCTAGAGCGCGTCACCGTCGATGTGTCAATGCAGGCGCTGTTTCCCCAAACGCTCAGCATTATGCGCAACATTGAGCGTCTAGAGCCGCTGATCATTATTAAAGATATGCAGCAGAGTATTGCGCCGCCGCCGTCCGATGCTACCGAAGAGGATCTGCTGGGCATCAGCCGCCTGCTGCTCACCGACTACACCCTCGAAGTGCTCGTGCCCATTGGTGACCCCAGCGTGCCGCCCGAGCCGCCCGCCCCGCCGCCCGCCGAGGGTGAAGCCCCCGTCGAAGGTGCGCCGCCGCCCGAGGGTGGCTAGCCCAATCTTTGGAGCCCCGCTGCTACTGCCACCGCCCGATCTACCCACCTAGCCCAGTCAAACCCCGCGCGGCCCCGCCGCATCTGTGATGGAGGAGTGAACCGTGAACCGTCTAATGAACCTGCACCCAATCTTGCTTGGCAGCGCACTGGTTGCCCTAGCCGCCCAGCCTAGCCTGGCCTCAGTGACCAGCATTACCAATGTCCGCCTCAACCCCACCGCCACCGGGCTAGATCTGGTGTTTGAGACTGAGGGCGGCGACAACAGCAGCGTCTTTACTGTCAGTCAGGGCAATACCCTACAGGCCGATATTACTCGCGCCCAGCTCAACCTGCCCGATGGCGGCAGCTTTACCCAGGCTAACCCCGCTCCCGGCATCAGTCAGGTGTCTGTGGTGCCCCTCGATGCCAATAGCGTTCGCATTACCGTCAGTGGTACCAGCCAGCCCCCTGTGGGCGCAGTGGAGTCCAGCGACAACCAGGTGGTGCTGTCAATTCGCAATGACGGTGAGACCGCCCAGGTCCCTACCCCAGTGCCCGCTGAGCTAGAGACTGTGCCTGCTCCGGCTGCTCCTCCCACCGTGGCCCAAGCGGCCCCAGAGCCAGCCCCCGAAGCGGCTCCAGAGGTGCCCACCCCGGCTAGCCCCGACGTGCTAGTGCCCAACCCCGAAGTCATCATTGATGGGGCTCCGGTACCACGCCCCCAGGTGCAGCAAGTGCCGCCGTTTTTACCCCGCGCCGTGGCACCTCCGATTGGCGACATTTCTGTAGCGGAAGGGGTACCCTCCTTTAACAGCATCAACCTGGGCAGCAACGAGCGGATTCCCAAGCTGCTGCTGCGGGATGCCCCGGCCCGCGAGGTTTTGTCGCTGCTAGCACGGGCGGCAGGCCTCAACCTGGTCTTTACTCCCGCCGGGGGAACAACGACGACTGGAGATGCCACTGCCGCCAGTGCTGATGGCCCGCCTGTCAGCCTAGATATTGAAAATGAGTCTGTGCAAGACGTGTTTAACCATGTCTTGCGGGTGACTGGCTTGCAGGCTAACCGGGTGGGCCGCAGCGTTTATGTGGGGCCGACTCTGCCGGTTTCAGCTCAGAACGTCACCGCTAGAACCCTGCGGCTGAATCAAGTTGATGCTGCCGTAGCCACTAACTTTCTAGTCGCTCTGGGGGCGGAGAGCGCTGTCAGCCGAGAGCGCTTGGTCACCAACGTCAATGCTGTAACCGTCGCCGAGGGTACTCCCCCAATTACCCAAACAGAGACCTCAACGGTCGATCAAATTGAGGTTAGCCGGGTTGACTACGAAGATAGCCAAGGCATTCTGCGCGGGTTGCAGGTGGTCGCCGATGAGCGCACCAATTCAGTTACCCTCGTTGGCCGGGCCGACCTAGTCGCCATTGCCACCGAGCAACTCACTCGCATTGACCTACGTCGGCGACAGGTGGCAGTCAACGTCAGAGTTATTGATATCGATCTCAATGCTCTCGATGCCTTTGGCACCAGCTTCTCTTTCCAAAACGGGCTGTTTGGGGTGCTCAGCGCTGGCGGTCTCGGTATTCTCAATATTGGTGACGGCGGTACACCTAGCCCGCTAGACCAGCAAACCCCCACGGGCACGCCAATCCTGCCGCGTACGCTAGGTGGCCCTGGTCAAAATAACACCTCCGGTAATTTCTTGGCTCAGCTTCTGGGGACGGTGCAGAACGGCAACGGTAAGATTATTACTGACCCCACTCTAATTGTGCAGGAGGGGCAGACGGCTACGGTTCAGCTAACCCAAGATGTGGTGACTGAGCTGACGCAAACCATTGAGGTGACCGAGACGGGAACCTTAACCACCCTGGATATTGAGACTGAGCCGGCGGGCTTGATTTTGCAAATTGACGTCGATCGCATCGATGACAATGGCTTTGTGTCGCTCTCGGTGGCTCCTAGTATTTCGGCCCCGACCGACAGTTTCACCAGTGATGCTGGCACGTTCTTCCTGCTGTCAGAGCGCCAGATCAGCTCCGGCCAGGTGCGGATTCGTGATGGTCAAACTCTGCTGCTTTCCGGCATTATCCAAGAGTCAGAGCGTAACAGCATCAACAAGATTCCCATCCTGGGCGATATTCCCATCCTGGGGGCGCTGTTCCGCAGTACGGTTACAGACAACCAGCGCCGAGAGCTAATTGTGCTGCTGACGCCGCAGATTTTGGATGACTCGGATCAGTCGACCTTTGGCTATCAGTACACCCCCAGTGAGGCGGTGCAGGAGATCCTGGAGAATCGAGGTCGGCAGGAGGAGTAGGCCAATTTCTTGCCAAAACCCGATTCTTTTGGTGGGTAGAGGTTCACGGTTCTTCAGTCGAGAAGACGCTTAACTAACGGGGCAGATGCGAAGATTGGGCGCATCTGCCCTATTTTTTGCGCCGAATAAAGGGAATAAACGGCTACTCGGCGAAGTAGCCGCCATACATAATGTATTCGTCGTTTTGGAGCTGGGTATCGTCCGGATAAAAGGCCACCTCAATGGACTCGGCAGTGGCGTCGGCTTTGGGAATCAGCTTGATGTAGCGGTTTTGGGTGTCGTAAAAGCTGGGGCTGGCCTCTAGCTCCAGTAGGTAGCCCCCCTCGGTGCTAATCAGGGTGTAGGGGCTGACCTGTCCACTGCTCCACTGCACCTGGTCGGGCGTCAGGGTCATGGAACCAAAGGCCAACAGCACATTGCTCAGGGGCTGCCATTCTCGAATTAGGGCATTGGGCAGGGTGGCGGTGGGGGTGTTCGATGGGGCCGCTGGGGTTGGCGTTGGGGATTCAGTGGGCTGCGCGGCGGGAGTCTCAGGGGCAGAGTCGGCGGGAGGTGGCGGCGTGGGGTTGAGGGTTTCGCTCTGGGGAGGGGGGCTGGGGCGGCACCCGGCGATCGCAACCCCAGCGGCGATCGCCATGGCCCACACCAGGGTGGGCCGACGGCGCTGAAGCAGCGACTGGGCAAGGTTGGCGGGCATATTTGTACTCCCGAGCACTATCTGGTGCCATGGTAACGTTTTGCTGGCTTCCCGATGCCGTCTTTTTGGGGGCTAAGGTGGGGAATAGCGGCTTTTTTGGGGCAGAATGCGTCGGCGATCGCCAGGGTGGGTAAAGTATAGGCAGTACTGCTCGGGTATCGGTCTGAAACCTAGGCAGTGGTTGTGACGGCAGCGACTTGTCTCTCATGGGGGCGATCGCTACAGTTGGGGTGAACCCAGGAGAAACGACCATGGCTCAGATGGTGCATTCTGCGGCGACGACGGCGACCCCGGCCACCCAGCCGGATGTTGAGCTGCGGCAGGTGGTTAAGGCTTTTGGGTCAGAGGTGGCCGTTCGCGATCTCGACTTGGCGGTGCGTCAGGGCGAGTTCTTCAGTATTTTGGGTCCTTCGGGCTGCGGCAAAACCACTACCCTGCGCCTGATTGCCGGCTTTGAAACCCCCACCGCTGGCGACGTGATGATTCAGGGAGCCAACGTCAGCACCGTGCCCGCCCATCGCCGCCCGGTCAACACCGTCTTTCAAAGCTATGCCCTGTTTGACCATATGACGGTCAAAGACAACATTGCCTTTGGGCTCAAAATTCGCCGTATGGGAACGGCACAGGTGCGCGATCGCGTTGCCGAAGCCCTGCGCCTGGTGCGCCTAGAAGCCATGGCCAACCGCTACCCGGCTCAGCTGTCGGGCGGACAGCAGCAGCGGGTTGCCCTGGCCCGCGCCCTGGTCAACCGTCCAGCGGTAATGCTGCTCGACGAGCCCCTGGGGGCTCTAGATCAAAAGCTGCGCAAGCAGATGCAGGTGGAGCTGACCAATCTGCACCGCCAGCTGGGCATTACCTTTATTATGGTGACCCACGATCAGGAGGAGGCGCTGGCGCTTTCTGACCGCATCGCCGTGATGAACAACGGCCGAATTGAGCAGATCGGCACCCCCAGCGACATCTACGACCGACCCAGCACCGCCTTTGTAGCCGACTTTATTGGCGACACCAACCTGCTGCCGGGGCAGATCGACCAGCCCCACCCCCGCCAGGTTCAGGTCACCACCGACAGCGGTCTGCGAGTGCTGGCCTGCACAGCCAGCAGCAGCGCCGCCCAGAGCGTGGTCGTGAGCGTGCGCCCCGAAAAAATTAACCTCAGCCTCAGTGCGCCGGCGGCGGCCAATAACTGCTATCAGGGGCAGATTAGCCACCTCATGTACCTGGGTACTCACCTGCACTGCATGGTGCGCCTGGGTTCAGGCGAAACTCTGATGGTGCGCCAGCCCAACCGGGCTGAGTCGTTAGTCGGGGTCGATACCGCTGTGTATGTCCACTGGGCCGCCGACGACTGCCTGGTGCTCGACGCGGCCTGAGCGTTAAGTGGCTCTGGGGCTGCGATCGCCGCTTTTGAGCGTTACTCCAGGCGCATCGCCATATACTTAGAAACTAAAGATAGGGAAACTAAAGATAGGTCGTCCCCCTTTCCCTGCGATCGCCGCTGTCCCCCTTCCCTCCGGAGAATGCCTGTGCCTGGAACGCGACTACACACTCCCCCCTGCTCACGCCGGGCTGCCGTAAGTCGGCGGCGGTTTTTGCAAGGGTCAGCAGCGGTTGTGGCCGGTCTGACTGCGGCCAACTGTCGCCAAAACCTGGCGGGGCCACCGGCGGGTGGGGGCGCCAACGACGGCACCCTGCACATTTACACCTGGGCCAACTACACCGATGACGGTCTGGCGGCAGCCTTTACCGAGCGCACGGGCATTCCGGTCGTGGTGGATATTTTTGACTCCAACGAGGTCATGCTCACCCGCCTTCAGGCCGGGGGCGGCGATGCCTACAGCATCATCTATCCCTCCGACTATATGGTGTCGGAAATGCTGGAGCTAGGCCTGCTTACCGAACTCGATCAAAGCCGCATTACCGGGCTAGAGAATCTCAAAGCCCAGTGGGCCAACCCCGCCTACGACCCCAACAATGCCCACAGCGTTCCCTTCTGCTGGGGTACCACGGGCCTGCTCTACAACCGCGATGCCTCCCCCGGCGAACCCGCCGACTGGGACTTTCTTTGGGATAACCAGGCCGACCTCTCCCGCCGCATCACCATGCTCGATGACATGCGTGAAACCCTAGGGGCCACCCTCAAGTCGCTGGGCTACTCCTACAACTCCAACAATCCCGCCGAAATTGAAGCGGCCTACAACCGACTGCTAGAGCTGAGACCCCATATCGCCGCTTTTAAGACCACCGGCTTTGAGAATGAGCTGCTCAGCGGCGACCTGAGCGTGTCGATGGCCTACTCCAGCGATGCGATCGCTCTCACCCTCGAAGACGACCGCATGCAGTACATTATCCCCGCCAGCGGGGCATCCCTGTGGACCGACACCCTGGCCATCCCCGCCACCGCCCCCAATGTCGATGCCGCCTACCAGTGGATCAACTTTCTGCTGGAGCCAGAGGTGGCCAGCGCCGCCGTAGAGCGTCTGTTCTTTGCCACCGCCAACCAGGCCGCCTTTGACCTGCTGCCCGCCGACATTCAAAACAACGAAGACCTCTACCCCGCCGAGGAAGTTCTGGCCAAGAGCGAAGGCATTGTGGCCGTCGATACCGCTAGCACCGATCTGTTTGACCAGTTTTGGACTGAAGTGACCAGCGCTTAGAAAATTCAAAGTTCAAAATTCAAAACTTTGAACTTTGAATTTTGAATTTTGCATTTCTACAGGCTCCTCCCCCATGACCCCTGCCTCCTCACCCACCCCCTCACCCGCCTGGGCCGATCGCCTCGCCCCCCGGCGTTGGTTGGGGCCGGTGACGCTGCTGGGGCCAGCGGGGGTATGGCTGCTGGTACTGCTGGTGCTGCCCACCCTGCTCATTCTTGAAATCAGCCTCGTGCCGGGGCTGCGGCTGGGGCAGCCCAGCGGCGGCTACGGCCTGGGCAACTACCTACAAATTTTGCAGCCGGTGTACCTGCGGGTGATTGGGCGATCGCTGGCGTTTGCAGTGGGCTCTACGGCTCTGTGCCTGGTGCTGGGGTTTCCGGTGGCCTACTGGCTGGCGCTGATGTCGCCCCAGCGGTGGCGCAACCTGCTGCTGGTGGCGTTTATTCTGCCCCTGTGGACATCGTCGCTGCTGCGGGCCTACGCCTGGACGACCATTTTGCGCCCCAGCGGCGTGCTCAACGGGATGCTGACTGCGATTGGGCTACCCGCCCAAAACTGGCTGAATACGCCTACGGCGGTGTTTATTGGCCTCACCTACAGCTTTTTGCCCTACATGGTGCTGATTCTCTATGCATCGCTCGAAAAGCTCGACATTCGGCTGCTAGAGGCCGCCGCTGACCTGGGGGCCACCCCCCGCCAAAGCTTTTGGAAAATTACTGTACCCCAAACCCTGCCCGGCATTGCGGCGGCCAGTCTGCTGGTGTTCATTAGCACCCTGAGCGATTTTGTCGTGCCCACGCTGCTCGGTGGGGCCTCGTCGATGAATATCTCTCGGCTAATTTATAACCAGTTTCTCGGCCCTACCCGCGCCTGGGGGTTTGGCTCTGCCCTGAGCATGGTGCTGATTTTGGCGGTCAGCCTGGCGATCGCCCTCCTGATCCGCTACGGCGATCGCAACACCGTCACCGAAGCTTGATTCCCCATCCACCTATCCATTCACCCCGCGCCAGGACAGACCTATGTCTGTCCCTAACCTACCTAAAATCCAAAATCGCAAATCCAAAATTCGTAGCCCCCCATCTCCTCCACCTTCCCCACCTACTAACCCCCCGCCCATGCCCTCCCGCCCCGTCACCTGGCCTAGCCTCTTCACCGCGCTGATGTACGCTTTCATGTACTTCCCAATCATTGTGCTGGGGGCGTACAGCTTTAGCGACTCGCGCTACAGTGCCAGCTGGGGCGGCTTTAGTTTGCGGTGGTATCGGGCGCTGTTTAGCGATCGCCGCCTGCTGGCCGCCCTGCAAGATAGTCTGATCATCGCGATCGTAGCGGTAGCGATTTCGGCGGTGCTGGGCACGCTGATGGCGATTGGTCTAGCCCGCTACCGATTTCCGGGCAAGGGACTGTATCGGGGCATGTCGTATCTGCCGCTGATTATTCCTGACATTGCGATCGCAGTGGCGACCCTGGTGTTTTTGGCGTCGGTGGCGGTGCCCCTCAGCCTGGGCACCATCATTGCAGCGCATATGGTGTTTTGCCTGGCCTACATTGCGGTGGTGGTGTCTAGCCGCCTCCAGCGTCTTGACCCCAACCTCGAAGAGGCTGCTCTAGATTTGGGGGCAACCCACACCCAGGCGATGTTCAAAGTGCTGCTGCCCCAACTGGCACCGGGGATTTTGGCCGGTTGCCTACTGGCCTTTGTGCTCAGCATGGATGACCTGCTGATCTCCAGCTTTACCGCTGGGGGCGGTGCCAACCCGCTGCCCATTGAGATCTTTAGCCGGGTGCGCACGGGGGTAAAGCCCGATATCAACGCCCTCAGCGTGATGCTAATTTTGGGCTCAGCCCTGCTGGCGGGGATAGCTGAATATGTACGCTACTGGGGCGATCGCCAGCGGCAAAGCACCTAGAAGCTGTTCTGGCTCAATCCGACTTGGCCAGGAACATTCGCTCGCGTCTTGGCATCTAAGGAGTTCAGGTAGCCTAGCCAGTCGTTTCCTTTGGCTCAGCCAATCCGTAAAGCAGCCCAGCCTTACTCCACGGCAACTGCTTATCTAGTGATTTAAACCACCTGTTGCGCTGCTATCAATCACGCCTTGACCCGTTGAGGATCATGCCTCAGGGGAGGTTATATCACCTTGCAGTTGATGCCTACAGGCGATATTGGTTATAGCCTCAATTAGCTCAGGTCGTCACCATGCCTCAAACCACGAGCCAATCCCTTAAAGCCCTCGTCGATCAAATCTTTGCCGATCGCCGCATCAGTCGCCAGGTGCAGCGAGAGCTAATGGAAATTTTGCTCAGCCAACCCACCCTCAGCAACCAAGACCACGCCACTGCCCAGCGAGTGTTCGAAGCGATTCGCCAGGGACGACTGCGGGTGGTCGATTGAGCATGGTTTGATGGACGTTTGGCTTTGCAAAGACACCCAGGCTAGGTGGAGAGCTGCTAAAAGCAACCACCGCCCAAGCTAGACTCAGACGGCAGCGCGATCGCTAGAACATACCCCAGCCGCCTCTGGCCTATGGTGGGGCCGAGGCTGGAGCGGTTTTCGGGTTTGGATGACCTAGCCCTCTTCGCCTTCCTCAGGCTTGACGGTGGGAACGAAGTCGGGTTTTTCTTTGTTTTCCCAGCCAGCAGGGCGCTTGGAGTTGTACCAAGCGATGGAGCCAATGCTGACGGCGGCGATAAAGCCCACTACATACACCAGCACAAACGACGAACCTGCACCAGCTTCGCCTGCGATCGCAAAATAAAGTGACATAGCCAAATTAAACTCCGAAATCAGTTGTGTATCATCCTACGATGCCAAGCCATCCCTAGGGATCACTCCCAGGTCTGACCCTTGAAGGAGCCATAGGCATTGGCAAGCTCCAGGGCTCTACCCCAAGGTCTATTCCCCACCGACTGGCGGCGGAGCTTCCAGGGGCGGTGGCGGCGACACAATGGGGGGCGGGGCCGGAGCGGGAGCCGGGGCCACTGGGGCCGGGGCCACCGGAGCCGTATTGACGGGCTGAGGTGGGGGAGCCTGGGGCTCGGGGGCAGGTGGATCTTCAGTAATGACGGGGGCGGCTGATTCGGCGGGTGCTGGCGAGCTGTTGTTGGAGCTGTCGCTTGAGGCCGGTGCTGGTGCCGATTCGCTGCTGCTAGAGTTGCTCTCTTCCCGCCGCGCCCGGCGGCTTTCTCCCCCACTAGAGCTAGAGGCCGACTCTGAGGCTTGAGAAGGGCCTTTTTCAGCAATCACGCGACCGGGTTTGACCGGGCTGAGGGTAATGCTGCCCTTGCGCCCGCCCAGCCGGGGCACGCTCGGAAACTGCTCTACAGGAATATCGTCGGTGAGCTTGGCCATGAAGCTGCGCCAGACCGATGCCGCCATGCTGCTGGCACCGCTAGTGGGGGTGTTGTCGTCGTTGCCCATCCATACGCCCGCCACCAGCTGGGGAATGTAGCCCACAAACCACAGGTCACGATAGGATTCGGAAGTGCCGGTCTTGCCCGCCACTGGCCGCCCCAGGTAGGCATTGCTGCCGGTGCCCCCCTCCACAACACCGCGCAGCATCCAGGTCATGATGGCGGCGCTGTTGGCGTCAATGGCCTGCTCTGACTCATTGGGGCGTTCGTAGATCACTTCGCCACTGCTGTTCAGCACCCGACGAATGCCGTGGGCAGGGCGATGGATACCTTTGTTGGCCAGGGTGCCGTAGGCGCTAGTGAGCTCTAGCAGGTTGACCTCAGAGGTGCCCAGGGCCAGGGAATAGGCGGGCAGCAGGGGGGACTCAATACCCATACGCCCCGCCAGCTCAACTACTGGGTCAAAGCCTACATCCACCAGCAGCTTGACCGCTACAATGTTGACCGAGTTGCGCAGGGCCTGGAGTAAATCCATGCCGCCGCTGTAGTTTTTGCCGTAGTTCTTAGGCTCATAGCCATCAACCACGTAGCGGGCATCCATGTAGTTTTTGTAGGGCGACATGCCGCCTGCGATCGCCGCCGCGTACACAAAGGTCTTAAACGTGGAGCCCGGCTGTCGCTGGGCCTGGGTCACCCGGTTGAACTGGTTTTCGCTGGTGAAGTCGGTGCCCCCCACCATGGCTTTAATTTCGCCATTGCGGGGATCCACCGCCACCAGCGATACCTGTCCCACATTCTGCCAACCGCTGTAGCGGGCGACGGCGTCTTCAACGGTTTCTTCCGCCCGGCGCTGCCAAACTACATTGAGAGTGGTCTCGACGGTTAGCCCCCCTGCCTCTAGCTGGTCGGGGGGCAGCAGCGCCTCCAGCTGCTTTTGAATATAGATGGTGAAATAGGGAAACTCGCTGTAGAGAAACTTGGGTTGATTGGGGGTGACCGATACCTCTGTCGTGATCGCTTCTTCTGCCTCGACACCGCTGATCACATCGGTGGACAGCATGCGGCGAATGACGCGATCGCGCTGACTGCGGGCGGCCTCAGCATTGACCGTGGGGGAATACAGGCTGGGGGCGGGGGCCATACCGGCAATCATCGCCGACTCGGCTACGGTGAGCTGATCGATAGTTTTGCCAAAGTACACCCAGGAGGCGTCGGCCACGCCGTAGGCCCCAGACCCCAGGTACACCAGATTGAGGTAGCGCTCAACAATTTGCTCTTTGGTCAGACTGTCTTCGAGCTTAGTGGCCATCATGGCCTCTTTAATCTTGCGCTGAAAGCTGCGCTCCTGGTCGAGAAAGACGATGCGGGCCAGCTGCTGGGTAATGGTGCTGGCTCCTTCCACCAGCTCGCGGTTTTGCACGTTAGCCCAGGCGGCGCGGGCAATGCCGCGGTAGTCAACGCCGTCGTGCTCATAAAAGCGCTGGTCTTCGGAGGCAATAAATGCCTCCACCAGGTGCTCGGGCATGGCCTCATAGGTAATGGTTTCGCGGGTGGCGGGGCCAAGCTTCTGCAAAATTACCCCGTCCGCCGAGACCATGGTGACGGTGCCGTCGCGCTGATAGGTGAGAGCCTGGTCGGGGTCGGGCAGGTTAGCGTTGGTGGTCTCGAACACGCGGTAGGCGCGAGTGCCGCCCCCGGCAATGCCTGCCCCAGCCAGCAGCACCAGCCAAAATAGGGGACGCAAAAAGAGAGGCCGGTAGCGGCGCGGCAACTCCGGCTTTTCGCCCGATGGGCCAGGTTGGGATTCTACTCGCGGTGGAGAGACCCGCGCACCGTTGGCCACACTGGCCCCAGACCTGCTCCGTCCTGAGGGCCGCGACGATTTCCTCGAAGGAAACGACAGCCGGGTAAACCAAGATCGAGCCATAGCAGCGTTGCCCTTCACATCCTCTGTGAACTGTATGGGGTTTCGGCCATTTCTTCAAGGGTACAGCCGTGATTACGCGGATCCCTAAAGAGCGGTGTGCCCCAGTGCCAGCCCTGTTACCAGCATACCTAACACTAAAAAAGGCTGGGCGCTGGCCTGATACTTGACATCGTTGCCCAGGGGGTCGCGCAGAAAATACATATCCTGAAAGGTGATCTGGGGAATGATCAGCAGCACCAGCAGCACCGCGTAGAGGTTTTGGTGAATGGCCATCAGGTAGGCGGCGACGCCCCCCTGAAAGATGTCGATCGCCAGCACGCAAATCCAGGCGGCGGTGGTGACGCCAAACATCACCGGCAGCGACTTGAGCCCCATTTGGCGATCGCCCTCCACGCTCTTAAAGTCGTTGACCACCGCAATGCCCAGGCCTGCCAGGCTGTAGAACAGGGTGAGCACCACAATCTTCCAGGTCAGGGTGCCAAACAGGGCGTGGCCCGCCCACCAGGGTAGCGCGATGTAGCTGGCCCCCAGGGCGTAGTTGCCCAGCCAGCCGTTTTGCTTGAGCTTCAGCGGCGGCGCCGAGTAGATGTAGGACACCAGCGACCCGCCTACGGCCAGGGCGGTAATGGTGGGAAAGCTGTGGCCCGCCCAGCGGTCGAGGGCAAAGGCCACGGCGATGCCCCCCACCAGCAGCACCAGAATCTGCACCACCACCTGGGGAATGGAGATCGCCCCCGAGGGGATGGGCCGGTAGGGCTCGTTGATGGCGTCGATGTCGCGATCGTAGAAGTCGTTGATGGTTTGGGTATAGCCGGTCAGCAGCGGCCCCGACATCAGCATGCAGGCCGCTGCAATCAGTACGTACTCCAGGCTCCAGCGGTAATGGCCAGAGGAGGCTGCCCCACACACCACCCCCCAGATCAGCGGAATCCAGGTGATGGGCTTCATCAGCTGAAGACGAATCTTCCAAATCGAGGTTTCGCCAGCCTTGGCCCCCTTCATGCCCAACATCTGGCGGGCGGCGTTGCCCTGGGCTCCAGAAGCGATTTCAGAGGCGACTTCAGGGGCGATTTCAGCAGTAGGGGATTGGTCTGGAGCGTTGTTGACCGGAGTTGAGGACGGTGGTTCAGCCATGGTGAGGGAATGCTACGGGTCGATACAACGTCGATCAGAACTTAGGCAAAACTTAGGCGATCACTACCCACGGTGCCACATTTCTCGACTCAGAATCAAACCCTGGCCGAATCGAGGGTTGATTTTCCTGAGAATCAATGACATTGGAGCCGGGGCAATTCCCTTATGAAGGTCTACGCGATCGCCTTAGCTAAAGGAAATCACTAGGTGCTGATCCTGAAACTTGGCCCCGGCCACGGCTTTGCCCTGGAGTGCGGGGGGCAATAGCAGGTTGCGCCGCTGATCGCCCGCCTCAATGGTGACCTCGGGGCCATACTGGGTGAGCTTGACCTGGGTTTTGTCGAAGCTGGGTAGGAAGAGACGCACGGTCTTGGCTGCCGCATCCACGGTCACGGGGCGCGGAGCCGCTGCCGCCCACTGGGCGGGGTCAGGCAGCGCTGCCACCGCAGCATCCCATCCCTGGTCGATGACCGAGGGCAGGGGCACCTGGGGCAGGGGCGCAAAGGCGTGGATCTGCTCGGCATCGAGCACGCCATGGTTGACCAAAACGCCGCCCACCGTCAGCCCAATCTGCTGAGCGCTGCCCCACAGGTAGCGGGCCGTCGCCACCGATCCTGCCGTGGGCGTGGTGACTAAGAATGCGGCCATGCGGCTGGGGTTGGTCACCGCCTGGCGACCCTCTTCGAGCTGCGATCGCACCTGTCCAGTGGGCTGATCGAGCACATCCCCCGACCAGTCAACGGCGAGCACCGCCGAGGCCATGGGCTGTAAAAAGGGCGAGATCACCCGACCCACATCGGACTGCTGAAACACGCCGCGAAACCGGCGCAGGTACCAGTCGAGAATTTCGGGCATGCCCAGCATCCGCAGGGTGGCCAACGGATCGCTGCCGTCGTAGATGATCACGTCGTAGCGATCGCTGCTGTCGAACTGCCGCAGAGCGTTTAGCGCCAGGGCGCTATCCATACCCGGCATTACCCCTAGCTCTTGACCATAGACCGCCTTGAGAAAAGGCGTGCGCAGGTACTGCGACTCCAGCGCTTTGACTTCGTCCCAGCTCTGCTCCAGCAGGGCTGCGGTTTGAAACTGCATAGCCCAAAGGTTGGGCTCTAGCTCCTGGGGTTCTACGCTCAGAGCCTGGCCCAGCAGTAGCGCGGGTGCGGGCGTTACATCCTGAATGGCCAGCAGCACCCGCTGCCCGGCCCGCGCCCGCTGTTTGGCGGCGGCGATCGCCACAGTCGTACTGCCGCTGCCGCCCTTACCCAAGTAAGTGAGAATTAATGCCATAGAAAAACTGGGCCTACGCGTTGGTCAGGTCATCGCTGCTCAAAGCATTCCTAGGAATACACCAGAGCAAATTTGCCCCGCGTCTGCACCCTAAGGAACCTATGCCGATCATCTCGGGGACTGGGTCGCGGTGAAATCGGCCTAAAAGGGGAGATTGGCTGGGCATTCCCCGCTCTTAAGCTGTTGCCACCGTATTGACTGCCCTTGGTTTTTCCCTTGATTTCAATGGGGGGGCAGTAAAGAGGCACTCCAAATCTTAGCAGCTGCAAAAATTGCCTCGGCGAGGCCGTCTGCTACTGAATTGCAGACAGCTCATCTTCAAAGAACCAGGTGGTGTAGCGATCTTCAAACTCCACTACGACGCCAACGTCGCTGCCGTCCACCATTTTGAACTGGCTCACGACGCCGCGCTTGCCGAGGTAAGCCGCTACATTCTTAGAAACCCGATCGCGTAGTCGGGATACTTTCACCTTCTGGCCAATCTCTAAAGCCATGTCTGCTAAGGGCTCCAACTGCATGTCCAACGATAAAACCAAGAGACAGTGTATCAGCGTCTTGGCCCCTGGTGATCGTCATAATCCTCTATTGTGGAGCGGGGGAAGGGGTTAATTTGCGATCGGGGAAAATGGGGTTAGGGCGTGAGGGTAGATGGGTGAAGGATGAGGCCAAAGGGTGACGGGCCAAGGATGGTTTGATGTGACCAACGCGCAACAGCAGCACCTGTTGACTTCCTACCCACCCACCGTCCCACGGCTCCACTCGGGAAACTAAGGAGAACGCAATGCTGGCGAAACGGATTGTGCCCTGTCTAGATGTGAAGGCTGGACGGGTGGTAAAAGGAGTTAACTTTGTCGACCTGCGCGATGCGGGCGATCCGGTAGAGCTAGCCCAGGCCTATAACCAGGCCGGGGCAGATGAACTGGTGTTTCTCGACATCACCGCTACCCACGAAGACCGCGACATTATCTATGACGTGGTGTACCGCACGGCGGAGCAGGTGTTTATTCCCCTCACGGTGGGCGGGGGGGTGCAATCCTTAGAGACCATTAAAAAATTGTTACGGGCCGGGGCCGACAAGGTCAGCATTAACTCGGCGGCAGTCAAGCGGCCAGAGCTGATTAGAGAGGCCAGCGATCGCTTTGGAGCCCAATGTATTGTGGTGGCGATCGACGCCCGTCGCCGCAGCGATCCGGGCAATCCTGGTTGGGATGTCTACGTGCGTGGGGGTCGCGAGAATACTGGGCTTGACGCTCTTACTTGGGCCGAGGAAGTGGTTAACCAAGGGGCAGGCGAGCTGCTGGTCACCAGCATGGATGCCGACGGTACCCAGGCGGGCTACGACCTCGACCTCACCCGCGCCATTGCCGATCGCGTGCCGGTGCCGGTGATTGCCTCCGGCGGGGCCGGCAACTGCGACCACATTCACCAGGCCTTCACCGAGGGGAAGGCCGAGGCGGCCCTGCTGGCCTCACTGCTGCACTACGGGCAGCTAACGGTGCAGCAGGTGAAGGAGCATTTGCGCGATCGCCAGGTGCCCGTACGCCTGATCTAGTTATTGCCTGGTTGTTGACCTCAGCTAGTAAATCTGAAGACATTCTGTGGAAGCCATGCTGCTTTTATGAATGCCTGTTACGATGTGTAACATATAGACTCAGTCATTCATCTGACTATCCATATCGTTACAACAGTCATTGTTCCATGCTGCTGCTTATCCTGACTATTGTTATTGCCTTAGTGGCTTGGGCGCTCCGCCTGATGGAGCAAGCTGTCAAAGGTCAGGAATTTTCTCTGATGTTGGCGGGCTTTTTGGTGGCATCGTCTGCTGCCGCCCTGATGGGTGTCTATTTTCTGATGGGTAACTACATGCTCTATATGGATCATGCCGCTCAGCAGATGTCTACCATGGAAGCTTTAGATATTCCCTATTCCACCTACGCTAGCGCCACTCTGCCTGAGTCGGCCAATATGGTAAACGATTGGTTAGTACAGCTAGATTAGTTTGTCACTACAGCAGGTCATACCCCTAAAAAGCCGCCTAGAACCTGAGTTCTCTGGCGGCTTTTTGGCGATGTTTAAGACCGTTCGCCGCATTATGTTGCTAGGACTCAGCCGTTGCGGTAGGGTGCTATGCCGTGGCCATTTCCGCCCGTGGCATGGCTATCTTGGAAGGGGTAACGACCCTGGCGGTATGATTAGTGACCTCGATGAAGCCACGGTATTGCTCTGGTGAAAGACGCCTGGTTGGCGATCATGGCTGTCATCGTGCCCGGGATCGCGCCCTTCCCTTCGCGGCTGGGAGCGGCTGGCCTACCCAGGCATCCTTCTTTTAATTGAGTGCTCGCCAGGTGGCGGGGCCAACGATGCCGTCTACAGTGAGGTTGTTGGCCTCCTGGGCAGCCCGAACGGCGGCCTCAGTTTGGCTACCAAATACCCCATCGACGGTGCCCGTGTAAAATCCCTGGGTGCGCAAGCGCTGCTGGAGTTGTCGCACGACGTCTCCCTCCATGCCGGGGCGCAGCACCGGTAGAGCGACAGTGGCTGAAGACCCGTCGTTGGGATTGGTGGGCGCAGTTGAGGACGGGGGATTGGTGGCCGGCGGGGTAGTTTCGGCAGGAGCTGTGGCCGTCGGGGGATTGGCTTCCCCCGGTGGGGTTGGGAACAGGCGGCTCCAGGTGGCGGGGCCAACAATGCCGTCGGCGGTAACGCCCGCTGCGGTTTGAAACCGACGGGTGGCGGCGGCGGTGTCCTCTTGGTAGAGGCCGGTCACCGGGCCGGGGTGGTAGCCCAGCAGCATAAGCATCGATTGCAGCTCGCGCACCGACTCACCCTGGCTGCCAAGCTGAAGGGTAGGGCGCACAATGCGCCCGCCGCTCACGGTGGCGGTGGCGGGTTGGCTCGCCGGGGGAGCCTCCTCGGGTGGGGTTTGAGCTAAGACGACGGGAGCCGCTAGGCCGACGCCCAGGGCGATGGCGCAGCCTCCCCGGAGGGAAATCGCCACGGCTGTTTTCCAAAGGCGCTGGCTGGCCCCCCCTGGAGCCGTGAGCTGTATGAAAGGGGAGACGCGGAACATAGACTTGGCTCCAGGCAGGGTAACAAAGATCGGTAGAACCCTAAGGGCTTGACAGCAAGCATTATAGAATTGCTGTCAAAAAATAGACTACTACACCCCTTAAAATTCAACAGGGTCTTTACGGAGGGCGCTGGCAAAGCGAGGCAAGCCATGGGTCAAGCCAGTTCACAGCACGATCGCCTGACGGCAGCCCTAGAAGCCATTGTGATGGGCGATCGCAGCCTTCCTGACCCGCGCACTGTCGCAGACCTGGGGTGGCAAGGGGGGCTACTGCAAACGGCCACCGCCTGCGCCGGGGGAGCACTGCTGCTGCCAACGCGCTGGCGGCCTCACTTTCAGGCGCTGACCGGCCCCGCCGCCGCGATCAACGCCTTCCCCTACCTGTGGGTGATGGCCGATGCCCATGGGCACCATCGGGCCGCTGTGAATCGCTGGGTAGCCGATCTGGATTTGTCTGCTGAGTCCTCTCTCGCCTGCGAACAGTTGTTTGCCGCGCTCTGCCAGCAGCTGAAAATGGTTCCTGGCCTAGGGACTCCCGCCCTTGTGGTGCCCAGCCCCTGGAGGGATGGCCCTGGCTCTGTGGGGCAGGCCTTAGACCTGGTGATTCAGAGTCAGGGACAGTTTGCCGTGGCCCAGGGCGCAGCTCGCCAGCGGGGCTGGGGGCCTGCGGCCATCGCCCTGGTGGGGTTACTGACGGGGCTAGCCGCGGGGCGCGCTGGCCTAGGCGCGGCACTGCGTCAGCGTTGGCTGCTCGACTATTGCCCGGCCCAGTCTGACCCGTGGCAGGGGCTAGAAGCCTCGGCCCTGGCGGCCCTGGCGGAGTCACTGCACGGGCGCTGGGCTGGGGTAGCGTCCCAGACGGCATCCCCCGCTGTGCCCCTGGGGCTGAGGGGTTGAGCCGGCAGGCACAAACGTTGACCATAGCCGCCGCCTATAATAGCTTCAGAGAGGCCTCGGTTGGGTTCAAAGCCGCACTGCGGGGAAGTGGGTGCTCTCCAATCTTCAGTCTGGGGTTCCCCGGCCTCTGCCCACCCACATTAACTGTCTCAATCTATGAAGGCAATTCAAGACATTGTGGCTGCGGTCGAGCGCTGGTGGGTCTTAGAGCAGCAGGCGACGAAGCCGCTCACCCCGCGACCTACCCTGTTGCCGCGATCGCTATCCCTAGATTTAGATCTGATAGATACCAAGGCGATCGCAACCTCGGCCCAGCGCCGCCTCCCAGGACGGCCCCAGCCCTGTCGCCCTCTGCGGCGGCAAAAAAATATTCGCCACCCCCGCCTGGCCTTTGCCGTCACCGCCCTAGGATTAACGGCCATATTGGGACAGCGTTTCTACAATCAGCCGGGGTTGCAGGTGGGCAGCATTGCCCCCAATACTGTGCTGGCTCCAGGCACGGTGCGGGTCGAAGATAAAGAAACCACCGAAGAGCGCCGCCGCGATGCCCGCAGCGGTGCCCTGCGGGTGCTGCGGGTTGACCCCGCTGTCGATGACTCGGTGCTGCGATCGCTCAACGCGTTGATGGCCCAGGTGGGCGATGTTCGCCGTCAGGCCGGGGGAGTGCCCTTCGTCGCCACCAGCACGTTGTCGACCCAGGTGCAGGTCTACCTGCGCCGCTCCGACGATGCCACCTGGCTGAAGCTGCGCAGCCTGATCGACCCCCTGGCCGATGACAGCGCCAGGGGTGAGCAGGTGCCCTTGGAAACACTGCTGCGCAACCAAACTATTACCCCTGACCAGCAGACGGCCCTGGGCGAGCTGTGGGCCTACGGCCAGCGTTCTAGCAGCCAAGAGCTGGCAAAACTGCTGACGGCGGTAGAAAAGTCTCGCCAGAGCTATCAAGAGGCGATGGCCAATTTAACGCTGCTAGCTGCTCAGTCCGAGGGCGTTGCCGAGGCTCCACCTCTGTTTGATCTGCCTGTGCAAGACTGGGTCAGTGCCCAGGCCGAGATTCGCCAAGCCGCCGAGCGCATGCTGGCCCAGGGCATTCATGCTGGGCTGCCGCCCGAGATGTTGGATCGGGCGGCCTACCTTCAGCTCAAAGACAATCTGCCCCGTCCTATCGAGCCCCTGGCCCGTCAGCTCTTGCTCTCGACCCTAGAGCCCAACCTGGTCGAAGATAGCGATCGCACCCGTCAACAGGCCGACATGGCCGCAGAGGCCGTGAAGCCGGTGATTGTGGAGGTGCAGCAGGGCGAGCTGATTGTGTCGGCTGGAGAACCCATCAGCCAGGAACAGTTTGTGCTGCTCGACACCTTTAACCTCAGCCAGCGCCGCTTTAACTACTGGGGGCTGGCCATGTTTGGCGGGCTGGTGGCGGGTGGGGTGGGTCTGTTTTTGCTGGTTGAGCACTGGGTGCCCCACCGGCTGCGCCAAAAAGACTATCTGCTGCTGTCGGCGATGGTGATCAGCACTGGGGTAATGCAAATTTTTGGGGTAGCGGCCTACGGGCTACCGGCCATTGGACTGTTGGCGGGCAGCTTCTACGGCCCGGTGCTGGGCGGCACGCTGGTGGTGCTGGTGGCGGTGCTGCTGCCGGTGGGTTCGGCGGTGGGGGGCATTTCGTTTATGGCGGGGGCGGCGGGGGCGCTGGTGTGCAGCCTGCTGGCCAGCCGCATGCGATCGCGTGAAGAGTTGGCCCTGCTGGGCGGCGGTGTCGGCCTCACCCAGGGGGTGGTTTACCTGCTGCTGACCCTGGTGGTAAGCCCGGTTTCGTTAATTTCTGCCTGGTCGGTTATGCTCACTGGGGCCGCTCTTCAGGGCGTCTACGGGGTGATTTCTAGCATTGCCGCCCAGGGCTTGAGCCCCTACCTAGAGCACCTGTTTGACCTGGTCACGCCGATTCGTCTGGCCGAGCTGTCGAGCCCCAACCGCCCCATGCTGAAGCGACTGGCCTCGGAAGCGCCGGGCACCTTTCAGCACACTGTGTTTGTCTCGAGCCTGGCCGAGGCCGCTGCCCGCGCCCTGGGCTGTAACGTCGAGCTGGTGCGGGCCGGTACGCTCTACCACGACATCGGCAAAATGCATGACCCCCAAGGTTTTATAGAAAACCAGATGGGCGGCCCCAACAAGCACGACGAACTCAACGACCCCTGGCTCAGCGCCACAATCATTAAAAAGCACGTCACTGAGGGCATTGTGATGGCCCGCAAGTGTCGGCTGCCCAAGGCGGTGCGATCTTTCATTCCTGAGCACCAGGGCACGATGCTGATCAGTTACTTCTACCACCAGGCCCAGGAGCTGGCTAAGGATGAACCGGCCTTGGCGGTGAAAGAATCTGACTTCCGCTACGATGGCCCCATTCCCCAGTCGCCCGAGACCGGCATTGTCATGCTGGCCGACTCCTGCGAGGCGGCCCTGCGATCGCTCACCAATGCCACCCCCGATGAAGCCCTGGCGATGGTCAACCGCATCCTCCGCGCCCGCTGGAAAGACAACCAGCTGGTAGAATCGGGCCTCACCCGCGACCACATGACTCTAATTGCCGAGATTTTTGTGCAGGTGTGGCAGCAGTACAACCACAAGCGAATTGCTTACCCGAAGGCGGCGTTGGCACCGAAGGTGGGGTAGGAGAGTGAGGAAGTGAATGAGGTATGAATGTTAAATGTTGAGTTTTGAGTTAAATTCTGGCCAAAACAATTCAAAACTCAACACTTCTTTTCCTCATCCATCCAATAATCCGCCTGCCAATGCTCGGCTACCTGCTCAAACGTCTGCTGATCGCCATCCCCACGCTGCTGGCCATTAGTGCGGTGATCTTCTTTATTCTGGCGCTGGCACCGAGCAATCCCCTGGGCGATCTGGCGACGAATCCGGCGGTGACGCCGGAGGTGCGGGAGAACATTGTGCGATCGCTCGGTCTCGACCAGCCCATTCACATTCGCTACGTGAAGTGGACGGTGGCGCTGTTTAGCGGCAATTTGGGCTATTCGTTTACCAGTCGGCTGCCGGTGGTAGAGCTGATTGCCCAGCGGTTGCCGGTCACCCTGTGGGTGATCGGGGTGGCCTACCTGCTGAGCGTGACCCTGGCCCTGCCCCTGGGGATTGTGGCGGCGCTGCGGCACAACACCTGGATCGATCGGGCGATTACGACGCTGGCGTTTATGGGATTTTCTACGCCGCCGTTTTTTTCGGGGCTGGTGCTGATCATTGTGCTGAGTGTGCGGCTGGGCTGGCTGCCCTTTATCTACGACAACCAGCTGGTGGTGAGCGATTTGGATAGCATGGGGCGGTGGCTGAAGCAGTCAATTATGCCGATCGCCACCCTGGTGCTGTTTCAAACGGCGGTGCTGCTGCGGTTTGTGCGGGCCGCTATGCTCGAAGAAATTCCGCAGAACTATGTGAAAACGGCGCGGGCGAAGGGGCTGGGGCGCTGGCGCATCGTCGCGCTGCACATGCTGCGCAACGCGCTGATTCCGGTGGTGACGCTGGTGGCGCTGGATATTCCGACGATTTTTACGGGGGCGCTGGTGACCGAGCAGGTGTTTCGGGTGCCAGGGATTGGGGCGCTGTTGATCGAGTCGATCTACCGCAGCGATACGCCCGTGGTGATGGGGATTGCCTTTATCTACGCGGTGCTGGTGGTGGTGTTTAACCTGGTGGCCGATATTCTCTACGGCATTATTGACCCTCGGGTGCGCTATGGCCATTAACACCGACCTGGTGCCGGGAGCCTTGGCTCCTGAGGGAAGCAAAAATCGGGCTTGGGAGCGGCTGTGGGGCGATCGCACCGCCCAACTGGCCCTGGTGGTGCTGGGGATGCTGATGCTGGCGATCGCCCTCGGCCCGCTCCTTTACCCCGGCTCTCCCAGCACTATTGACTTTGCCCGCGCTTTTTTGCCGCCCGGAGTGGGGCAGCCCCTGGGCACCAATGACCTGGGCCAAGATCAGCTGGCCCGCCTGCTAATCGGGGGCCGCATTTCGCTGGCGGTGGGGCTGGCGGCGACCCTGGTGGGCATTAGTGTAGGGGTGGCAATCGGTGCCCTGGCCGGGTTCTGCGGCGGCTGGGTAGATGTCGTTTTAATGCGCGTCACCGACCTATTTTTAGCGCTGCCGCAGCTGCCGCTAGTGCTGCTGGTGGTATATTTGCTGGGCGACCCGGTGCGCCGCGCCCTGGGGCCAGAACGGGGTATTTTTCTGCTGATTGTGCTGTTGATTGGCGGCTTGAGCTGGATGTCGGTGGCGCGGCTGGTGCGGGCCGGGTTCTTGAGCCTCAAGCAGCGCACCTTTGTGCAGGCGGCGGTGGCCCTGGGGGCGCGGCCCTGGGGCATTGTCAAAACCCATCTGCTGCCCAATATCCTTGGCCCGGTGATTGTGGCGGCGACGATTGGGGTGGGCAATGCCCTGTTGGCGGAGTCTACCCTGAGCTTTCTCGGGGTGGGGTTTCCGCCCGATGTGCCTACCTGGGGGCGCATGCTTTACGATGCCCAAAACTACATCGAGAGCGCTCCGTACCTGGTGCTAGCCCCCGGTGTGGCAATTTTTCTCACAGTTCTTTGCATTAACACGCTGGGCGATCGCCTCCGCGATAGTCTAGATCCCACCAGTCGTTAAGGCTATGGCCGCTAATGCTATGGCTCCTCCCCACCACCAGCTGCTGACCCAGGTTGCTCGCATCTTCCCGGATGCGCTGTTCTACGCGCCTACCAAAGCTCCCCTGGTGGCGCTGACCATCGATGATGTGCCGACGCCAGGCGATCGCGACGATGCCTCTACCCGGATGATTCTCGACGCGTTGGATACCTACAACCGCACCGCCAAACAGCCGGTACACGCCACATTCTTCGTCATTACCGACCACCTCAACCCCGGCAGCACCATTCTGCAAGATATTCTTGACAGCGGCCACGAAATCGCCAACCACGGCACCACCGACACCACCCCCGCAATTTTGCAGCCGGCCCAGTTTGCTAGCCACTTTCAGGAAGCCCACGATCGCATCACCGACCTGATCCAGCAGCCCTTGCGCTGGTACCGCCCGGGTCGCGGCCTCTACAACCGGGCCATGGTCGAGCACATTCGCCTCACCCCCGGCTACGAGTCGCTGGTGGCCCTGGCCTCCATGGTTCCTTTCGACACCATGCGGCGGCTAAGCACCCCCAACCTCAACACCTGGTACCTGGCGCAGTTTATTTTTCCGGGGGCAATTTTTGTCATGCACGGTGGCTCAATGGAGCGCTGCGTACAGACCGCCCACGCGCTGCCCGCGCTGCTGGCGCTAATCGATCGCCAGGGCTACTGGGTCGTCACTCTTTCGGAACTCTACGACAGCCTGCTAATCGACAGCTCGGCCAAACCTACAGCAGAAACTCCCGCAGCGCCGCCGCCACCCCATCCGCCTCAACCCCCGGTGCCACCCAGTCAGCCCCCTGTTTAACCGGCTCTGGGGCATCGCCCATGGCCACGCCAATGCCCGCGTAGCGCAGCATTTCGAGGTCGTTGTAGTTGTCGCCCACGGTCATTACCTGGTCGGGCTTGAGGCCCAGCAGGTCTTCGGCCAAAAATCGCACCGCCTCACCCTTGTTGGCCTTGGGATGGGTGGCCTCGACAAAATATTCCACCGATCGCGTCAGATACAGGTCATCCAGGGGGTAGCGCTGCCCCAGGTCGTTGAGAATGTTGCTCAGTAAGTCTATGTTTTCGCTCAGGGTCAGCAGCTTGGTGGTTTCGATGGCGACGTTGCCCGTCAGGAGCGCGGATAGATCGCCTGCTGCGATCGGCTGCACGCCCGATCGCACCGCGTAAGCCTTAGTGTCTTCAATAATCGCCCGCACGTGGAGCTGGTCGTCGATGTAGAGGTGAATCGACAGGTCGTTGTTGGCCTCCATCGGGGCCAGATAGGCGAGAATTTCGAGGGCCAGCCGCCGGGGCAGCGGCGTGTGGCGGTGCAGTTTTTGCGTGGCAGGGTCTTTGATGAATGCCCCCTGGTAGGCCATCAGCGGCAGGGTGGAGCCCACCACCTCGTAAAACCGCAGCGCCGACTGATACATGCGGCCAGTGGCGATCGCCACCGCAATCCCCCGCTGCTGCACCTCGCGCACCGCCTCCAGCACCGGCTCGCTGATCTGGTTAGACACGCCAGCCAGGGTGCCATCGATATCGAGCACGAGTAGACGAATGTCGGCAGTCATGGGGTCAGCCAGTAGAGGGTTCCGCGTCTATTATCTCTGGCGAAGGCGATTTCACCACTAGTGGACAGGGCAATGGTTACACTAAATGACATCATGATCTGATGTCATAGGTAGAAGTATGGAACGCCAGGCGGTAACGGTTCGTCTGCCCGCTGACCTGTTGGAGCAGGCAAAGCAATTTCAGGCAAGTCGTGAATCGCTGAATGAGCTGGTAGTTGAGGCGATCGCCCGCGAAGTACAGCGGCGTAAAACCCTCGCGGCCCATCAGCGCATTCTGGCTCGCAGTGCCGAGGTTGAAGGGCAAACCGGCCTTCAGCCCAGTTCTGTTGATTTGATTCGCCAACTGCGGGACGGCGAGGGGCGACGTGGTTAAGTGTATCGATACCAGCCTCTGGATTCCTTACCTCGTACCTGAGCCGCTACAAAGCGAAGCAAGAAGCTTGATTACTCTCCTGCTGCTATCGGGCGAATACTTAGTTGCTCCGGGGTTTGCGTGGGCTGAGGTGGGCTCGGTACTGCGCAAAAAAGTGCGTCTAGGGCTGATTACAGCAGCTCAGGCCGCAGGCTTCTATGACGATTTTTGTCAGCTGCCCATCAACTATCTGGATAGCGATCGCCTGCACGCAAAAACCTGGCAATTGGCCGAGACATTCAACCTAGCCACCCTCTACGATGCTGCTTTTCTAGCTGTTGCCGAGCTAGAGTCGGCGGAGTTTTGGACAGCTGATCAGTCGCTGATCAATACACTAAGCCCTTGTCCTGCCTACGTTTGTCTCTTGACTCATCCTTAAGAATGTCATCCATGTGGCTGTGGGCTACCCATCTGCCAGGCGGCTTCAAAAAAGGCGAGTTCGCACTCCATGGCGTAGCGGTAGGCGGTCTGGTTACTAGGGTTATCTGCTGCCTGATCATCGATCAGCGCTTCGAGCTGGGCCGCCAGGGGTTCAAACTGATCGCTGCTGTAGGTGTCAATCCATGGACTGTAGCGGTGGGTCGGTGGGTTGAGCTGCGCTAGGGACTGACCCAAAAAGGCGTAGAGCCGCATGCATGGAGCCATCGCCACCGCCGTCGCTCCAGGCGCTTGCCCCCAGGCCGTGCTGAGCAAAAAATCGGTGTAGCGGCGGGTGGCAGCACCGGGCGCTACCGTAGCCAGATCGACGCCCCATTCCTGAGCGTAGCCGCTGTGCAGGTTTAGCTCGGCCAGCACTCCATCGGCCAGCTGGTGGAACACTTGAAAGTCTTGCCAGGTGATTGCTTTGGCAGCGGCGATGCTATAAGCGCGGGCAAAGGCTTCGAGAAAAAAGGCGTCTTGCCCCACGTAGTAGGCGAATTTCTCCACGGGCAGAGTGCCGTCGCCAATGCCCTGGACGAAAGGGTGTTGCAGGCAGGCGATCGCAAGGTCTTGATTGGCTTGCCAAAGGGTGTAGGAGAGAGGCATGGGTGAGCATGAAGGGATAAGGACGGTAGGGGCGCACACCGTGCGCCCTCAGGAATGCTGGCATCTAGGCGGGTAGGAGCGCCTGGGCCAAATCTAGAGAGAAATAGTAGGCGTTGTTGGCTTCGCCCCAAAGAACTTCAAACGGCAGGCTGGGTTCGCCCAGATGACTGATAACCAGGCGAGCGCCGGGCAGAGCATAGTTGCGGGTGTAGTCGTTGACCGTAACCACGGTGGGGAGCCCGGCGGCAACCGCCGCTTCTAATCCTTGAGGGCTATCTTCAATCACCAGGCAGGTGGCGGGGTTGAGATGCATAGTGTTGACCACCAGATTGTAGATGTCGGGGGCGGGTTTTTTGGCGGGCACCATGTCTCCGGCAGCGATCACCTCAAACCAGCTGGGCGAGTCTGGTCCCAGCAGGCGTTCGAGCAGGGGAATGACGCTGGCTTTGGCGCTGGTGGTGGCGATCGCCAGCCGCACCCCCTGCCGCTGCGCCGCCTCGATCAGTCGCCGCACCCCTGGCCGCAGGGGTATCACATTGCTTTCAACTAGAGCCTGAAAGTGCCTGGCCTTAGCCTGGTGTAGAGCCACTACCAGTGCGTCGATATCCTCAGTTTCAAACTTGGGCTGGTAGCGGTGAATGTAGTGGCGAATTCGCTCTTTACCCCCCGCAACCCGCAGCAGCTGCCCGTAGAGACCAACGGGCCAGTGCCAGCGCAGACCAAACTCCTGAAACGCCTGGTTAAAGGCAACACGGTGGCCGTCGCGCTCGGTTTCGGCCAGGGTGCCATCGACATCAAAAATTAGCGCCTCAAGGGTTTTCATCGTGGCACAGGTTAGAAGAGTCAGGATGGAGAGCAAGTGATTGCAACGATAAACTAAATCCACGTTCATAAGGGCCAAGTCCAGAAGTGGAATGTTGCGGGTTAGAACGCCCCAGTTACTAGACTGAACTAAAGATAGAACTCCAGAAAACTGCCCGATTCTCGCCGAGAATCCAGCCGTTTCACCGTAGGATGAAGAGGCACCTGCGCCGGGGTTATAGCCTTGGGCAGGCTCTAGGGTGGGCGATCGCTTGGCCCCGAACAGGCTGTTGTCAACGGTTACGAAAGGCATGGATATCAAACAAGATCTTGTCGCCACGGTCGGCAACACTCCCCTCATTCGCCTCAACAGCGTTAGCGAGGCTACCGGCTGCGACATTCTGGGCAAAGCAGAGTTTCTCAACCCCGGTGGCTCGGTCAAAGATCGGGCCGCGCTCTACATTGTTGAAGACGCTGAGAGAAAGGGTCTGCTCAAGCCCGGCGGCACCGTTGTTGAGGGTACCGCTGGCAACACTGGCATTGGCCTGGCCCACATCTGCAACGCCAAAGGCTACCGCTGCCTCATCGTCATCCCCGACACCCAGTCCCAGGAAAAAATTGACCTGCTGCGCACCCTTGGTGCCGAGGTGCGCACTGTACCCGCCGTTCCCTACCGCGATCCCAACAACTATGTGAAGCTCTCAGGGCGTTTGGCGGCAGAACTTGACAACGCCGTCTGGGCTAACCAGTTCGACAATCTGGCCAACCGCCTTGCTCACTACGAGACCACCGGTCCCGAAATCTGGGCGCAGACCGAGGGCACCATTGACGCCTGGGTGACGGCTACGGGTACCGGTGGCACCTACGCTGGCGTAGCCATGTTTCTCAAAGAGAAAAACCCCAGCGTTCGCTGCGTGGTGGCCGACCCCATGGGCAGCGGCCTCTACAGCTATATCAAAACCGGCGAAGTTCATATTGAAGGCAACTCGATCACCGAGGGCATCGGCAACAGCCGCATCACCGCCAATATGGAGGGGGTGCCCATCGACGACGCCATCCAAATTGAAGACCCAGAGGCACTGCGCACCATCTATCAGCTGCTCTATAACGATGGACTGTTTATGGGCGGTTCAGTGGGCATCAACGTGGCAGCGGCGGTAAAGTTGGCCCAGCAGCTCGGTCCCGGCCATAAAATTGTCACTGTGCTGTGCGATGGCGGCTCCCGCTACCAGTCGCGCATCTACAGCCGGCCCTGGCTTGAAGAAAAGGGGCTATGGTCTGAGGATCTGGCCCCGGCCGTTCCATGAGCGCGTGCGAGAATGACCTATCCCGCTGTCTGTTATCTCTGTAACCAACCGTCCACCGGAGGCGGATGGGTACAAAGTAGATCGACTACACTAGGACAGACCTAGCGGGGACGTTTGGGGCGACTTTGCCCTGGGAGCTACCGAGGCCAATCTTTCTCTGTATTTTCGGGGAGACACCTGTGACTGATCAGTCTGACAAATCTTCGCTGCCGCCCGAGTCTTCCCTAAATTCAGGCCCGATTCAAAAGCAGCAGGCACCCCAGCCGAATCCTTGGGTAGAGGGGCTGCAAACCATCGGGCTAAGTGTGGTGTTGGCGTTGGGCATTCGGCATTTTGTGGCAGAGGCGCGCTACATTCCCTCGGGCTCGATGGAGCCCACGCTGCAAATTAACGATCGCCTCGTGATCGAAAAGATTAGCTACTACCTCAACCCTCCCGAGCATGGGGATGTTGTGGTATTTTGGCCGCCCGATAGCCTCACGGCTCCAGGGAAGCGCCGGGACGCGTTTATTAAGCGCATCATTGGTTTGCCGGGCGATGTGGTTGAGGTGCGCGATGGCGAGGTGATTCGCAATGGCGAGGTGCTGACTGAGCCTTACATCAAAGCTGCGCCCGACTACCAGTGGGGGCCAGAGGAAGTGCCCGAGGCTTCGTATTTAGTGCTGGGCGACAACCGCAACAGCAGCTACGACAGCCACGCCTGGGGGTTTGTGCCCCAAGAAAATATCATCGGTAAAGCAGTGGTGCGGTTCTGGCCCCCCGATCGCCTGGGTCTGCTCAACGACTGATCTAGCTATCCATAGACCGAAATTGCCAAACCAGATCTTAAAACTTCTGGGGCTTACTCAGGGAACTCTAACATCGCAGGCTAGGATACTTGCCTGACCATTCAGGTCTGCAAATGGCCTCGTTTTAGCTTTTTCCTGGCGCTGCTATCCTTAGTGTCTGTCGGGTTTGATTCTAGATCCTGATATCTAGAGGCTAGTGCGCCGATCGTTGCTGTTGTCGAATAGGCCTCTTCGTAGGCTGATGTTTCAGTTTTTGTATGACTTTTACCCCTGTAGATAAATTAGATAAGTCGCCGTTTGCTATTACTACGCCGCTGTATTACGTCAATGGCTTACCCCACATCGGCAGCGCTTACACCACCATTGCCGCCGACGTAGTGGCTCGGTTTTATCGCCTTATGGATTATCCGGTGCTGATGATTACCGGCACCGATGAGCATGGCCAAAAAATTCAGCGCACCGCCGAAGAGCGTGGCGTTTCGCCCCAGGCCCACTGCGACGAGTTTGTGGCTGGGTTTGAGCGCCTGTGGGATCTGCTGAATATTAGCTGCGATCGCTTTATTCGCACTACATCCCCCCGCCACAACGCTATTGTCAACGAATTTTTTCAGCGGGTGTGGGATCGGGGAGATATCTATAAGGGCCAGCAGCAGGGCTGGTACTGCGTTTCCTGTGAAGAATTTAAAGAAGAGCGCGATCTGCTGCCCAATCAGCACTGCGCCATTCACACCAACAAGCCGGTGGAGTGGCGCGATGAGTCAAACTACTTCTTCAAACTGTCGAAATATCAAGATCAGCTAGAGCAACTCTACGCTGAGCAGCCCGACTTTATTCAGCCTGCGGCCCGTCGCAACGAGGTGCTGAGCTTTGTGAAACGGGGGCTGCAAGATTTTTCGATTTCGCGCATCAACCTAGACTGGGGCTTTCCGGTGCCCACCGACCCCGACCAGACGCTCTACGTCTGGTTTGACGCGCTGCTGGGCTATATCACCGCTCTCCAAGACCCGAGCGACCCACCCAGTCTGGAACAGGCGATCGCCCACTGGTGGCCCATCAACACTCACCTAATTGGCAAAGACATTCTGCGGTTTCACGCCGTGTACTGGCCTGCCATGCTGATGTCGGCGGGGTTGCCAATGCCCCAACGGGTCTATGGCCACGGCTTTTTGACTAAAGACGGCCAAAAAATGGGCAAGAGCCAGGGCAACACCCTCGATCCGGTGGCGCTGGTAGAAACCTACGGCCCCGATGCAGTGCGCTACTATTTTCTGCGCGAAATTGAGTTTGGCAAAGACGGCGATTTCAACCAAACCCGCTTTATCAACGTGCTCAATGCTGACCTGGCCAACGATCTGGGCAACCTGCTCAACCGCACCCTGAAAATGGCCGGGCGCTACTGCGACGGCCATGTGCCTGACGTTGATCCTCAGAGCATTGCGGCTGACCACTCCCTGCGGGCGATCGGCACAGGGCTGCCTAAAACCGTCTTTGAGGCCTACACTCACCTGGCCTTTAGCCAAGCCTGCACGGCGATTTTGACGCTGGTGCAGGCCAGCAACAAATTTCTCGATGAGCAAGCCCCCTGGAGTCTCTATAAGCAGGGCAAACAGGCCGAAACCGAGGCGGTTTTGTACGCCGTCTTGGAGTCGGTGCGGCAGGCGGCTTATCTGCTGTCGCCGGTAATTCCTGGCATTAGCAATCAAATTTATGCCCAGCTAGGCTTTGCCATAGATTTTGACGACAAAGCCATTGGTCAGCAGACTAGTTATGCCGACCATGCCGCCTGGGGCCATCTACCCCCCGGCCAGCTATTAGGAGAAGCCTCCCCCGTATTTCAGCGCCTGGAGCTGCCCGAAGCCGTAGCCAGCTCCTAGCCCAAAACCGCTCTAGCTCGTTCGCGTTTGTTTCCAGCCCGTTTGTTGCCAGATCGATTTAACACCTTCATAAAAACCCATGTTTGATACTCACAGCCACTCCTTAAACAACCACTCTTTACTGGGCGAAGACGCCATATTTACCCCTGAGCAGGTGCTCGACAACCGGGGCCGGGTGGCCATTTTCATCGATGGCTCTAATCTGTTCTATGCGGCGTTGCAGCTGGGCATTGAGATCGACTACACCAAGCTGCTGTGCAAGCTCACCGCTGGCTCGCGGCTGTTTCGGTCGTTTTTCTACACGGGTGTCGATCGCACCAACGAAAAGCAGCAGGGCTTTTTGCTGTGGATGCGGCGCAACGGCTACCGAGTAATTGCCAAAGACCTGGTGCAGCTGCCCGACGGCTCAAAAAAAGCCAATCTCGATGTTGAAATTGCCGTGGATCTGGTGGCCCTGGTGGACTACTACGACACGGCGGTGCTGGTCAGCGGCGATGGCGATCTGGCCTACGCCGCCGATGCCGCCAGCTATCGGGGAGCGCGGGTTGAGGTGGTGAGCCTGCGATCGATGACCAGCGATAGCCTGATCAACGTGGCCGATCGCTACATCGACCTCGAAGGGGTCAAAGATGACATCCGAAAACTGCCCCGCAATTCTGCTAGCCAAAACTACACCTATCGTCCCCTCCCCAACCTGACTGCCGACGAGCCGGTGGACGGCGGCCTCGCGGTCAGCGAGTAACGTTTACAGGCGTAGCACCATGGCACGATGGCGGAGGTTGATGATTGGTGGGGCTGCGATCGCAGCCCTATCTGTAGGGCTGTATAGCCTGCTCGGGCCGCAGCCTGGTTCGGAGCCGGGTGCCGATGACTCGGCTGCTGGAGACCCACCCCCCGGCCTAACTCTGCGGGATGTCACCCTAGAGCAGCCCAACGAACAGGGCCAGCTGCTCTGGCGCGTCAGGGGCGACGAGGTGACCTACAGCTCCGATCAGCAGGTGGCATTTATTACTCGGCCCGACGGCGACCTGTTTCAGGACGGTGAAATTATTTACGAAGTCGTGGCCGACACCGGTGAGGTGCGCGAAAACGGCAGCGTGATTTTACTGCGGGGTAACATCGTCGCCACCGGAGTTCAGAACGGCTCCATTTTGAGGGGCAACGAAATGGAGTGGCGTCCCCAGGACGATGTGCTGATCATGCGGGATCAAATTACCGGCACCCATCCGCAGCTGCGGGCCGTCGCCGATGAAGCGCGGGTGTTTAACCGCGAAAACCGGATGGAGCTAGAAGGCAACGTGGTGGCCAACACGGTGGTCGCCGACCCCCAGGCCGAGCCTTGGCTGAAGCTCCAGGCCCAGGAGCTGACCTGGTTTTGGCAGGAAGAACGCATCGATAGCGCCCAGCCCCTGCGGGTAGAACAGTTCAAACAAAATGCAATTACCGATGTGGTGGTCGGCCAGCGCGGCACGGTAAACCTGGCTACGCAGCTAGTGACCCTGCGCGGGCAAGTAGCCATGCAAATGCTGGATATTCCGCTCAATATGGCCAGCGAAGCCCTCGATTGGCAGGTGGCCGAGGAGCAGGTGACCGTCAACCAGCCCCTCACTCTAATTCACCCCGAGAATAAAATCAGAGTTACCGCTCGCCAGGGCCGCATGGATTTGGCAGAGCAGCAAATTTTCCTCTCCCAGGAGGTGGTAGCCGTGGGCGAAGCCAACCAGGCCCGCATGACCAGCGATCGCCTCAACTGGAACGTCGATACCCAAACCCTAGTTGCCGAGGGTGGCGTCAACTATAGTCAGGTCAACCCCAACGTCAACCTCAACGGGGCGCGCGCCGTGGGGCGCATTGATGATCAGACCGTGGTGGTTGATGGGGGCCGCGTTGTGACCGAGATCGTGCCTAACTAAGGGGGGCAGATGTGCGGTGTCAGGCGTGCGGTACAAGGCCAAGCCGCCCACTGCAAATCGCCCGCCGTGGATCGTAAATCCGACACCCAAAACGCGATTCTCCAGCCATCTTGTCCCTGAGAAAATTTCTATGCCTCTGACCTGTGAATCTCTGCTACAAGCCCACCCCACCCCCTGGCATAGCGCCACCACCCATCCCTTTCTGACGGGCTGCCAGCGGGGTACTCTGCACCCCGCTCAGTTCAACACCTGGCTGGTGCAGGATTTTTTGTTTGTGAAAGACTTTACCCGCATGGTGGGGCGGGTGCTAGGGGCCGCCCCCGATGACCATATCGATGGGCTGCTGGCGGGGTTGGGGGCACTCAAAGACGAACTGCTGTGGTTTGAGGCCAAGGCTGCCGAGCGATCGCTCCACCTATCTACCTCACCCCAGCCCACCTGCCAGCGCTACTGTGAGTTTATGGCCAGCTTGGCGGCCCAGCCCTACGCGGTGCAGGCCACCGCTCTGTGGGCGATTGAGTACGCCTACAACCAGGGCTGGCAGCTGCCCGGCCCCATGCCCGAGCCCTACACCGAGTTTGCCGATCGCTGGGGGAACCCCGGCTTTACCGACTATGTGCACCTGCTGGCGGCCCAGGCCGATGCGGCCCTAGCTACCGTCAGTCCAGAGGTTCAGGCCGAGGCCGAGGCCGTCTTTTTGCGGGTGGCTGACCTAGAAGCGGCCTTTTGGCAAATGGCCTTTGTCGCTGCTGAGCCGGCTCCCTAATGGCCGATCTACAGACCGATGCTTAGACTATCCCCACGGTGTCTCTACCATTAGAAGTGTGCCCAACTGGGGATGTTTGTAGGGTTGGACTCGGGCAATTCTAGGGAAATACTACCCTGGAGAATGCCGTGGCCTGCGATTTTGATTTATTGGTAATTGGCGGTGGGTCGGGCGGTATCGCGGCGGCACGGCGGGCTGCTGGCCACGGTGCCAGGGTCGGGCTAGCCGAGGCCGGGCGGCTGGGCGGCACCTGCACCAATCGCGGCTGCGTGCCCAAAAAGCTGATGGTCTATGCCGCTCAGTTTTCAGACCAGTTGGCGATCGCGGCAAACTACGGCTGGCGGCTCGGGGAGCGTCAGTTCAACTGGCCTACCCTGATCTCGGCCATTGACCTAGAGGTGCAGCGCCTTAACGGCGTCTATCAAGACCTGCTCGACAAATCTGGGGTGGAGATTTTGCCCCACTACGCCCGGTTTGTCGATGGGCATAGGGTAACTGTGGGGGATGCCACCGTCACCGCCGCAAAAATTTTGCTGGCCACGGGGGGCAAACCCATCCGGCCCGACAACATTCCTGGTATTGAGCACGCCATCACCTCCGATGATATTTTTCATCTGCCCCAGCAGCCTCAGCGCCTGGTGATTATTGGCGGCGGCTACATCGGCAGCGAGTTTGCCAGCATTTTCAACGGGCTCGGCACCGAGGTCATTCAGATTATTCAGGATGACAAAGTTTTAAGCGGCTTTGACGACGAGCTGCGCAGCGAAATTCACCAGGCGATGCAGCGGCGGGGCATCAAAATTGTGGCCCAGAGCGAAACCATTGCGATCGCCCCCGCCGAGTCAGGGCTAACTGTGACCGTAACCACCCAGCAGGGGCAGGAGACTATTTTCAGCGGTGTGGTCAGTTTGGCGGCCACCGGGCGCAGCCCCAACGTAGAGGGCATGGGGCTAGAGAAAGTCGGCGTAGCGGTGGAGGAAGGGGCGATCGCCGTCGATGCCCAATACCGCACCAGCGTCCCCCACATCTTTGCGATCGGGGACGTGATCAACCGCGTCAGCCTCACCCCAGTGGCCATTCGGGAGGCCCGCCTGTTTGCCGATACCGAGTTTGGCCAGAAAACCAACATTCTCGACTACGACGCCATTCCCACCGCTGTGTTTACGACACCTGAAATGAGCACCGTGGGCCTGACTGAGGCCAAGGCCGCTAAAACCTTTGGCAAAGACGATATTCAAACCTACTGCTCACGCTTTCAACCCCTGTACCACAGCCTCTCTGACCGAGAGACCCAAAGCCTGATTAAGCTTGTGGTGCAAAAAACCACCGATCGCGTTTTGGGGGCCCACATGGTTGGCGACCACGCCGCCGAGATTGTGCAGGGCGTTGCGATCGCCGTCACTATGGGCGCTACCAAAGCCGATTTTGATGCCACCCTGGCGATTCATCCCACTACCGCCGAGGAGTTTATTGGCCTGGGATAAGACGAGTGGGGAAGGTGAGGTGATAGGAGAATAAAGCTCATCCCCATCACCTACTCACCCAAGCTGTTACGATTCCTTCCCCATCTGATTGCTCTCCACCTGCGCCTCGGCCCGGTGGTGCACCACTGCCTGGCGAAACCCCAACACCACAAGAATATTCGACAGCGTTAAAAACGCTTCTGCGCTCCCGTGGAGCCAGTCCACGTTGGCCAGTTCCTCACCGAGCCCCACCTTGGCATAAATGCCTGCGGGAATGGTTACCGCTACAAATACAAGCAGCGCGTAGAAGCCAGTCAGCGCCAGCTTCGGTGTCTCTTGGGTACGGGTCATAAACCAAAGAAACCCCAGGTAGGGGAAGAGGGACATGGCGAAGAGAGTGTTTTTGTCGAGCATGGTGGGGGTTGGAAGTAGGTGAGGAGATGAGGAAGGTGAGGGGGTGGGGAAGACGATCTTCGGGCCAAAGTTTGCTGTCTAAAATCCAAAACTCATTTGGGGCTGGCGACCGAAATGCTGCTTTGCCGCCAGATCCACCAGGCCGCTAGGCATAGGGTGCCGTTGCCGATTACGGTCAGGGCGGCTTGTAGGGTGACTAGCCAGGCCAAACCGGGGGCATTGTCAAACAGGTGCCAGGTGCAGGCGGCCATGGCGCTGACCAGGGCGGGAAACATGGCGATCGCCAGCCAGCGCCAAACGGGTCGCTGGGTCACGGTGGCAAACTGCCAAATAAACCACATCGCCGCCATCCATTCCAGCACACTTGAAATGTGGATCATCCAGGTGGGCAGCGAGAGGGCATTCATGGGGTTCAGGGCGCAACAACAGCCTCTATTGTAGAGAGGTCGGTGGATAGCGTATAGCGGTTTATTGTTGGGTAGGTGAGAATGCGAGCGGTTTTGTGTGGCTACTACGGCATGGGCAACGGCGGTGACGAGGCCCTGCTAGCCACCCTGCTACAAATGCTGCCTGCGGGGGTGACGCCCGTGGTGCTGTCGGGCAACCCCGTCGAAACCGCCCAGCGCTACGGCGTCGAAACTGTGCCCCGCAAAGCCCTGGGGCCAGTCATTCGCGCGCTGCGGGGGGCCGATGTGCTGATCTGGGGGGGCGGCAGTCTGCTGCAAGATGCCACCAGTCTGCAAAACCCTATTTACTACGGCGGGTTAATGGTGCTGGCCCAGTGGCTGGGGCTCAAAACCATTGCCTGGGGGCAGGGCATTGGCCCCCTCAGCCATCCCCTTAGCCAGGGGCTGGGCCGCTACGCCCTAGGCCACTGCAATGCCGTCAGCGTGAGAGACAACGGCTCGGCGGCCTGGCTGGCCCGTTGGCAGGTGCCGGGAATGCAGGCCCCAGACCCGGTGTGGGCGTTAGACGCCGCGCCAGTCGACGGACTGTGGAATCTGCCTGCCCCCCGAGTTGCCGTGGCCCTGCGCCCCCACCCCTGGCTCACCGAAGGTCGCCTAGACCAGTTCACCCAGGCCCTGGCCTCGTTTCAAACGGCGACTCAAACTTGCTTGCTGCTGGTGCCCTTTCAGCCGATCAAAGACCTGCCCCTTGCCGAGTATATTCAGCCCCGGCTGCCTGGGCCTAGCCGCATCTATGCTTTGGATGACCCACACCAGCTCAAGGGGCTGTTTCGCGGCGTCGAGATGACCTTGGGTATGCGACTGCACGCGCTGATTATGGCGGCGGCTGAGGGCTGTCGCTGCTTCGGGCTGAGCTACGACCCCAAGGTCAGCCACCTGATGGCTGACCTCGATCTGCCGGGGTTTGACCTAAACCCCCAGGCGGTGAGCCACCGCTGGCCAGATACCCCCGAGCAGATCACTCAAACCTGGCTGGAGGTCTATGCCAACGGCGACCCGCTGTCGCCGGAACAGATTGGGTCACGGGTCGATCGCGCCCTCATGCACCAAGACCTGCTGCGGGACGTGCTGGCTGGGTAGTTTCTAGCCCAAAGCCTGCTCGATCGCCGCCTTGAGAGCCGGGTCATTAGGAGGGGTTTGGGGTTCAAACCGCTCGATCACCTGACCGTCGCGTCCGACCAAAAACTTGCCAAAGTTCCAGCCAATGTCGGGGCCGTCGCCAACGAGAAACTGATAGAGGGGGCTGCGATCGGGGCCGTTGACATCTTGCTTTTCGAGCAGGGTAAAGTCAACGTCGTACTTGGTTTTGGTGAAGTCTTTGATTTCCTCAGGGCTGCCGGGCTCTTGCTTGCCAAACTGGTTGCAGGGCACGCCTACGATCACGAGGCCGCGATCGCCGTAGGCTTTATCCAGCTCTACCAGGCCGCTGTACTGGGGCGTGAGGCCGCACTTGCTGGCCACGTTCACAAAGAGAATGACCTTGTTAGCTATCACCTCAGGGGCCAAAGGGGCACCGTCTAGGGTGGCGAGGTTTGAAGGAAGAGACATAGGGGGTAACGGTCTGCACAACGTTGTTATTATCGGTCATCCCCGCTCGGTTGTCGGGCGATTGCCCCAACCCTATTTTGAAGACTCCCTATTCCTGATGATCTTCAGGAAGGCTACGCTAGCCCCATTCTCACCTCCCTCATCCCCTAATCCCCTCACCTCCCTAACCCACTCCCTCCCTCCTCCTCGCTCCCTCCACCATTCTCTGCCTGCCAAATTGCCTCTAGCGTAAACGGCAGGGCCGCCGCTTCTACCGAAATGGAGTTAATTCCCCAGCCGACTAGATCGGCGATCAGTTCGGGGTGGCGCACCGGAGCCTGGCCGCAGATCGAGCACAGCAGGCCGCAGCGGCGGGCTTCCTGCACCAGATGGGCCATGGCTAGGCGCACCACCGGGTGGCGCTCGTCGTAGGCGGAGGCCATGGTGGGCTGGTCGCGATCGATGGCCAGCAGCAGCTGGGTAAGGTCGTTAGAGCCAATGGCAATGCCCTGAATGCCGGCCTGGGCGTAGGCGGGCAGCAAAAACAGTACCGAGGGCACCTCGGCCATAATCCACAGGGCAAAGCCGGTGGCGTCGGTGAGACCGGCGCGCTCGACCCGCTGGCGGCAGGCGATGGCTTCTTCGACGCTGCGTACAAAGGGCAAAATGAGCTGGAGATTGCTGTAGCCAGCGCGTTGCAGAGTGGCTAGCGCCCCCAGCTCGACTTGGAACAGGCGATCGTCAATGTCGTAGCTGAGAGTACCCCGCAGCCCCAGCATCGGGTTGGGTTCTACCGGGGGACTGCCCTGGAGGGCCTGCCATTCGTGCGATCGCAGATCAAGACTGCGGTAGCGCAGGGGCCTGGGCCCCAGGGCCTGCAAAATCGGCTCTAGCTGCTGCACCAGACGACTTTGCAGCTCTGCCTCCTGGCTGCGGTTGACCCAGTCCCACGGGTGGCGGCCCTCCAGCGCTTCTAGCAGCAGCCATTCCGATCGCAGTAGGCCAATGCCCGCCACATGGTCGAGGGTCAGGTTAGCTAGACCCTGGCGCTGGCTCAGGTTAACCATGACCTTGGTTTGCAGCCGCTGGTAGCGGCCCGGCTGATCGGTGGGCAGCGGTTCTGGCACTGGGGCCGCCGGAGGCCGAAACGAAGCGGCGGCCTCGTCTGTGAGGCCATAGACCACGCCGCGATCGCCGTCGAGCCAGAGCACCATGCCGTTGTCGATCAGCTGGGTGGCATGGGGAGCACCCACTACCGCCGGAATCCCCACTTCCCGCGCCAAAATGGCCGCATGGCAGGTAGCGCCGCCCCGCTCGGTGACAATGCCGCCTACCGATGGCAGCTGAAAAAACACGTCGGGCTGAAGGTCGGGCAGCACCACAATACAGCCCGGAGGCAGCGACTGCGGCAGGTCTTGGGGGCGCTGGGCCACAACGGCGACCCCTTGAATGCGCCCCGCTGCGGCCCCGATACCGCGAACGACTGTGCTGGCTAGGGGGAGCAGGGGCGGCTGAGGTCTAGGCGGGGGCGATTCTCCTGCGGGGAGGCTGCGCCGTCGCCCTGGGGCAGGGGCGGCCTCCGTCGGGTCGTGCCAGGGGGCGGCTTCAGTAATGACTAAGGTAGGTTGCTTGGGGTCGGCACTGGGGTGTAGCAGCCACTCTAGGCGCACTCCGGTCTGACCCAGAATGAGTTGAGCCCGTTCGGCGATTCGCACTAGCTGGGTGATTTGGTCAAGACCTAAGGGCGCAACCAGCTCGGGGCGATCGCGCTCTAGAACCTGAATGGGCGGGGCGATCGCCGACTGGGTGTGGTTTTTGGTGGCGGGTCTCAGCTGATAAACGCGCTCCTGAACCCCTGACTGCCAGGTGGCCTCAGCAACCTTACCCTGAGCGATCGAGCAGCGGGCCGGGATGGCTTCTCCCTGGGTGAGGGCTATTCCTAGCCCCATGACCACTGCCACAGTAGTTTGCCCCTGACTGAGCATTAGCGTGCCTGACACCAGGGCCGGGTACAGCGGCATAATCAGCGTGGCCAGGCTCAGGTCGCCCAACCGCTGACAGTGCTGTTCCCAGACCGGTAGGCAGCGAGCCGTCAGCGCCTGGCTCCAAAACTGTGACAGTGCCCCAGGCAGGGTTGCCAGATCCCCTTCGATTTGGGCGGGTAGCAGACCCGCGCCCAGCGAGCCGAGAGCCTGTCCTTGGGATGCTGAATCCAGCCCCTCTACCCAAAGCGACGCGCGCAGCATCCAGGCGACGGGAACAAAGTCATTGGGCACTAAATCTTCGAACCCATGGCTGGACAGGGGGGCGATCGCCCCCCTGTCCAGCAGATTCTGCTGCCATTGCCGACTGCTCTGCTGGAGAGTCTTAAACCCACCTTGGCACACCGGAGCTAGCCGATCGCCCACGCCTTCGGGCCAGGCCATTTGCCCGAGGGTGTGGTGCCAGGCTGCCGCCGTGATCACACAGCCCTGGGCCACGGGCAGCCCCTGCTGCTTGAGCCAGCCCAGATAATAGGCCTTCTGACCAACGGCTCGCAAATCAGCGCTGTCTAGGGTATGCAGTTGTCGAAGCCAGGTCATGCTGAGATACAGGGCTAGCCCTCAGCTATAGCTTAAGGGGGGTGGCCAAGGTATTTGGTTTTATAGCGCTAGAACCGCTTGCTGCCGCTGCTTAGCCTGCCCCAACCCCAGGGCGGTGGTGCCAGGGGCGATCGCAACGAAGCGCTGTATTGAAGTCAATATCTTATGTCTATAAGTTTACGCGATGGCCATCGTCTTCGCCCTCTACCCGGCTAGGGGGAATGTTGTTTTCCGGTGCAGATCCCTATTTCTACCCTCGTCCCTGCCCGCTGCGGCCTCGACAATAGATTCGGGCCATATCAGCTGTTCAGGCATTCAGGGCAGACCCTATGCATACCCGTTCCTCAGTTCAAACCTGGCTCAGCCAGGGTAAACACCAGGTGCTCAGCCTGTTTTTGGCCGAGCCCTGCCCCCTGTGCCAGCGATCGACGCCTGCGGTGCTCTGTCCCAGCTGTAGCCGTCAGGTGCATCAGTGCCAGGCGCAAACCCCCTGCGATCGCAGCATTCCTGGTCTGGCGGTGGTGAGCTGGGGCCGCTACGAAGGCAGTCTGCGCCAGGCTATTGGCAGCCTCAAATACAGTAACCACCCCCGCCTGGCCGAGTTTTTGGGCACCGAGCTGGGGCAAACCTGGCTCGATCGCGGCCCTTGCCCGAAGGATCTGGCTCGACCAGTGGCGATCGTGCCCATTCCCCTCCACCCCAGCCGGTTGCAGCAGCGGGGCTTTAACCAGGCCGAGCTGCTAGCCCAGTGGTTTTGTCGGCTCACCCGGCTACCCCTCCACAGCAATGGCCTGTTGCGGGTGCAGGCGACCCAGGCCCAGCACAGTCTCAGCCGCCTCAGCCGGCAGCAAAACCTGGCCCAAGCCTTCACCGTCAACCCGTCCCAGGTCAAGATCCTGAAGCAATCTACGGTATGGCTGCTCGACGACATCTTTACCACCGGGGCCACGGCCCAGGCGGCGGCCCAAACCCTACGGCGCAACGGCATTGCCGTCGGGGGTATCTGCACCGTTGCCCGCGCAGTGGCTTGGGCTGACTCCGACAGCTATTCCCCCAGCAACCTCGACCCTGGGATAGATGTCAGCGATCGCATCCTTAGAAAAAATTAATAAAACCCAAGCTCTGTTGCGCCAGATGACGGGTGCATTAGTATAAATCTAAAGAAATTATTAATAGCTGCTATGAACCCCCAGCTTCTAAGACACCTGTGGTCTTTGGTAGAACGGTCCCAGAGCAGTCATCTTCTTGCCTTAGATGACAACGGCTTGGTTTGCTGGCTGTTAGACCAGTTTGTCAGGCAGCAGCCTATTGATCCGGCGGAAACCGATCAGCTGCATCACTATATTCGCGCTAAGATTCCCCTCATTCGAGATTTAGCCCAGGAGCGCTAGCAAGAGATACTGCCAGACTCAAGGGTGAGGTCTGCCTGGGAATAGCAAAAGTGCTCTTTCAAAATGGTTAAGATTTTTTGGATCCGGATGGGTTTATATTTCCCTCCGGCATATTGTTATCCTTGATACAAAATGAAAACTCAAACCATTGGACTGTTAACCAAGTGCAACACTCCAATGGGTTGAGTGTAAATTTTACGGTGTTTTTTTGTGAGTGAGGATTGATTCATGCGCAAGTGGGGTTTACTCGCAGCTGCCCTCGGGCTAACGCTGGCCGCCTGTGGTGGCGGAACTACTACTACCACCGCCGATGGGGAAGCCGCTCCCGCTGGTGGGAGCCGTCTTGACGTCGTCAAAGAGCGCGGACAGCTAGTCTGTGGTGTCGACGGTGGTATTCCGGGCTTTAGCTTTGTTGACGAAAGCGGCGCCTACACCGGCCTTGATGTCGATGTCTGTAAGGCCGTCGCGGCTGCCGTACTGGGCGATGCCGAAGCCGTAGAGTACCGTCGCCTAGACTCGACCGAGCGCTTTACGGCCCTCTCGGGGGGTGAAGTTGACATGCTCTCCCGCAACACCACCTGGACCATTAGCCGCGATACCAGCGTGGGTCTTGAGTTTGCGCCCACCACCTTTTTTGATGGTCAGGGTATGCTGGTGCGTGCAGACAGCGGCATCACCGATCTAGAAGACTTTGCCGGTCAGGCCGTCTGTGTGGAAACCGGAACCACCACCGAACTCAACCTGACTGACCAGATGCGCCAGCTGGGTGTAGACTTTGAGCCTGTGGTATTTCAGGATGCCGACGCCGCCTACGCCGCCTACGATGAGGGCCGTTGCGAGGGTATGACCTCCGACAAGTCTCAGCTGGTGGCCCGCCGCAGCACCCTGCCCAACCCCGACGAGCACACCCTGCTCGAAGTCACCATGTCAAAGGAGCCGCTGGGCCCTGTGACTACCAACAACGACTCCGCCTGGTTTGACGTGGTCAAGTGGGTCACCTACGGTCTGATTCAGGCTGAGGAATTTGGCATTTCCTCGGAGAATATTGCCACGTTTGAAGGTGGCGAGAATCCTGATATTGCTCGATTCTTGGGCGAAGAGGGCACGTTGGGGTCTGACATGGGCCTGTCCAATGACTTTATGACTCAGGTGATTACTCAAGTGGGTAACTACGGCGAAATCTACGAGCGCAACGTGGGTGCTGGTTCGCAGTTTGGTCTAGAGCGGGGCCAAAACGCGCTGTGGACTGAGGGTGGCCTGATGTATGCGCCCCCCTTCCGTTAGAAACCATCCCTAGCCGTACACAGGCGACGTTGGCAGCAGTTGAGCCCTGCTAACGTCGCCTGCGTAACAGCCTAGTGGGTTGAAAAAGGCGCAGCTAGGCTGCGCCTTTTTCATAAATCCTTGTAACAAATTGAACTTTTCTTGACATCCCTCTTGGATTATTTTGCTTACAGCTTTTGCACTGATCTAACGCAGGTATCTACAGATGGCCCACGACAGCGGCAGCAAGTCCTTTGATCTAAAGGCGATGCTGCGGGACGAACGCTTCTGGAAGATTGCCTTTCAGGTGATTACGCTGGTTGTTGTTCTGGCTCTGCTGAGCTTTTTTCTGGGCAACCTGAACCGCAACCTGACTCAGCTGGGGCGTCCCTTTAGCTTTGGCTTTTTGCGCAGCCAGGCGGGGTTTAGCATTGGCGAGAGCCTGATTCAGTACCGTCCGAACGATCCCTACTGGCGGGCGCTGATGGTGGGTTTGGGCAATACGCTGACGCTGGTGGCCGGTGGCATTGCTCTGACGACGCTGCTGGGGGTGGTGGCGGGGGTGGCCAGTTTCTCGAAAAACTGGCTGGTGCATAAGCTCAGTCGGCTGTACGTGGGCCTGGTGCGCAACATTCCGCTGCTGCTCCAGCTGTTTTTTTGGTATTTCGCTATCTATGGCGCGCTGCCTCGCCCCGAAAGCCAGATTGGTGTGCTGGGGCTGGCGTTTTTGAACAACCGGGGGGTCTACATTCCCTGGGCCAGCAGTGCGATCTTGGCGGTGCTGGGCATTGCGGCGACTGTGGGGGCTGCGATCGCAGCCCTCTGGCTGTGGCAGTGGCGCACCAAAGTTCGCATTGAAACCGGCGTGGGGGGCCGGGCTCAATCGCTGGGGTTGGCGGTGTTGGGGCTGGCGTGGCTAGCCATTATTACCATAGGCATGAACTGGACTATTCCCGAGGGGCTGGAGGGCGGCGGCGTTACCGGCGGACTGCGGCTGTCGCGAGAGTATGTGGCCGCCCTGACGGCGCTGGTGTTTTACACTTCCGCCTTTGTGGCCGAGATTGTGCGGGCGGGTATTCAGTCGGTATCTAAGGGGCAGTGGGAAGCGGCCCGCACCCTGGGGCTCAATGCGGGCATGGTCATGCGGCTGGTGGTGTTTCCCCAGGCGATGCGGGTGATTATTCCGCCGATGAACAGCGAGTACATGAACCTGACCAAGAACACCAGTCTGGCCTTTGCGATCGCATTTCCCGAAATGTATTCAGTTGCCACCACCACCTACAACCAAACCGGTCGCCCGGTGGAGGTGTTTGTGGTGCTGATGGCCACCTACCTGATTCTCTGCCTGCTCATCACCCTGGTGATGAACCAGCTCAACCAGACCGTGCAGTTTAAGGAGCGCTAAGCCATGACCTCCGTTACCCCCGACTCTTTCTCCTCTGCACCGCCCGACGTAGTGGCCCTCGGGCCGAGGGCCTGGGCCAAAAAGAACCTGTTTAGCGACTGGTTTAACAGTCTGCTCACCGTAGTGATTGTGGCGGTCTTTGGTTGGGGTCTCTTTCGCCTAGTATCGTGGGCCTTGACCACCGCCCAGTGGGGGGTAATTCCCAACAACTTTGGCCTGTTTATGACCGGCACCTTTCCCTCAGCACTTTACCCGCGCATTTGGGCGCTGCTGGCGATTGTTTGCGGCCTGGCCGGTTTGTCGTGGGGGGTGCTGGGGCGCAATGTCTCAACGCTATTTAGCCGCAGCGTGCTAATTGGCCTAGCTGTAGTGTGTGCGTTTATTGTGCTGTTTCCGCCCACGCGACCTAGCTCCCTCAAACTGCTGCCCATAGTCGCTTTAGTTGCTGTGGCAGCAGCGGCAGGTCGGCAGGTAGCGCGCAAGTTTCCAGGGGTTGGCAAACTGCTCTCGTTGGCCTGGTTTTTGTCGTACTTTGTGGCCCTATGGCTAATTGGTGGCGGCCTGGGCCTAACTCGGGTATCTACCAACGAATGGGGCGGCCTACTGCTAACCCTCTTCACAGCGATTAGCGGTATTGCCCTGTGCTTTCCGCTGGGTCTGCTGCTGGCCTTGGGGCGGCGTAGCGCACTGCCGATCGTGCGGTGGCTGTCTACCGCCTACATTGAGCTAGTGCGGGGAGTGCCCCTGGTGGCCCTGTTATTCATGGGCCAGGTGATGATTCCGCTGTTTTTGCCCCTGGGGTCGCGCCCCGATCGCATCCTGCGGGCGATTATTGCCCTGGCTCTATTTAGCGCCGCTTACCTGGCTGAAAACGTGCGGGCCGGTCTGCAAGCAGTTCCCCGAGGCCAAAATGAGGCGGCGGCTTCCCTGGGGCTAAGTACCCCCATGACCCTCGGCTTTATCGTGCTGCCCCAGGCTTTAAAGATTGCCATTCCGGCGATCGTGGGGCAGTTTATTAGCCTGTTTCAAGACACCACGCTGCTGTCGATTGTGGGGCTGGCCGAGCTGCTAGGGATTGGTAAATCGATCTTGGCCAACCCGACCTATCTAGGCCGCTACGCCGAAGTCTATTTATTTTTAGCGGTCATTTTCTGGTTCTTTTGCTACGCCATGTCGTTAGCTAGCCGCAAAATTGAGGAAAAGCTCAACACTGACCACTAGGGATGGCCTACTGTGTGTCTCTACGTGTAACAGTTAACAGTCTGAAATCTCGAAACCCCCTAGGGTTAAGGCAAAATAGCATTATCTTATGCTAGCAGGCCTGCTCTTTCGGGCTAGCTATCTGTTTTCTTCGATTCAATGAGTTGTTAGCAGCCCTAGAGGCGCGATTAAGAGGAAACCTTTCATGACACAGTTTCAGACGGAGCAACCCTCTGCCCGCCAAATCAGCAGCGAACCCGTGATCGTGGCCCGCGACGTGGAGAAGTGGTACGACAATGGCTTCCACGTGCTCAAGGGCGTCAACATGACGGTCTACAAGGGTGAGGTACTGGTGGTCATGGGGCCGTCTGGGTCGGGTAAGTCCACGTTTATTCGCACCTTTAATGCCCTCGAACCCTATCAAAAGGGCAGCATTGAGGTAGACGGCATCACCATTTCCCACGACCTGAAAAACATTGAGGCCATCCGCCGCGAGGTGGGCATGGTGTTTCAGCAGTTCAACTTGTTTCCCCACCTGACGGTGCTGCAAAATGTCACCCTGGCTCCGATCTGGGTGCGCCGCTGGCCTAAGTCGAAAGCCCAAGAAGTGGCCATGCAGCTGCTGGAGCGGGTCGGTATTTTAGAGCAGGCCCACAAGTTTCCGGGCCAGCTGTCGGGGGGGCAACAGCAGCGGGTGGCGATCGCCCGTTCCCTCGCCATGCAGCCCAAGGTGATGCTGTTTGACGAACCCACCTCCGCCCTTGACCCCGAGATGGTGCGCGAGGTGCTCGATGTCATGCGCGGTCTGGCCGACTCGGGCATGACCATGGTGTGCGTTACCCACGAGGTGGGCTTTGCCCGCGAGGTGGCCGATCGCGTGGTGCTGATGGATGGCGGCTACCTGGTCGAAGAAAACACGCCCCAGGAGTTCTTCAGCAACCCCCGCGAAGACCGTACCCAGAAGTTTCTCTCCCAGATTCTTTAGGTGGATATTCTCGAACAGATTCGCCTCGACTACCAGCGGTTTCCTGACGATCAGAGCTACCATCTCTACGCTGAAGATGTGCACTTTAAAGATCCGCTGAACCAGTTTCGCGGCGTCGATCGCTACAGGCGCATGATTGGTTTCATCAGTCACTGGTTTAAGGATGTCAATCTGCAACTGCACGGGATTGAGTACTCTAGCCCCAGCCAAATTGACACACGCTGGACGCTGAGTTGGATAGCTCCGGTACCTTGGCAACCGCGTATGAGTATCCCCGGTCGCAGTGAGCTTGGGCTAGGGGAAGACGGCAAGGTGATATCTCATATTGACTATTGGGATTGCTCTCGCCTGTCGGTGCTCAAGCAGTTGTTTGCTTTGTGAGCCTAAGTCTTAAACTCCACCCAAGCTGCTGAACCATAAGTCAATAACTCGGATAGCGCCTCAACGGGCTGAGCCTCTGTGGGTAAGCTAGAGACGTTAATGGGCAAAATTACTGCCACAATCGATCTAGATCTGTAGAGGATACCTATGCGGCTGCTACAAAAGGTGTCAGCTGGGGTTTGCTTGCTCATTGGGCTGCCCATCATAATGATGGCAACGGTTGAGAGCCTCAATCCCAATACCACCCCTGAAGATCGATCGGGGTTAATGGCCGCTCTAGCATTCTTTGGACTGCCGCCAGCGGCCTTAGGGGGCTGGTTGATCTGGAATCTGCGTCAGCAACATGAGCGATCGCTAGAAGACCTCGCCGATCAGCAAGAGCAGCGGTTTCTACAGCTCCTTCAAGACCAAAAGGGCGACCTAACCGTGCTTCAGTTTGCCACCGCAACCCAAATGTCGCTAGAAGAGTCCAAAGTTTACCTCGACGAAAAAGCGCAGCAGCTCAATGCCTCGTTCGACGTTTCAGACAACGGGGCCGTAGTCTACCGCTTTCCCCTATAGGCGTCTACAGATACTTGTGGTTGAGCTAGGCAAATCGGCAAGAAGATGGCTAGTATTGCTGTCACAAACCGAGATCGATTTGGGAAGGAGGATACGGATATGCGAACAGTACAAAAGGCGTTGGCTGGAGCTTGTTTGCTATTTGGGCTATCCATTCCGCTGCTGGCGGCTGTCTACGCAATTGGGTCTGGCGATGATTTTGAACTTGAAGACTCCGCTGAAGCTGGGGTTGCTCTGGTCGTCTTTGGCCTAGCTCCTACTGCCTTAGGCGGCTGGCTAGCGTGGAATCTGCGCCACAGCAATCGGCAAATATCCCAATCACTGTCACTCCAGCAAGAGCAGATGTTTTTACAGCTGCTTCAAAACCAGGCGGGCGATCTCACCATTATTCAGTTTGCGGCGGCAGCGCAGGTGCCGATCGAGCAGGCCAAGGCGTTTCTCGATCAAAAAGCCCAGGTGCTCAACGCCTCCTTCGATGTCAAAGACACCGGGGCAATTGTCTATCGCTTTCCCCTGTAAACGCCTAGAGATACTCGCGGTTGAGGTAGGGTTGCAGCACCTCAGGCACTCGCACCGAGCCGTTAGCTTCTTGATAATTTTCTAGAATGGCGGCCATGGTGCGGCCAATGGCTAGCCCCGAGCCATTTAGGGTGTGGACGTACTGGGTGCCTTTTTGACCCGCTGATTTAAAGCGAATGTTGGCGCGGCGGGCCTGAAAATCTAGGCAGTTGGAACAGCTGGAAATCTCGCGATAGCTCTCAGACGAGGGCATCCACACTTCAAGGTCGTAGGTTTTACAGCTTGAGAAGCCCAGGTCGCCAGTGCACAGCGCCAGCACGCGGTAGGGCAGCTTGAGCTGTTGCAGAATGTCTTCGGCATCGCCCACCAGCGACTCTAGCTCATCAAAGGAGGTTTCGGGATGCACAAACTTGTACATCTCTACCTTGTTGAACTGGTGGAGGCGGATTAGCCCGCGCGTGTCTTTGCCGTAGCTGCCAGCCTCACGGCGAAAGCAGGGGGTGTAGGCGCAGTAGTGAATCGGTAGCTGGTCAGCCGCAAGAATGTCGTCGCGGTGCAGGTTAGTGAGGGGCACCTCGGCGGTGGGGGTCAGCCAGAGGTCGTCGTTGCGACACTGAAAGCTTTCTTCGGCAAACTTGGGCAGCTGGCCTGAAGCGGTGAGTGCCGCCGAGTTGACCAGGTAGGGAGGAATGACTTCGTAATAGCCCGCTTTGGTGTGGCGATCGAGCATGAAGGAGATCAACGCCCGCTCCAGGGCAGCACCCGCGCCTTTTAGAACGACGAAGCGGCTCTGGGCAATTTTCTCGGCGGCGCGCTTAAAGTCGAGAATGCCCAGGGTTTCGCCAATTTCCCAGTGGGGTTTTGCGGAGGCTTTGGGCAAATACTCGTCGCCCCAGCGACGCACTTCGACGTTCTCGGTTTCGTCTTTGCCGATGGGGGTGGTGTCGCTGGGCAGGTTGGGCAGGCCGAGCAGAATAGCCTCGATCTGGGCCTTGATCTCGCGCTCCTGGGGTTCCAGGGTTTGCAGCTCGGTTTTAACCTGGTTGCCTTCGTCTTTGAGTGCGGTGACTTCGGGGCCGTTGGGGGCGGCTCCGGCTTTAATGGTTTGGCCGACCTGTTTGCCGATCTCGTTGCTGCGGGCTTGGAGCTGCGATCGCGCCGTCTCTAGCTGGCGCTGCTGCTGGTCTAGCTCTAGCAGCGGGGTCAAATCGTACTTGCCTCGCTTTTCCAGAGCAGACTGCACCTGCTCGGGGTTCTCTCGTATTTGCTTTAGATCTAGCACAGCAGTCCCCTACAACTTGGCCCTTAGGCAACGGGTTAAACCCACACCAAGAGAATAGGATATCAGCAAACGGAAAAGCCTTAGGCACGGGGGCTCAGGTGAACTGTGGGTGGGTAGGTGAAGGCTTGTATGGGTATCACCTACCCCCTCACTTTGCCTAAAATACCTGCTCGATCTCGGCGATCTCAGGAATAAATTCGCGCAGGCGACGCTCGATGCCCATGCGCAGGGTCATGGCCGAGCTGGGGCAAGAGCCGCAGGCCCCTTGTAGGCGAAGTTTGACTACCGGGCCGTCGATTTCAACGAGCTCTACGTTGCCGCCGTCGGCCAGCAGGTAGGGGCGCAGTTCATCTAAAACCTGTTCCACATTAGGCGGGGTAAGGGCAAGCGTTTCCATGGGCTATAGCTACCAAAAGTATTGAGAGGCCATCTCCATTCTAAGGATTTTGGCCCCAAACCAGAGCCATCAGCCTGATCTATCGACGATTTCCCATCGATAAACGCTATCTCTTCTCTAGATCAACCTCTATAGGAAGCAACATCGGTTCTCATTTCTTTATGGGGCCATGTCTCGTAGTTGCGTAGACTGAGCCTTGAGGGGTCAAGCTTTGATGAAAATGCTCGAAATCACTGGCAGACGCCCCGCCTTTCCTCAGGAAACTCAATATGCCTTTTACGATCGATTCAGCTCGTAATATTTTCCCTAATACTTTAACGGCGGATTCTGTACCCGCAACCATTGCCCGCTTTACCCAGCTTAGCGCTGAAGACCAGCTGGCTCTGATCTGGTTCGCCTACCTAGAAATGGGAAGCAGTATTACCATCGCGGCCCCTGGTGCGGCCAGCATGCAGTTTGCTGAAGCCACCATGGAACAAATTCGCAAGATGTCCTTTCAGGAGCAGTCTCAGACGATGTGCGACCTGGCGAACCGGGCCGATACGCCCATTTGTCGCACCTACTCGACTTGGTCGCCCAACATTAAGCTCGGCTTTTGGTATCGCCTGGGCCAGTGGATGGAAGAAGGCTCGGTTGCGCCTATCCCTGAAGGCTATAAGCTATCGGCCAATGCCGCCGCAGTGTTGCAGTCGATTCGCACCCTAGAGTCTGGGCAGCAGATTACGGTGCTCCGCAATGCGGTGGTCGATATGGGGTTTGATGCCAAGCAAATGGGCAGCTACACCCGCGTCTCTGAGCCGGTTGCGCCGCCCCAAGATATGGCCAAGCGCAGCCAGGTCACTATCGAGGGAGTTACTAACCCCACAGTGCTGGCCTACATGGACAACCTCAATGCCAACGACTTCACGGCGTTGATCGAGCTGTTTACTCCCGACGGGGCGCTACAGCCTCCCTTTCAGCGTCCGATCACCGGCAAAGAGGGCATTCTCCGGTTTTTTCAGGAAGATTGCCAAAACCTCAAGCTGATTCCTGAGCGCGGGGTTACCGAGCAGGCTGAAGATGGCTTTACCCAAATTAAGGTGACGGGCAAAGTGCAGACTCCCTGGTTTGGTGCGGGGGTCGGCATGAATATCGCCTGGCGATTTTTGCTCAACCCCGAGGACAAAATTTTCTTTGTCGCTATTGATTTGCTGGCTTCACCGAAGGAACTGCTCAACCTGGTGCGTTAGGCAAACGATGGCAGGAGTTGGATAGCTGAGCGATCGCTAGACTGAGGATCCAACTTGACTTAGCTTCCTTTGAGGCTAGGATTCATCGCTGCCTACCCATGTCTCTTTTCCTGGCTGCTGGGTCTTTCCCAAGACGGAAGAACCCAGCAGCCAGGAATTATTTTGGGCTTAGCTAGAGTAAGTGTATGAAGGGGATCGAGGCTCGCTCAGAATCCAGGAGATATTGCAAAGTTTTGCAACATGTCTCTAATATAGAGAAACGTTAAACAAAATCATTGACTGGGTAACGGCTGGGCCGATTGGTGGTTACAGCGTTTTCACTGGTCTTTTCCCGAGATTCCTTCTTTATTAAAGTCGTAATGCATACCAGCGAACTCCAGTGGTCAACTGAAGAACAAGCCCTTGCTCAGGAGGCGATCGCAACGGCCTACAGCCGCGAGATTAGCGGATTGGTGCAGGTTGTGCGCGATCGCGCCAGCAGTCTCAACAGCATGGATGACCTTTGGCAACTCCACGACTTTCTCAGCGCCCGCCGCCACGAACTCGATGGCAAATATGACGATCGCGAGTCGGCGCTGCTGTTTGTCTTTTCGAGTTTGGTAAAAGAGGGCTGGCTGAGCCTAGACGAGCTAGAAGGGCTAGATGCAGCCAAACTATCCAAAATTACTGCCCTCACCCGCATGTTTTAGTTTGGTGCTCAGAGCCTTAACGGCTGACCGGTTTTTGCAATGGGCGGACATAACCAAAAGGGGAGGTGCTAGAACCAGCATCTCCCCTTTTGGTTTGTATTCAGTTTTTTGACCTGTGGGGCTATAAGAACCCTACATGATGCCGATCTGAGACAGGATGCCCTGCCCGGTCAGATACTCGGTAGCAACACCAATGACGAAGCCCAGCATAGCCAGACGGCCGTTCCAGGTTTCTGCGAAGTCTACAAAGCCGAACTTGGTTTCGTTGGTTTCCATGGTGGATATCTCCTAAATGATTAGAGGTGCGAAATCAATATCCTGTTACTTAACGTAACATGAATTTTTGGAAGCGTGGTGTGGAAATGATGACTTTTTTCGATGGTGGCGATTTAATCGCTCAATGGCGCAGTCTGCGCCCAAACCCAGCAGAAACTCGATCTATAGGCTGGTCAACCAGGTCACGATGCCGTGGCCTGTGGATGCTTCGAACAGCACCGCCGACACAAACCCCAGCATCGCCAGGCGACCGTTGAGCTTTTCGGCATACTCATTGAAGCCGAACTGCTGGCTGTCATCGACGTAAACCTTGGGTTCAACGGCAAAGTTGTTCAGACGACCGCCCTCTTCGGTGGTGTAACCGTTAGTAGTCATGGGTGGATTCTCCGTTGCATCTGTAATGCTATTGTAACGCAATGTAAATAAATATTGCAAGCTTCTTTACTTTTTTGAGTGGTTGAGCTGCGCTGTACATTGGCTATGGTTGCCCTGCTCCTCAGTTTTGGGGGTGAGTCAGCGGCAAAACTTTGGGCGCTGAACTATTAACGGCAATGGCTATGACCTTAATTGATTTGCAGGGCAGTTCGGTGCTGGTGACGGGAGCCTCGCGGGGAATTGGGGCGGCGATCGCCCGTACGCTTCACGGGGCTGGAGCGGCGGTTATTCTTCACTACAGCCATGGGGAAGCCGAGGCTGAACAGATTGCCGCTGACCTGGGGCACGGGCGCACTCACCTGGTTCAGGCCGATTTGGCGGTACCGGGGGCGGCTTTAGCGTTGTGGGAGCAGTCTTTAGCCTGGCGCGGCAGCGTGAATGCGGTGATCAACAATGCTGCGACGATGCCCGCCGCCGCCATCGCTGCTGAGTGGGATCAGTGGGCGATCGCCTGGCAAGATACGCTTCAGGTCAATCTCGTGGCCATGGCCGATCTGTGTCGCGAGGCGATTCGCCACTTTCAGGTTCAGGGGGGCGGCACGTTGGTGAATCTGGCGAGTCGGGCGGCGTTTCGGGGGGATGGGCCAGAATTTATGGCCTATGCGGCGTCAAAGGGCGGGGTGATTGGGCTGACTCGCACGATCGCGAAGGGGTTTGCGGCGGATGGGGTGCGGGCCTATGCGATCGCGCCTGGGTTTGTGCGTACCGATCGCATTGAGCAGGTGATGGCGGAGCGGGGGGCGGAGTATGTGACGCGGGATATCCCGATGGGGGCTCCGGCGGAGCCGCAGGATATCGCCAATTTGGTGGCGTTTTTGGTGGCAGGGTTAGCGCCCCATGCGACGGGGGCGACGTTTGATGTGAATGGGGCGTCTTATTTTCATTAGAGAAACGCAATGAGTTGCTCCCCTCGCCCTCTGGGAGAGGGGTTGGGGGAGAGGGCCGTTGTAGGGTGGGCACTGCCCACCATCTAGGATTAGGTTTTCTCAGCTAAAAATCTAAGCTTGCGGCGCACAATTTGGGGGCAAAGCCAGATCTGCTGCTGGGGCCATTTTGCTGGCCCCAGACCCCGTCAACAAGGACGTTCCGCCGTCCTTGACCTCACGGAAAGGATTAACCGATCATCGGTTTAAACCTCCATCTTGCAAATGGGCCTGGAGGCAACATTCACCCCTCACCCCTTACTCCCCCACCTTTCTCATCTCCTCACCTTCCTCGCCAACCCACTAACCCATCCATCCACTTCCTACTCCCACTTCACCTCTGGGGGCTGCGTCTGCACCAGCAGCTTGCCACGCGAGAAAACATGGGTCACGGTGGCGCGGCGGCAGATGGCGTCGTAGGGGCTGTCGGCGTCGAGGACGATGAGGTTGGCGGGTTTGCCGACTGCAAGGCCGTAGGCGTCTTCTACGGCGAGGGTTTTGGCACCGTTGATGGTGATCATGGCGTAGCAGGCGGCGATTTCGGCTTGACCGGTCATTTGGCAGATGTGGACGGCCATGGCGGCGACGTCGAGCATGTTGCCGGTGCCCAGGTTATACCAGGGGTCTTGGACGCAGTCGTGGCCGAGACTGACGTTGAGGCCCTGCTGCCAGAGTTCTTTGACGCGGGTGACGCCGCGGCGTTTGGGGTAGGTGTCGGTGCGGCCCTGGAGGGTGATGTTGATCAATGGGTTGGCGATGAAGTTGATGTTGGATCGCGACAGTAGACCCATGAGCTTGAAAGCGTAGGCGTTGTTGTAGCTAGCGAAGGCGGTGGTGTGGCTGGCGGTGACTTGCGGCCCTAGGCCCGATCGCACCGCACAGGCGGCGACGACTTCCAGAAAGCGCGATTGGTCGTCGTCAATTTCATCGCAGTGGATGTCGATCAGGCGATCGTACTGCTGGGCCAGCTCAAAAATGCGGTGGACAGACTGCACGCCGTCTTCGCGGGTCATCTCGTAGTGGGGAATGCCGCCGACGCCGTCGGCCCCCAGTTTGAGGGCTTCTTCCATCAGTTCAAGATTGCCGGGGCTGCCGTAGAGGCCGTCTTGGGGAAAGGCCACGACCTGCACGGTGATCCAGTCTTTGACAGCGTCGCGGACTTCAAGTAGCGCTTTGAGGGCGGTAAGGCTGGTTTCGCTGACGTCGGCGTGGCTGCGCACGTAGAGCACCCCCTGCTGGGCCTGGAGCTTGAGGGTGGCGATCGCCCGCGCTTTGACATCTTCAAGGGTGAGGGATTGTTTGCGATCGCGCCAGATCTCAATGCCCTCAAACAGGGTGCCGCTCTGGTTCCAGCGGGGCTGACCGGCGGTAAGAGCCGAATCGAGGTGAATGTGTGACTCCACAAAGGGCGGGCTCACCAGCTTGCCGCCGAGGGCAACCTCCTGGGGAGCCGAAAGGGCCAGGTGGGGCTCTACGGCCTGAATGCGTCCATCTTTGAGACCAATCTCGACCGGTGCGCCACTGGGCAGCTTGCCGTCCCGCAAAATAATATCCATGGCTGCTCTCTTCGCTGCGTTGGCCCTGTTGCTATGGCGACTATACCAACTCCGCCTTGTCTAGAGACGGCCCAATGAGTGATCCCAAGCAAAAATCCCCGACGCTGCCGCTGGGGCAAGGTCGGGGATAGTGGATTTTAGAGACCTAGGGGGGAAGAACCCCAGGCTGTTGCCGGGTCGATTGGTTGAGCCTAAGCTAGCAAGCTGAAGCGGCAAATAAACCCGGCGCGTGGGCCTCAATTACGTTACCGGTGCGGGCACAGGTAATCATGAGATAGTCGCAGGCGGCGCACTGGGTGCGCACCAGTTGGTCGGGGGTGATGTGGTGCCTTTCGGCTAAATGGCCGCAGTTGGGGCAATGTACCTGTTGAGAATGACCAATCATTTTGTGACTCCGGCAGCTTTTTACAGAACAAGTAAGGGATATTATTTGAAGGCTAGTTTTTTTAAAAATAATTCTCACAATGGGCAAATGCATTGCAAAAATTACCTGGCCAATACTCAAAAACCACAAGCTAAAAGCTCATCTTCCCTGATACTTATTATCACCTCGTTTTTTTTGAGGCGCAACTCTATTTTATAAATCCTTAATCTTGGGATCAAGCCCAGGGCAATGATCCCCGTCTTTAGATAGAGCAGACAGGCTTGAGATTGATGCCAAAGCTTACAACCCTAAGTTGATGAATAGTGGTGGTCTGGCGTGGATATCTAACAATCTACAGGTGTGGATCCCCGCCTCTTTGCTCCAATTCTGGGGATCGCTGATTTTCCTAGGGCTATTGTGGTTAAGCTCGCAGTAAAGAAAATAAGTTTCCCATGCTTGATGTGACGCCATAGTCCATCTGTGCTCCGTGAGGGTTTCTGCTCAATTCTCAATCCGTTCAATTCTCGATTGGCTATGCGCTACCAAATTCGCCATTTAACCCGCTACCACTATCAGCAGCCCATAACCCTGCGGCCCCATACCCTACGGCTGCGTCCCCGCAGTGACGGAGCCCAGCAGCTGCGGAATTTTGCCCTTGAGGTCACCCCAGCGCCGACCCAGCAGACCGCGATCGCCGACACCGATGGCAACAGCACCGTGGGTCTGTGGTTTGCCCCTACCCCGGTCGAACAGTTTGAGATTATCACCACCGCCGAGGTCGAAACCTACCGCACCAATCCCTTTGACTATCTGGCGGAGCCCTGGGCTACAACGCTGCCCATCGATTACCCCACCAGCCTGAGGACGGTGCTGGCACCCTATTTGGCTCCCGGCAATGCCTCCGCAATTGGGCCTGGGGTGGTGGATCTGGCCCAGACGCTGGCCCACCAGGTAGACGGTAATGTCGGTCTATTCTTAACTGCCCTAGTCGGCCACATTTACGAAACCTGTGAGTATGTCAATCGCCCCACGGGTGACCCCTGGCCCGGGGGCATTACCTGGGGCAAAAAGCTGGGCAGCTGCCGCGATTTTGCAGTGCTGTTTGTGGAAGCCTGTCGGTCGGTGGGGATCGCGGCCCGCTTCGTCAGCGGCTATGAAGAGGGCGATCCCAAGATCCTTGAACGCGACCTGCATGCCTGGGCTGAGGCCTATGTGCCCGGCGGGGGCTGGCGCGCCTTTGACCCCACCCACGGCCTAGCGGTGAGCGATCGCCATATCGCTCTGGTGGCCAGCCCATTCCCGGCGCAGACCCTGCCGGTGAGCGGCACGACCCAGGAGGGCAGTCGGGTGGGGTCTAGGCTGGAGACTGAGCTTCGCGTGGAGGTGTTGGGGGAGTAGGAGGTGAGGTAGGTGGGTGAGGGTGAGGTAGGTGGGGAAAGTGAGGAAGGCGAAAGTCTAAAACTCTTAATCACCCTCATCACCCTCATCACCCTTACCTCCCCAAACTCTGTCGGGCGCGCTGGCGCAGTTCCTGCGCCGGGGCGTAGTCAGGGTCAATTTGCAGGGCTTTTTCGCAGGCAATAATGGCCTGGTCGTAGCGCTGGAGAGCCCAGGTGGCCTCGCCGCGTACGGTCCAGGCTTCGGCTGATTCGCGGTTGCGGGCGATCGCCTGGTCAATGGCGGCGATCGCCTCGGCGGAGCGGCCCAGCTTTTGCAGCACGCGGCCCCGGTCTAGCCAGGCCTCAAACATGGCTGGCATCAGGCGATTGGTGCTCTCGTATAGCGCCAGGGCGGCCAGCAGCTTTCCCTGCTGTTCTTCGGCGTTGCCCTTGCTGCGCACGGCCTCGGGGTAATAGGCGCTGTAGGCGAGGGCGTCGTCGCAGGCCGCAATCGCCTCCAGGGGGCGTTTGAGGGCAATCAGGGCGCGACAGCGCCCCAGGTAGGCAGGCGCGTAATCCGTCTGGCTCTCAACGGCTTGGTTGTAGGTGACCAGGGCATCGGGGTAGCGACCCTGGTGGCGCAGGCGATCGCCCTGGCGGGTCATATAAGCGGCTTTTTCCTCAGGGGGCAGCAGCAGGCCAAAATCGGTGGTTAGGGTCGGAATCGCCGCCGCCTGAAACGGCACGACAGCCCCTGGACTGGGCTCAAAGGCAATGGTCATGCCGCTGCGCCAGAGTACTAAGAGGCTGAGCGCTCCCAACAGACCGCCTACGAACATCGACCGACGGTGGCTGGCGGGTTTGAACTCCTCTCCCTCAGGCTCTGAGGATTCCAGCGGCACCGCTCCATTGCTGCCGTAGGCTAGATCGACCGGAAACAGAGATGTAGAGTCTTGATCGTCGGCAAAAGCCGTGGGCTCTGAGGTCTCAGTCGGGCCGATGGCGGTGTCGCTGTCATCCCCAGGGAAGGTTGGCCCGCGCCCGTTGGCTCCTTTCATCCAGGTTTGGTAGATCTGGCTACCCACCAGCCCGTGCAGGGGGTTCGGCAGGTTTTGCAGGGCTTCAAGCGCCTCTTGGGCGGTGGGATAGCGATCGCGAAAGTCGTAGCGCACCATTTTGTCGAGCACGGCCGCTAGCGACGAAGACACCGTCGGGGCGTGTTGCCGCCAGGCCAGCTCGCTAGTGATGGGGTCTTCCTGAATTTTTTGAGGATGGATGCCGGTCAACGCCCGAATACCGAGAATGCCCACCGCATAGACATCACTGCTAAACCGCGGCTTGCCCGCGTACTGTTCATTGGGCATGTAGCCGTGGGTGCCAATGGCCACGGTGATGTTGGTGGCCCCGGTTTCGGCATCGAGTAGGGGAGATGAAGTCACCTGCTTAACCGCCCCGAAGTCAATTAGCACCAGCTTGCCGTCGCGGTGGCGGCGAATCAAATTGGAGGGCTTAATGTCGCGGTGAATCACCTGCTGGCGATGCACGAAAGAAAGAATCTCCAGCACCTCTTGCAGCAGCAGTACTACCCGCGTTTCTGACCAGGGCTTCCCCTCTTCAACCTGACGGTTGAGGCGACTGCCCTCAATATATTCTTGAGCTAAATAAAACTCTTGCCCCTCTTCAAAGTGGGCCATGAGCGATGGAATTTGGGGGTGATTGCCCAACTGATACAGCACCCGCGCCTCGGTGTCGAACAGTCGCCGAGCCATATCGAGGGTGCCTGTATCCTTGTCCTGTACCTTGAGCTGCTTGATCACACATCGCGGGTGGTTCGGCAGGTGGATGTCGGTCACCAAAAAGGTGCGGCTGAACCCCCCTGACCCCAGCCGCCGGACAACTTGGTACCGTCCTCCCAGTAATGTTTGCTCCATGCTGCCCAGAATAGCTTTGTCAGCCTGGCCATTTAACCACAGCTCTACACCGGCCCCCAGTGCCTGAGGGGATATCCATGCCGACGGGCGATTATAGAGCTGCCACCGACCTAAGCGTATCCCAACTAAAAAACATCTTTCCAAGGACGCGAACTCGGCCTGTTGGGCCGGTCGCGGTGAGATTCCGGACAAGTATTGAGTTGGAACACTCTAAATAAACGTTGGCTCTTGGCCCCTAGGTCAATGGGGAAAGTCGAACTGTTGAGTCAAATCGCACCACCGATGCACAAGTTTTAGTGTAGAGCCTGGAGGTCTTCCCTGAACTGACGCCGATAGCCAACCCCCAGCGGTCTTACACATCCTTTACAGCACTTTATCTTAAGTTTCTAAAGCTGTGGTTGGGGTCTGTGGGCTCGATAGCGATCCCCGAGGGCGAAACCAAGTCAGGATTTTGGGCAAGCTAGATCTACCGGCCGCGATCGCCCCCGCTGAGGGGTTGGCTCTATGCTTTTGATACCTCCCTTTTGTTATCCCTGACCCTATGTCACAGCCCTCTTGCCCAGATGCCGCAATGTACCGGGCCGTGCTGAGCGCCCTGCCGGACGCAGTCGTTGTGGTTGACCCAGCGGGGGTACTGCTGTTTCGTAATGCGGCAGCTGAGGCACTGCTACCAGGGGGGATTGCCGGGTTGGGCGGTAGCGGCGACCCTTCAGATTATCAGGTGCTCGATCAGCAGTATCGACCCCTCGCTCCCCCTAACCTGCCCCTGGGCCGAGTGCTTGCAGGCCAGAGTCTGCACGATGAAGAACTGATCTTGGCCGTGGGGTCGCCGCCCAAGACCCGCTGGGTGGTCTGTAGCGGCGGGCCTTGGGCGGGTGCAGGCGGTGCGCTACTGACCCTGCGAGATATCTCCGCCGCCAAACAGCAGGAGGCCAGTCTGCTGCAGCAAGCCTTCTATGACCCTCTCACCGGGCTGCCCAACCGCCATCTGTTTATGGATCGTCTTGGTCAGGCTCTGGCCCGCGCCCACGCTGATTCCCAGCCCACCATGGCGCTGCTGGTCATCGATCTAGAGCGGTTTAAGATTATTAACGACAATCTGGGGCACCAGGTAGGGGATGAAATGCTGATCGAGCTGGGCGTGCGTCTTCTGTCCCAGTCTCGCCCTGAGTACACCGTGGCGCGCCTGGGCGGCGACGAGTTTGCCATTTTGGTTGAAGATCTGAACAGCCGCGCTAGCGCCATTGACTTGGCGGAAAAGATATATGCGATCGTTCAGCAGCCCTTTTTGCTTCAGCAGCAGCAGGTCTATGTCAGCGCCAACATTGGCGTAGCGCTGGGGCCGGCGGCTTACCAAAGTGCGGCCGACTGGTTGCGAGATGCCGATATTGCCATGTATCAGGTGAAAGCCGGGCCTGACCAAGGCTGGCACGTGTTTGACAGCTCGCTGCGGGTGCAGCAAGACCTGCGGGTGCAAACCGAAATCGACCTGCGCCAGGCCATCGATCGCGGTGAGCTCCGGCTGCACTACCAGCCCATTGTCACCATCAGCAACGAAGAAATTTGTGGATTTGAAGCCCTGGTGCGATGGCAGCATCCCACCCGAGGGCTGCTGCCACCGAGCGAGTTTATTCACATTGCCGAGGCCAGCGGACTGATTATTCCTTTGGGGTGGTGGGTGCTGGCCGAAGCCTGTCGGCAGATGCAGGTGTGGACTGAGCAATACCCCGCCATGGCCGAGTTTACGGTCAGCGTCAATATGTCGAGCAAACAGTTTTCGCAGCAGCACATCGTCGAAAGAATTCAGCAGATCTTAGACGACACGGGCTTTGGGGCCAATCGGCTCAAAATTGAGCTGACCGAAGGGGTGCTAATCGACCACTCAGACAGCATTATCGCCACCCTAGAACAGATCAAGGCTCTGGGCATCAAGCTGCTGGTGGATGACTTTGGCACCGGCTATTCGTCCCTCAGCTACCTGCATCGCTTTCCCTTCGACTGCCTCAAGATCGATCGCTCCTTTATTGAGAACGCCGACCAGGACTTTGAAAAGCTGGAGATTTTGCAGTCGGTGGTGCGTCTTGCCTGGAATCTAGGCCTCGATGTGGTGGCTGAGGGGGTGGAAACGCCGCGCCACCACGCCCAGCTCAAGGCGCTGCGCTGTGAGCTGGGCCAGGGCTATTTGTTCTCGCGCCCCCTATCGCCCGCCGCCGTCGAGGCTATGATGACGAAGAAAACTACCCCGCTGTCCGATCTTCCTGCGGTTACTCAACCCACGTAGCGAAGGCCCCGGCGGTGAAAGGGCGTTGCTACTGCCGCTGCCATGCTGATTCGTAAACTGCTCGACTGCCCCGAATTTGTGGCCGGTGACGGCACTCAGCTGCGAGAGCTGCTGCACCCCGACAAGCAAGATCTCGATCTACGCTACAGTTTGGCCCATGCCACCGTGCCGGTGGGGCAGGTGTCTACCCCCCACGCCCTGACCACCTCTGAGGTGTACTACATTCTGGCGGGGCGGGGAGACATGTCGATCGACGGCGAAACGAGCCCGGTCGAGCCAGGGGATGCCGTGTACATTCCGCCTCAGGCCCGTCAGTACATCCGCAATACAGGGGATATCCCGCTGGTATTTATTTGCCTGGTGGATCCTGCCTGGCGCAAGGAAGACGAGACGGTGTTTGAGGCGGCTGAGTAGCTAGCGCTTTGGTCTCAGACGTAGAGCGTTCCAGACCGTGTGGGATGTCCAGAAGTCTTTGACCCGCTGCCCCAGGCTGCGGCGAGATGATTTGAGGCTACAGCGTCTGAGCTGCCCTAGCAGTTGGGCCAAGGCGGCGTCTCCCTCGGCTAGCTGGGCGGCCAGGCAGTGGGGCTTGTTTTGGCAAGAGGTGCACAACATGAAGCGTTGAGTCTCGCTGGACTCGAATACAGAACTTGGCGGGACGGTGTCAGCGGTGGCTGGGCCGTCTAAACCCTGACTATCTATATTTTGCGTTGCCAAACGATAAAAGCTGTTCGTGATGAGCTGAATATAGTCTGAAGGTTGGCGATCGCCCCCCACCTTCCACGAATGCAATTTCTGGCCAGCTCAATTTGTGGAAGGGCCAATGTTAAGGCCCATAAGCTTTAGGGCTAGCCTTAGACCAGGCTGCGGTAGGATTACCGCAAGCTTTTCTAAACTTTTGGTGGCCGCCATGCCCGTATCCACAACTGCATTGCAAGAGGTGCGACAGCGCGATCGCGCCTGCCTAGAAGCCCACAACCCCTACGAACGGCTCCAGGCACTGCACGAAATCTGGCCGATTGTGGCCGAGAAATACGGCGATACGGTGGCCCTCAACGACCCCCACTACAAGCCCGCGGCCACCCTCACCTATCGCCAGCTGTGGGAGGCGATTCGCACCTTTGCCAGCGGGTTGCAGGCTCTAGGGGTCGAAAACCGCGCCCACGTAGCCCTGTTTGCCGACAACAGCCACCGCTGGTTCATTGCCGACCAGGGCATTATGACCGCTGGCGGCATGAACGCTGTGCGCAGCGCCACCGCCGAAACCGAAGAGCTGGTCTATATTGCTGAGCACAGCGAGAGCACGGTGCTAGTGGTGGAAACCCTGGCGCTGTTGAATCGGCTGCGCGATCGCATCGAAACCCTGCCCATTCCCCTGGTGATCTTGCTGTCGGATGAAGAACCGCCCGAGGGCGATCGCCTCAAGATGCTCAACTTTGGTCAGCTGATGGCTTTGGGAGCTGAGCACAGCTATACCCCGGTGGCGATCAAACCCGAAGACACTGCCACATTGATCTATACCTCCGGCACTACGGGCCAGCCCAAGGGGGTGATGCTCAGCCACCGCAATCTGCTACACCAGATCAATACCCTGGGGTCGGTGGTGCAGCCTGAATCGGGCGATCGCGTGGTGGGCATTTTGCCCTCCTGGCACAGCTTTGAGCGCACCGCCGAATACTTTTTGCTGTCGCGGGGCTGCACCCAGACCTACAGCAGCATTCGCCACCTCAAGGCCGACCTCAAGGCCACCAAACCCCAGTACATGGTGGGGGTGCCTCGCCTGTGGGAGTCGATCTACGAGGGAGCGCAAAAGCAGTTTCGCGACCAAAGCCCCGGCAAGCAAAAACTGATCTTCACCTTTTTTGGCCTGAGCCAGCGCTACGTCGAAAACCTCTGGCGCTACCAGGATATGAAAATCGACGAGCCCGACCTGCCGTCGCTGAAACGCTTAAGTTCGGGGCTGGCGGCTCTGGCTCTGTGGCCCCTGCACCAGCTGGGCAAAAAGCTGGTCTATGACAAAGTCAGCGAAGCCACGGGGGGACAGGTCAAGCAGCTGATCAGCGGCGGCGGCTCGTTGGCCCGACACATCGATATTTTCTTTGAAATCATCGGCGTACAGCTGATCGTGGGCTATGGTCTCACCGAAACGGCCCCAGTGCTCTCGGCTCGCCGACCCTGGCGCAACCTGCGCGGGGCAGCGGGGCAGCCCATTCCCTTTACCGAAATCAAGGTGGTGGATCTGGAAACTCGCCAGGAGCTGCCCCAGGGTGGCCAGGGCCTAGTGCTGGCGCGGGGGCCGCAGATTATGGAGGGCTACTACCGCAACCCCGAGGCCACCCGAAAGGCGATCGACCCCGAGGGCTGGTTCGACACGGGCGACCTGGGGTGGATCAGCCGCGACGGCAACGTGGTGCTCACCGGGCGAGCCAAAGACACCATCGTGCTGACCAACGGCGAAAACATTGAACCCCAGCCCATCGAAGACGCCTGCATTCGCAGCAAGTACATCGACCAGATTATGCTGGTGGGCCAAGATCAGCGATCGCTCGGTGCGCTTCTGGTTCCCAACCTAGATGCGCTCCAGGGCTGGGCCGCCAGTCAGTCGCTATTTGTGGCCATTCCTGGCGACACCACGCCGGCCCCCGCTGACTGCACCGCTATTACCCTCGACGACGAGCGAGTGCAGAAGCTGTTTCGCGATGAGCTAGGCCGCGAGGTGAAAGATCGCCCTGGCTATCGCCCCGACGATCGCGTCGGCCCCTTCCGCCTGGTTCTCGAACCTTTCTCCATCGACAACGGCCTGCTTACCCAAACCCTAAAAGTCCGCCGTCCCGTGGTTACGGCCCGGTATCGCGATATGATTGACGCGATGTTTGTGTAGCTGTAGGTGGTGTAAAGACTTCACTAACCTCAGCCACATCCGGTGGATATAGTCCGGCCACGGTGCTCGCTGGTCGTAGTCGGTATTGTGATTTCTTTATTGCGTCAAAGATTATGGATGAGAATCAAACGCTGCTGCTCAAGCGAGTGGTCAACATCAAAGCCATCGTGACCCCCCTGTGGAAAGAAGAGGCGCAGAAGCAGCTCCAGGCCCAAATCAACCAGGTCGATGGTCGTCTGCAACAGCTCGAAATGCAGGGCCAGCGCATGGTAGCCGAACTGCAAAAACAGGCCGAGGGGCAGCCCACCAGCGGCACCCTTCAGCAGCAGATGGGCAATATTCAAAATCAGCTCAACCAGGACAAAAGCAAGCTGCTCCAGCAAAAGAACCAGAGCCTACAGCAGCTCCAGGAAGTGCAGACCATCGCGGTCGATGCCGAGGTGGAGCAGGGCAAGGTCGAGAGTTTTTTCAATGTCTCGGTGGGCGATAATCTGGTGCGCAAGCTCCAGGTCGAAATTTTGATCAAGGACGGCGTCATTCAAGAGATTCGCGGCGAACTCTAATGCCAGGATGTTCGCATGTTTTAGCGTTCGCACGTTCTGAGGGTTCAGCCTTGGGGATAGAATAAATCCTTGGCATCTCTGCTGCTCTGTCGTTTTAACCCTGTTTCGGAAGTCACCTCCATGATTCGCGAAGTTTTCATGCCCGCCCTCAGCTCAACTATGACCGAAGGCAAGATTGTGTCTTGGGTCAAAGCCCCCGGCGATCGGGTAGAAAAAGGCGAAACGGTGGTGATTGTCGAGTCCGACAAGGCCGACATGGATGTGGAGTCGTTCCACGAGGGCATTTTGGCCGCCATCGTGGTGGAGGCGGGCGGTACGGCCCCGGTGGGTGAGGCGATCGCCCTGCTGGCCGAAACCGAAGCCGAAGTCGAATCGGCCAAACAGCAGGCCGCCGCCAAAGCCGGTGCCGCCGGAGGTGACTCTGCCCCCAATGCCGAAGCCGCTGCCCCGGTGGCCGTGGTCGAAGCTCCGGCCCCTGCCGCTCAAAACGGGGCCTCCTCCGGCAGCCGCAGCGGGCGGGTGGTGATTTCGCCCCGCGCTCGCAAGCTGGCTAAAGATCTCAAGATTGACCTCACTACAATTCAGGGCAGTGGCCCCCACGGTCGCATTGTGGCCCAGGATGTGGAGTTGGCTGCAGGCAAAACCCCGACCTCCCCGGGCCCCGTGGCTACGCCCCTGGCGGCGGTAGCGCCTCCGGTGGCGGCAGCCCCGACTCCCGCTGCCCCATCACCGGCCCCGGCTCCCAGCGCGGCACCCCTGGGCCAGGTCGTGCCCTTCAATACCCTTCAGCAGGCTGTCATTCGCAATATGGTGGCCAGTCTGGCGGTGCCCACCTTCCATGTGGGCTACACCATCACCACCGACAATCTCGATGCTCTCTACAAGCAGATCAAATCTAAGGGCGTGACCATGACCGGGCTGTTGGCCAAGGCCGTAGCCGTCACCCTGCAAAAGCACCCGCTGCTCAACGCGGGCTTTACCGACCAGGGGATTCAATACCACTCAGGCATCAACATCGCCGTGGCGGTGGCGATGGAAGGCGGCGGCCTGATTACCCCGGTGCTGAAGAATGCCGATCAGTCCGATATCTACTCGCTCTCGCGCACCTGGGCCGATCTGGTAGCGCGATCGCGCTCTAAGCAGCTCCAGCCCGATGAGTACACCTCGGGCACCTTTACCCTGTCGAACTTAGGCATGTTTGGGGTCGATCGCTTTGACGCGATTTTGCCACCGGGGCAGGGGTCAATTTTGGCGATCGGGGCCTCGCGCCCCACGGTGGTCGCCACCGCTGACGGCCTGATGGGCGTCAAGCGCCAGATGCAGGTCAATATCACCTGCGATCACCGCGTCATCTATGGAGCCGATGCCGCCGCTTTCCTCAAGGATTTGGCCAACGTGATTGAAAACAATCCCCAGTCCTTAACCCTGTAGCCATGAATTCAGTCGATCTTGCCTTCTTGCCCGCCCTCGAACAAGCTCGGCTGATTCGCAACAAAGAAATCTCTCCTCTAGATCTCACCGAGAACTATCTGGAGCGCATTGAGCGGCTCAACCCTTCCCTGGGAGCCTACGTGACGGTGATGGCCGAGCAGGCTCTGGCCGATGCCAGGGCTAAAACCGAGCATTTGGTTAGCAATCCTGAGGATTTGCCGCCGCTGTTTGGGGTTACGGTATCGGTCAAAGACCTCAACCCGGTGGAGGGCGTGCCCTGTGCCTATGGGCTGAGGGTGGCCTGCGATCGCATTGCCCCCCAAGACGACTACATCGTCAGCAAGCTGCGCCAGGCGGGGATGATTATTCTGGGCAAAACCGCTACCTCGCAGCTCGGGTCGCTGCCCTACACTGAGCCGCCGGGGTTTCCCCCCGCCCGCAATCCGTGGAACTTAGATTACACCCCAGGCGGATCCAGCGGTGGCGGGGCAGCGGCTCTGGCCGCGGGGCTGTGCGCCATTTCCCAGGGGTCTGACGGGGGCGGATCCCTGCGCGGCCCGGCCTTTTGCTGCGGGCTAGTGGGGATGAAGTCCTCCCGAGGGCGGATCAGCTTTTCACCCGTGGGGGAGCGGCTCAACGGGCTGGCCGTAAATGGCCCCCTGGGGCGCACCGTGGCTGATACAGCAGCTCTGTTGGATGTGCTAAGTGGATATGAATTAGGCGATCCCTACTGGCTGCCCGATCCAGAGCCATCCTTCCTCGCTGGGTTGGCGACGCCGCCTAGGCCGTTGCGAATTGGCTATGCTACTCGGCTGGATCCTATCGGTGAGGTTGACCCTATCTGTCGTCAGGCTATCTATGAAACGGTGCAGCAGGTCGAAGACCTGGGCCACAGCGCCGAAGAAGTCACCTTTCCTGACCTGGAAGCCTTAATTGAGCCCTTTGTGGTGTTGTGGGAATGCGTGCTGACGGAGGTAGGCGTGCCCTGGATCGTGATGGAAAAGATGAACCGCTGGCTCTACTGGCGGGCCTGGCGGATCAACAGCGGAGCTTATCTGCAAGCGGTGGCCAAGCTACAGATCATGGCCCGCCAGATCGTCCAGTTTTGTCACCCCTACGACGCGCTGATCTTGCCGGTGTACATGCACCCAACGATCAAAGTGGGCGAGTGGAAGGGGCTGCGATCGCCCAAAATCCTCGCCAACGTCATCAACTGGGTGGCCCCCTGCCCACCCTTCAATGCCAGTGGCCAGCCCGCTCTGGCCATTCCTCGGGGCTTTGCCCCCAGTGGCGTGCCCATTGGGGTGCAGCTAGTGGGTCGCCCCGCCGATGAAGCGACTCTGCTGGCCCTGGCAGCGCAGCTTGAGCGGGTTAGCCCCTGGAGCCATCACCGCCCTGCGTTTGCCACCGAGGCGGATGGTATCTAATCCAGATCAGAGTGTTTGGCAGGTTAGATATCGCTGTTGCTGTTTCAGTCGTTGACTTGGGCTGATGCTAAGTCGAGTCAATTCGTACTGCTCTCGCTGTTAAAATGGGCGGAGTTGAGAGTCTACTTCGCTTCAAAATGAATTTCACGGCAATTGCCCTCCGCTTTGATCGTCGCTCTGTAGCCCCTTTGCAGTGGTTATAGATCTGATTGATCGATAGAAAAACGGGCAGCTTCAGCGATCAAACTGGCGCGATCGCTTCATTTCCCCCTGTTTAGGGTAGTATCCCCGGTTAGCTTTTTATGGAATACGATCCCCTCCAGGATAGGCAGCGGCACAATACATTTTTGGTCAAAAAAACGGGTCATAAAAGTCTCCTGATCGCTGCTTTGGCCATTGGATTGGCCATCGCTGGGGGGGGTGCCCTGGGCCTAGGGCTGGTGACGCTGCCGGACCAGCTGACCTGGGGGGGCTGGTTAACGATTGGCGTGACGCTGGGCGCTTTTTTGCTCAACGCGCTGACCCCCCTGCCCGCCGATGCCATTTTTTTGGCGGCCCTGGCCATTTTGTTGCTGACGGGGGTGCTCGATACGGCTACCGCCCTGGCCGGATTTAGCAACCCCGGCATGATGACCGTGGGCGTGCTGTACATTGTGGTCGCCGGGCTGCAACAGACCGGGGGGCTAGATATGATTTCGCGCGCGGTGCTGGGGCTGCCCAAGGGGCAAACCACGGCACTGCTGCGGCTAATGCTGCCGGTGCTGGGCATGAGTGCCTTTCTCAACAACACGCCGATTGTGGCCATGTTTATACCAGTGGTGAGCGACTGGTGCCGCAAGCTGCGCATCAGCCCCTCTAAACTCATGATTCCGCTCAGCTATGCGGCGATTATGGGGGGCATGTGTACGCTGATTGGCACCAGCACCAACCTGGTAGTCAACGGGCTGCTGGTGTCTGAAACCGACTACCCCGGCCTCAAGCTGTTTGACCTAGTGCCAGTGGGGGTGCCCTGTGCGATCGCCGGTACCCTAATGCTGGTTTTAGCCCAGCGCTGGCTGCTGCCCCAGCGCAAGCCCGCCATTGCCGATACCGACGACCCCCGAGAGTACACCGTCGAAATGGTGGTCGAAGACCACAGCCCCCTGGCAGGTAAAACCGTTGAACAGGCCGGGCTGCGCCATCTGCCGGGGCTATACCTAACCGAAATTCAGCGAGGGGGGCGGCTGTTGACCGCTATTGGCCCCCAGGAGATACTGCAAGAGCAAGACCAGCTTGTGTTTGTGGGCATGGTTGACTCGATTGTGGATCTCAACCAAATTCGAGGATTGCAGCCCGCTACCGACCAGGTGTTTAAGCTCGATACACCCCGCACCGGGCGTACCCTGGTGGAAGCCGTCGTGTCGAACACCTGTCCTCTCGTAGGCATTACCATTCGTCAAGGCAAGTTTCGCAGCCGCTATGGGGCAGTCGTACTGGCGGTGGGCCGCAATGGCGAGCGCCTATCGGGGAAAATTGGCGATATTCGATTGCAAACCGGAGACACATTGTTACTGGAGGCCAACCCCTCATTTTTAGAAGAGCGACGGGCCTCCCGCGATTTTTATCTGGTCAGTGAGGTGCCCAACTCTGACCCTTTGCGCCACGATCGCGCCCCTATGGCCCTGGCCATTTTGGTGCTGATGGTGGCCCTGGCGACCTCTGGCTGGATGGATATGCTCAATGCCGCCACCCTAGCGGCGCTGCTGATTGTGATCACCGGCTGCTGCTCATTTCAGCAGGGGGTGCGCACCATCGACTGGTCGGTGCTGCTGGTGGTAGCGGCGGCTCTGGGGCTAGGCAAGGCGCTGGAGGTCACCGGGGCCGCCGCCGTGCTGGCGGGTGGGGTGCTGGGCATGGCTGGCGACAATCCCTGGGTGGCCCTGGCCATTGTCTACGGTGTGACCACCCTTCTCACAGAGATCATCACCAACAACGCGGCGGCGGCGGTTGTATTCCCGATCGCCCTATCGCTGTCCCAGAGTTTGGGGGTGAGTTTTATTCCCTTTGTGGTAGCGCTGATGATTGCCGCTTCGGCCAGCTTTAGCACCCCGATTGGCTATCAGACCAACCTCATGGTCTATGGCCCCGGCGGCTATAAATTTACCGATTTCATGCGGGTGGGCATTCCCTTTAACCTGGCTTTTTGGGTGCTGACGGTGCTCATTACCCCACGGGTATACCCGTTCTGACCTGCAAAAATAAACCAGGGCCTAGATCTACTGTTTGGCGCGATCTAGGCCCTGGTCAAGGAATTGTGGAGGGAGAAGGGCCATTTGCCTGGGATGGCCGTTATGCCTTGGGCGCTGGCTCAAACTTGTGGGCGTGGTCTTGCAGCAGCGAGCTGACTTGGTTGAGCACGTTGTCGCCAGTTTTCTTTTGAATGGTCTGGCGTTCGGGGTAGAAGTCGGGCTTGTCGAGGTTGCGAGAAATCGCCTGCTGTACCTGGTCGGCGATTAGCGCAGACAGCTCGCCTCGGGCGCTTTCTCGCTGGAAATTGGCTCCTTCTTCGGTGGTGGCATAGAGGGGCGGCAGCCGGTTGAGGGCGTAGGCCGCGATATCGCCTAAATCAAGGGTTTTATCGGAGGTAGACTCAATCTCGGCCACCCGCGAAATCGCCTCGGTCAGCACCAGTTCTTCCATTACATTGATGAACTGCTTACGGGGCACAGCCACCACTTCGCCGGTTAGCAGGGCACCCATTAGGCGATCGAGGGCCATGTATTCTTCAATGGAAAGCTCGGCAGCGGTGTCGCAAATGCGACCCACTTCGGCCTCCATGGCGGGAGTGAGGTAGCCGTCTTGTAGGGCTTGTTCAACAATTTTTTCGATAGTCATTTGGCCAAAAGCTCCATAAAACTGGTGGATTAACGGCTTTTACTGAAATCAGGGGACGGGGATATCAACAGGGGTAGGCCTCCACCCAGGGTTATTGTGCCCCAATCAATTCGGCAGACGACAGGCAGGTGTGAAGACTGCTTAGGGGCGCAAGGCCGAACTAAGAATATTTCAGGAAGCCAATGGCCTGCTTCCAAATTTGGTGCTTGCTTTGGTCGTCGGTTTGTACGCAGATGCATTGAGGATCTTGCCAAACGACACGACCAGTAATAACGTCGCCGGTGATGAGTTTGACCTCAATAGGGGCGTTATCGCGAATTAGATTTTGAACCTGGCGCACGCTCGGCAACCCGGTGGCAAATTCTTGAGACATGGTGCTAGGCCACTGAACTTATGCTGGTCTTACGGTACCCCGTTTGGCCCGGCTAGGTTACAAGGGGAGGGAATTTGTTAAGGAAGGTGAGGGGACGGGGGAGGTGAGGCAGGTGAGGCAGGTGGGGAAAAGCGATGTCCAAATTTTTCTGGCCCTCCCATTTTCCTAGTTCCTCTTATCCCCCTTACCCTCCCCATCTCCCCTACCCCCCATCTTCCCAATTTGGCCGATAATTAAGGCTCACTCATTCAGCAACGGCGACTATGGAATTTAGCAAGTACCACGGCTTGGGCAACGACTTTATTTTGGTGGATAACCGTCACCAGGTGGAGCCGGTGATGAGTCCTGAGATGGCGGTGCAGTGGTGCGATCGCCATTTTGGCATTGGCGCTGACGGGGTGATCTTTGCGCTGCCTGGGCAGGGGGGCACTGACTACACCATGCGCATCTACAATTCCGATGGTTCAGAGCCGGAGATGTGCGGCAACGGCATTCGCTGTATGGCCAAATTTTTAGAGACGCTGGAAGCCGCTGATGGCAAAGCGCCCCAGGCACCCCATACCTACCGAGTTCACACGCTGGCGGGGCTGATTTCGCCCACTCTGCAACCCGATGGTCAGGTGACGGTCGATATGGGGCCGCCCTATCTGCTGGCGCAGGAAATTCCCACTACCCTGGGGGCAGCTGAGGACAAGGTAGTGGCTGTGCCGCTGACGGTAGCCGAGCAAACTTGGGAAGTGACCTGCGTCAGTATGGGGAACCCCCACTGCATTACATTTGTGGAGGATGTGGCGGCGATCGCCCTAGAGACCCTGGGCCCTCAGTTCGAGCACCACAGCGCGTTTCCCCAGCGGATCAATACTGAGTTTATTCAAGTCATGCGGCCCGACTATCTCAAAATGCGAGTGTGGGAGCGGGGGGCAGGCATTACCCTGGCCTGCGGTACCGGGGCCTGTGCCTCACTGGTGGCCGGGGTGCTGAATTGGCGGTGCGATCGGGCCGCCACGGTCGAGCTTCCTGGTGGACCCCTCTACATCGAGTGGTCAGCCGCCGACAATCGGGTCTATATGACTGGCCCGGCGGAGTTGGCCTTTAGGGGCACCAGAGCCTAGGGAGCTGGCAGGCAGTTGAGCGGGTGGTGACGTAGAGAAACTACCCAATCACGGGTCGCTTGACTAAGATGCCGTGCAGCCCAGCGGCTTTGGCTCCTTCAAAATCGTCGGTTTTGCTGTCGCCGACGTGCCAGGCTTGGCTAGCGTCGCAGCGATGCTTTTGCAGGGCGGTGGCAAAAATTAGCGGGTCGGGCTTGGCTGCCCCGGCCTCAGACGACAGTGTGACTGAGCTGAAATAGTTGGCTAGGTTGAGTTCTTCGAGCACCTGATACAGGCGAGTGTCGAAGTTTGAAATCACCCCCAGAGTGATGCCGCGTCGCCGCCAGCGATCGAGGGCCGGGGGCACGTCGGGATAGAGTTCCCAGGGGGCGGCGGTGGCAAAGTGGGCGTAGAGATCGGCAAAAAAGCTGTCGAAATCAACGAAGCGATCGAGCACCCCGGCACTGCTAAAGGTCTGCTGGGCAATCACCCGCCACCAGCGATACTCTTGCTCGGGCACCGTAGCGGGGTCGCTATCGGGGAAAGCCATTTCTGGAGCCGCTCTAAAGGCCCGGAAAAACGCCTGATTTAAGATCGCAGGGTCGACCCCAATGCCGTGGTGCTGGGCTAGGTCGGCATAGACTGTGCCCACGCTGCCCGCCACCCCAAACAGCGTGCCAACCGCATCTAAAAAAATCACCCGAGGCTGCGGAGAATTAGCCATTATGTTGAACGTCTAGCAACTGAACAGCTTTAGCTTAAAGGCAAAGCCGTGGCTTGCAGCGAATTTGAAGAATTTCCAGAATGAGAAACCCCTTAGGCTTCGCTGTAGGCATCCATGCCGATGCAGGAGCAAATCAGGTTGCGATCGCCATAAGCCTGATCAATCCGGTTCACCGCTGGCCAAAACTTGGCGCTGCGGGTAAACGGGGTCGGAAACACCGCCTGCTCTCGGCTGTAGGGGCGATTCCAGTCAGATACTAGATCGATCGCCGTATGGGGCGCGTTTTTGAGCAGGTTATGGTCGCGATCGCTCTCCCCAATCTCAATGGCGCGAATTTCTGCGCGAATGGCGATCATCGCGTCGCAGAAGCGATCGAGCTCCGCCTTAGACTCGCTCTCGGTGGGTTCCACCATCAGCGTGCCCGCCACCGGCCACGACATAGTCGGCGGGTGAAAGCCATAGTCGATCAGCCGTTTGGCCACATCTTCTACCCCAATATCCGCCGACTTTTTGAAGGGGCGCAGGTCGAGAATGCACTCGTGGGCCACCCGCCCGTTCTGCCCGGTATAGAGAATGTCGTAGTGTCCGGTCAAACGCTGGGCAATGTAGTTAGCGTTGAGAATGGCGATTTCTGTGGCTTTTGTCAGCCCCGCGCCGCCCATCATGGCAATATACATCCACGAGATCGGCAGAATACTGGCGCTGCCCCAGGGGGCCGATGTCACCGCGCCAATGCTCTGGTCGCCGCCGACTTCATTCACCAGACTGTGCCCCGGCAGGTAGGGCACCAAGTGACTCTTCACCCCAATCGGGCCGACCCCTGGCCCGCCGCCGCCGTGGGGAATGCAAAAGGTTTTGTGCAGGTTGAGGTGGCAGACATCGGCCCCAAAGTCGGCGGGGCGGCAGAGTCCTACCTGGGCATTCATGTTGGCCCCATCCATATAGACCTGACCGCCATGGGTGTGGATGATGGCGCAGATTTCGGCAATGCCCGCCTCAAACACCCCGTGGGTGGAGGGGTAGGTGACCATTAGGGCCGACAAATTCTCGCCGTGCTTTTCGGCCTTGGCCTGGAGGTCGGCCACATCAATGTTGCCGTCGTCATCGCAGGCGACAGGCACCACTTTCATACCCGCCATCACGGCGCTGGCGGGATTGGTGCCGTGGGCTGACTGAGGAATCAGGCAGACGTTGCGGTGATGGTCGCCCCGCTGCTGGTGATACTCACGGATTACCAGCAGGCCGGCGTATTCGCCCTGAGCCCCAGCGTTCGGCTGGAGCGAAATGCCGTCAAACCCAGTGATTTCGGCCAGCCAGGTTTCTAGATCGGCAAACAACTGCCGGTAGCCCGTGGTTTGCTCAGCGGGTGCAAAGGGGTGAATCTGGCCAAACTCCGGCCAGGTGACGGGCACCATTTCGGCGGTGGCGTTGAGCTTCATGGTGCAGGAGCCCAGGGGAATCATTGCCGTCGCCAGGGAGAGATCCTTGTTTTGTAGGCGATAGAGGTAGCGCAGCATCTCCGTTTCGGAGTGGTAGCGGTTGAAGGTGGGGTGGGTGAGGTAGGGGGTGGTGCGGGACAGGGCGTGGGGGAGTGAGGAGGTAAGGGAGTGAGGGGGTTGGGGTAGGTTTGAATTTTGAATTTCGAATTTTGAATTGGAATCGCCAATGAAAACGGTGATCAGGTCTTGGAGATCGGAGTCGGTGACTGTTTCATCGAGGGCGACGACGAGGGTTTGGGCATCAAGCACGCGCAGGTTGATGCGGTGGTCGGCGGCGCGGGCGAGGATGGCGGCCTGGGCATCGCCTACCGTAACCCGTAGCGTATCGAACACGGGTTCTTTGCCCAGTTCAAAGCCAGCTTCGGTGAGAGTGGCAGCGAGGGTTTGGGTTTGGTGGTGAATGCGGGATGCGATCGCCCTCAACCCCTCTGGCCCGTGATACACCGCGTACATGCTGGCCATGATCGCCAGCAGCACCTGGGCAGTGCAAATATTGCTGGTGGCGGCGTCGCGGCGAATGTGCTGTTCGCGGGTTTGCAGGGTGAGGCGCAGGGCGGGGCTGCCGTAGGTGTCTTTAGAGACGCCCACCAGGCGACCGGGCAGCTTGCGGGCAAAGCTGTTGCGGGTGGCAAAAAAGGCAGCGTGGGGGCCGCCAAAGCCCAGCGGCACCCCAAAGCGCTGGGTGTTGCCGACCACAATGTCGGCTCCAAACTCACCGGGGGGACGCAGCAGGGTCAAGCTGAGCAGGTCGGCGGCGACCGTGACTAGGGCGTGGTTGGCCTGGGCCTGGGCCACAAAGTCTGCGTAGTCGTAGATCACCCCATCGGTGGCGGGGTATTGCAGCAGCACCCCAAACACCGGCATATCAAAACTAAAGGTTTGGTGGTCGCCCACAATGACCTCAATGCCCAAAGGCAGGGCACGGGTTTTGACCACGTCGATGGTTTGGGGATGGCAGGCGGCAGAGACCCAAAAGGTTTTGGTGGCTTTTTGCTTGCGGGCATTAAAGGCCAGGGTCATGGCCTCGGCGGCGGCGGTGCCCTCGTCGAGCAGGGAGGCATTGGCAATTTCCATGCCCGTGAGATCAGTCACCAGGGTTTGGAAGTTGAGCAAGGCTTCAAGCCGCCCCTGGGAAATTTCTGGCTGGTAGGGGGTGTACTGGGTGTACCAGCCGGGATTTTCGAGCACATTGCGCTGAATCACCGCTGGAGTGAGGGTATTGGCGTAGCCTAGGCCCAGGTACGATCGCCACACTTGATTTTGGTTGGCCAGCGCCTTTAATTGGGTCAGCGCCGCCGCCTCGTCTAGCCCCTGGGGGAGATCGAGGGCGTGGGGTAGCCGAATCTCCGCAGGCACAGTGGCGTCAATCAACTCATCCAGAGTGGCGTAGCCCAGGGCTGCGAGCATTGCCTCGGCGTTGTCAGTGGTTGGCCCTAAATGGCGGGCTGCAAAGGGGCTGAGAGGGGCGGTAGGGGCGGTGCCGTTGATTTCTGAAATGGCGGTTTCGGCAGTCACGGTGCTGGTCTGGGGAAAAAGTTGCGTCATACCCGTTTGCGGATGGCTCCAAAGTGGTTAGGGTTGCCTCGATCGCGCCCAGGATCTAAGCGCCTCTTTATTCATATCTTGAAACATTGGCGATAAATTTGCTGCCCCATTGGCACGATCCGGCGGAATGATCAGTCAGTGGGGGCTAGTTGGGCGACAAAGGGGGCGATCGCCGCCGCCGTCTCTCGGGGCTTTTCTAGGTGGGGCACGTGGCCGCACTGGGGAATCCAGACTAGCTTACTGTTGGGGATCGCGCGCTCGAACCGCTGCGCGTCCTTCGTGCCCAAAATTTTGTCCTGCTCGCCCCAAATCACCAGGGTCGGGCAGGCGATTTCAGAAATTTTAGCCGTCAAAAAGTTGTAGCCGCCGCTCTTGGTGAAGGCAATCAGCGCCTCCTTCCAGCCGGGGCACTGGAGGTGCAGGGCGGCGCACAGTTCGGCATCGGCGGTGACGAAGGTTTTGTCGAAGTAGGCCTGACGGCTAATGCTGCGCCGCACCCTGGGGTTGCGCAAAAAGGCCGTGGCCCAGCTATCCAGCGGCGGCACCATCAGATTGCCCATGGCGGGGCCAGCGGCAAAACCAGCGGCATCGATCAGCACCAGGCCAGCTACGGCCTCAGGATAGGTCAAGGCAAAGTCGATGGCGGCGGCACCGCCCATAGAGGCTCCGACTAACACCACCGGACGGTTGATCTGCTGCTGCCAAAAGCTGTGCAGGTGCAGCTTGATCGCCCCTGGCGAGAGGTTGGGGATGAGCGCGCGATCGCTAAACCCAAACCCCAGCAAATCCACGGCCCAGGCACTGGGATCCAGCAGCGGCAGCAGACGGCGAAACTCAAACAGCGAGCTGTCAAAACCGTGGATCAGCAGCAGAGGCGGGGTGCTGGCGGCATCCCCAGCGGCCACATAGGCGGTGGGAATAGGGGTTTCAGTCAGCGATGTCTTGACTGCCGCTAGCTGCACCCTCGTGGCCAAATCAGTGGAGGTCAATTCGCTCAGGGCGGCAGCGGCGATCGGTAGCACAGACACGGTCATAACACTCAAAGGAATGGGGAACCTGCTGCATGATCGCACGAATATCTGCGCCCTGGGCAGTCCAGGATTTCGAGGATTTGGGGGTTCGGCCTTAACGTTTCAGCCTCGAACCCTTTTCACTGATGCAGATGAATCATGTGAGAGCCGATGGCAATGCCGTACTGGCCGTAGATGTCTTGGCCCAGCAGGCCATAATTGCCGCCGATCGCCACCTTGACCTGCTCCCGCCGCAGGCCGCCCAGTTCTACCGCATTGACAAGGCCAATGGGCAGGGTGACTACGCTGCCGTCGGCAATTCTGGCCTGGGTTTCGCCGACTATGGTGACGCCCACTGCCTGGGCCATTTCAGCAGTAATTAGAGTGCCGGTCGCGCCCGTGTCAAACAGCATCGGAAACGTCTGGCTGCCGGTGGATGCCTTCAGGGTCACGGCGACGACCGGCGTGCCCCCCTGCCGCCGCTGAATGGGAATTTGGGCGGCCAGGCCAGCGGGCAGGGCTGGGGCAGCTGCGATCGGGGCCGGGGCGGGCACTATGCTGCCCGTGGCCCGACGCTGGGCGCTAGCCAGGTGCTGCTTATACTCTTGGGCCTTGGTCTTAGCCTGGGCCTGATTAGGGCTGTTGCTCGGCACTTGCTCCATCAGGGCGATCGCCTGCTGCCAGCGGCTTGCCGCCAGTTGCCAATCGGCTGAGGACTGAGCTGACTGGCCAATGGCTACAGCGCTAGTCGCTCGGTTGACGGCTTCGCGAAAGGTGTCGACGGCCTCTGCTGGCGGAGCAGGTGCTTCAGTCTGGCTCGGCATGGCCGATAAAACCGGCTCACTTGCCTGATCGATCGGCGATGCAGAGGATACCGATGGCCCTGAGTCTTGAGCAAGACCACAGCCTGCCAACCCCCAAACGGCTAGGCCGAGAGTTAACCATCTGCTCGTTGGGAGTCTGCCCATAGTCATTACTCCACTGCCCCAAACGCGGTACTGAGACTCAGAATTCCCTGCCCGACTACGGTTGTAGTCATGGGCTAGACCCATCGTAGTTCACCTATCCGATACGAAGAGGGTTGAGGGTTTGGGGTTTAAGGGTTAGGCCATGGTTCTAAACTCTGGACTTGACCTGAAAAATCTTGTTCACCCCCAAGACTTTGGCCCAGCGAGATTTAATCTCAATGTAATAGCTGAAAGTTGACCTTTGGTCTTAGGATAATAGCGATTCTTAGCGCTGAGCAAATCGCCATGGTTTTTCCTGATGCCCCCCCCGCAGTGCTTGTATTGGCCGATGGCTCGGTGTTTCGGGGCTGGTCGTTTGGGGCACCGGGCACCGTGATGGGCGAGGTGGTCTTCAATACCGGCATGACGGGATATCAAGAAGTCATGACCGACCCCAGCTACTGTGGCCAGATAGTCACCTTTACCTACCCCGAGCTGGGCAATACCGGCGTTAACCCCGACGATGAGGAGTCAAGTCGGCCTCATATCAAGGGGGCGATCGCCCGCAACATCTGCGAAATTCCCAGCAACTGGCGCTCGACCCAGTCGCTGCCCAACTACCTCAAGACCCACAAAATTCCCGGCATCTTTGGCATCGACACCCGCGCCCTCACCCGCAAGCTGCGCACGGCAGGGGCCATGAATGGGGCCATTTCTACCACCGTGCTCGACCCCGAAGAGCTGCTGCGCCAGCTGCAAGACGCGCCTTCGATGGCTGGGCTCAATCTGGTCGATCAGGTGACTACTGAGCAAGTCTATGAATGGAGCGAGGTTACTGAAGATGCCTGGGCTTTTGGCCCTACCGCGCCAGGGCCAGGCGATGGTGCTCCGCTCACCGTGGTCGCCGTTGACTTTGGGGTGAAGCGCAATATTCTACGCCGTCTAGCCAGCTACGGCTGTCGGGTAATTGTGGTGCCCGCCAGCACCACCCCAGAGCAAATCATGAGCTATCAGCCCGACGGTATTTTCTTGTCCAACGGCCCGGGTGACCCGGCAGCAGTGACTAAAGCTCCGGAGCTGGTGCAGGCGCTGTTGAATCATTCGCTACCCACCTTTGGTATTTGCATGGGCCACCAAATTCTCGGGCTGTCCCTAGGAGCCTCTACCTTCAAGCTGCGGTTTGGCCATCGGGGGCTAAATCAGCCCTGCGGCCTGAATCGTCAGGTCGAAATCACCAGCCAAAATCACGGCTTTGCCCTAGACGCTGCCTCGATTCCTGACGATACGGTGGCTGTGACCCATCTGAATCTCAATGACCAGACCGTAGCCGGGCTAGCCCACAAGACCCTGCCCCTGTTCTCGGTGCAGTACCACCCAGAGGCCAGTCCTGGTCCCCACGATGCCGACTACCTGTTCGCAAAATTTGTAGATACCATGCGAACCCACCGCCAGCAGCAGTTATCGGTTTAATCAGACGACTTTAAAAGCGCCAATTGACGGGTTTTTGCATCAGGTTGGCAAAATTTAGCCAAACCGCTATATGCTATCTGTCTACGGTAGGGCAATGGCCCGGGCTCTGGTTCAGGTCTTGCTTGGGTTATGGGCTCTGGGGTCAACCGGTCGGGGTACGGTTTCACCCCTTGCGGTCAACAGTATCCTGACCTATATTTAACGTCGAATCGGAGCACAAGGAGGTTTCCCATCGCTGAATCTCTAACCCTGACCGTAAGCTTACGAGGCACCCGCGATGTCAGGGGAACCTATCAACTTTTTCGCCTCACGGGCCTGTTAGACGCCTTCTCAGAACCTGCTTTTCGCAAGGTGATGACTAAGTATGTCGAAGCGGGACCGAACAATATCATTTTGGATTTGGCAACTATCGACTTCGTCGATAGCTCTGGCCTTGGTGCCCTGGTGCAGCTTGTCAAAAAAGCAACCACTGAAGGCGGTACGGTGCAGCTAGTGACCAACCCCCGCGTGACCCAAACCGTTAAGCTGGTGCGCCTTGAGAAGTTTCTGTCGCTACAGCCCTCGGTGGAAGATGCGATCGCCAATCTCGAAAACCCGCCCAGTGAATAAACTCAGCCCTCCGTTAGTCTAGCTGGAGGTGGCTGAACTGCCCTCCGAGATGTCTGCCAGCCTGCAAGGGCTGCTCCAGTTCAGCGCCCATAGCTCTGCCATGGGCCTCACCCCAGAGCAGGTCAATGCCCTATCCCCCGTAGCCCTTGCCTATATCGGCGATGCGGTTTACGAACTCTTTGTGCGGGGCATTTTTTTGCTGCCGCCCAAGCGGATTCAGTCGTTTCACCAGCAGGTGGTCAACCAGGTGCGGGCTGAGCAGCAGGCTCACCAAGTACAGCAGATCTTGCCGCTGCTTACCGCAGCCGAACAAGACCTATTGCGTCGGGGCCGCAATGCCTCGTCCCGTGGGCCTCGACGGGTTGACAGCCAGATTTACCAGCAGTCCACCGCCTTTGAAGCCCTGATCGGTTATCTGTATCTGACCGATTCGAGCCGTCTAGTAGAGCTCCTGAGTACCTTAGATCTGTCAGCTACATCCCCTTAGAATTCGCTAGGGCTGCTGTTCCATTTGCCAGGCGGCACGCACTAGGCGAATATCTTCGTAGCTAAAGGTGGGGCCGAGGCGATCGCGCATTTCCGTCAGCGACCCATTCTTCATTTCTGTTAACACATCAACAATGGCCCGCTGGCGATCGGTGCTGACCAACTGATCGATATCCACTGTCTCACCCTGGCGAATCAACTGTTCTAGATGACTGGCGACGGTGGTAGCTTTAAGCCCGCGCTGGGCGGCAATCTCCTCGATAGACAGCCCCTGGCGGTGAAGTTCCAGCGTTTGTCGGTGGGTATCGCCCACGGTCTGGCGGCGTTCCTTCGCCGGGCGTGAGCGGCCCCGCGCGGCTCCGGGGTCAGACTCTAACCCGTAGTCGGCGCAAAACTGCCGAATGGCATCGGTAAACACCTCGCCATACTGGGCCAGCTTGCGGCTGCCCACCCCCGACACCTGACCAAAGGCTGCCATGGTTTGGGGCCGAGTTTGGGCCATCTGCCGCAGGGCCGACTCTGGAAAGACCACGTAGGGGGGAACACTCTGCTGATCCGCCAGTTTTTTGCGCAGGGCTTTAAGCACGGTTAAGAGCTGAGCTACCTCAGGGGTGTCCTCAATCGTGGACGCTTCGGCAGGGCCAGGGGTAAAGTCCTTGGGTACGGCTACTTCTACGGAAATTTGCTTGCGCAGCACCTGCCAACTGGCGGCATTGAGTTTGAGCACCGGGTAGCCATCGGTAGTCTCATCGACCAATCGCTGGTGGAGGAGCGATCGCCCCAAAAGCCGCCACTCATCCACTGAGCGTTCTTTACCAATGCCGTGGGTCGAGAGCTGGTCGTGGCGCAGATCCAGAATCTTCTGCTTTTTTGAACCCCGCAGCACGTCGATGATGTGGGCCATGCCAAAGCGCTCCTGACAGCGGGCCACGCAGGAGAGAAACTTCTGGGCCTCAATCGTCCAGTCCTCCACTGGCGGCGGGTTGGTGCAATTGTCGCACTGGTGACAGCGCCCCTCTACGTGTTCGCCCAGGGTTTCGCCAAAGTAGCTGAGCTGCACCCGGCGGCGGCATACCGTGGTTTCGGCGTAGTCCACCATTTGGCGCAGCTGCTGACGAGCAATGCGCTGCTCGGCTTCGTCGGGCTTTTGGCCAATCAAATACTCCGCCGTCGCCACATCGCCGTAGGCCAGGTATAGGGTGCAGTGGGCCGGTTCGCCGTCGCGCCCCGCCCGCCCGCTCTCCTGGTAGTAGCCCTCAATGTTGCGAGGAATGTCGTAATGGATCACAAACCGCACATCCGGCTTGTTGATGCCCATGCCAAAGGCCACCGTGGCCACCATCAACCGCACATCGTCGCGAATAAACCTCGTCTGGTTTTCCCGCCGCACATCGTCCGCCAGCCCCGCGTGGTACGGCAGCACCGACTCACCATCCTCCGTTAGGCGCTGAGCCAGCTCATTGACCCGCTTGCGGCTGAGGCAGTAAATAATCCCAGACCCCTCGTGCTGCTTGACCTGCTGCCGCAGCTCCAGATAGCCGTCGCGGTTTTTGGGGCGCACCTCGTAGAACAGGTTGGGCCGGTTAAAGCTAGATACCTGGATTAGGGGGTCACGCAGCCGCAGCTGTTGGGCAATATCCACTCGCACGCGCTCGGTGGCGGTGGCCGTCAGCCCCATCACCCCAATCTGCGGAAATTTTTCCCGCAGCACCGACATCTGCCGGTACTCGGGGCGAAAGTCGTGCCCCCACTCCGAGACGCAGTGGGCTTCATCGATGGCAAAGCCGCTCACCCCCACCGTTTGAATCAGCTGGCCCAGCAGCCCAAAAAAGCCTGGACTCATTAGCCGCTCGGGTGACACATAGAGCAACTTGATTTTCCCCGCCAATAGATCGGCTTCTCGCTGACGAAGGGTGGCAAAGTCGAGAGAACTGTTCAGGCAGGTGGCGGCTACACCGTTGTCGGTCAGGCTATCCACCTGATCCTGCATTAGGGCAATCAGCGGCGATATCACCACCATGACTCCCAGCTTGAGCAGGGCGGGTAGCTGGTAGCACAGCGACTTGCCGCCCCCCGTGGGCATAATCACCAGGGCATCCTGGTTTTTCAGCACCGCCTCGATTACCGGGCGCTGCCCAGGCCGAAACTGGTCGTAGCCAAAATAATGTTTTAGGGCTGTCTCCAACGAAGGAAACGCCGCTGTGGGTGATGCAACCCCAACCATAGCCAACGCTCAGAGAATGATCTTCGTGCGTTCAAGTGTACTCTTTTAAGGATGGATGTCGCCCGTGACTACTTAGGATGGCTTAACCCGAGCATAGCTGGCGTAGGCCTCTTTGTAGTTGCCCAGCCGCTGGTGAGCTACCCCCCGATAGAGCCACCCCTGGGGATGATTGGGGGCGATCGCCAAGATTTGCTCGGCTACCTCTAGTGCCTGCTGAGGTTGCTCTAGATGAATCAAGCACACCACCTGGTACACCAGCCCCGCCACCTGCCCGGGGGCAATAATTGCCGCCTCTTGAAAGCATCGCAGGGCGCGTTCGTAAGCTCCAGCATTGGCCAATGCTTCTCCCTCGCTGTACCACCGCTGAAAAGAATCGTCCTGAGGAGATGACGAGGTTGCCGCCTGGGGGTAGAGAGCAGAGGGCATGCCCTGAGGGAAAGTGGACTTCATAGCGAGGGGGCAAAATACAACAACCACAGCATTCCCTACCATCGGCGAGATAGCCCAATCGCTAGGAATTGCCTTAGCCGTACCACAGCGACAAATGCAGGAACTTTTAGCCTGCAAATTGCGACTGTCTAAACTGCTTTCCAAAGCATATCGGCCTGTCCAAGGAGAATTCTCTGCCTGTCGTATAAGTTTACGTCTCAGTCCAAAGGGTGATTATCTCACTAGAGTAGAGAGAGATAAACCGGTCTGAACCCTTGCTCTTTAAGCATTAAACCTGTGAAAGAACCGGTTCAGCAGCAGAGACTGAGGTTAACGGACATTGCGCCATGTAAAGCAATGTTACAGAAGTGCCGTCATGACGGCATGCTGGCTTGACAGCCCAGAGTGCCCCGCTTAAGGTGACTACATACCCGGGTCACCCCTATTTAGAAAAGCGCTATGGAAGAGCAGAAAGCTACTAAGGTCACGCTGTATTTACCTCCCGACCTGCACCGTCAGTTGAAGATTCGCTCTGCAGTCGAGGGTGAGGCCATGTCTTCCATCGCTAAGCGTGCTATCGATTTTTACCTAGCCCACAGTGATGTGGTGGCCGAGAGTCTAGAGTCTTCCTTTGGCCAAACTCATCGCATCCACAGCTGTCCGAGCTGCGCATCCTCGGTGGTGCTGCGTGAGGGTGAACTGGTTGAGATCGCTGAGGTTATCGGCGCAGATCAAGGAAGCGCTCTGGATGATGCCATTGTGCCCGAGGTCGTTGCTGCCCCTGGTGCCCGTGGGGAAGGAGAGTTAGTTGTTTGCTAGGTACAGATTTAGCTGCTCTGGCTGTAGTTAGTTTAGACAGCGGTTTCGATGCCCCACACGCCTGAGAAAGGATTTGATCATGCGAGAGGATTTGAATGTACTGGTACAAGCCCAATATCCTCTGATCTACCTGGTCACTTTCGAGGAAGAGCGGGCTGAGCAAACTATCGCCACCGTAGCTCGTCATCTTTCGAAGGATCCTGAGATTAAGGCTCCCATGCGGGTCTTTACCTGGACAATGACCCGGGGGATGGTCGAAGTTGGTTCCCAAGGTGCCGGTACTCAGCATAACAATACGGTTTCTCCTGAGGCGGCGGTGGAGTGGGTAATTCGCCAGCGAGAGCCCGGTATTTTTATCTTCAAAGATTTGCACCCTTTCAAAGATTCTCCAGCGGTCACTCGCTGCCTGCGCGACTCCATCGTGGCGCTCAAGGGCACTCGCAAGACCATCGTCTTGATGTCTCCGGTTCAAGAGATTCCCATCGAGCTTGAGAAAGAGGTGGTGCTGCTTGACTTTCCGCTGCCCGATATGGCGGAGCTTGATGAAGTGCTTTCTACCGAAATGAACCGCGCCCGAGGCAACAGCATTTCTACCGAAGAGCGCGAGAAGCTGCTAAAGGCAGCCTTAGGCCTTACCCGTGATGAGGCTGAGAAAGTCTACCGCAAGGCACGAGTGATGGCTAAGCGCCTCACCGCTGAAGAAGTTGATATTGTTCTCTCTGAGAAAAAGCAGCTCATTCGCCGTAACGGCATCCTTGAGTTCATGGATGTGGACGAAACCCTGGATTCGGTGGGGGGCTTAGAAGAGCTTAAGCACTGGCTGCAGCAACGCTCCGATGCCTTTACTGAGCGGGCGAGAGAGTATGGCCTGCCCCAGCCTAAAGGTATGCTCATTTTAGGAGTGCCGGGCTGTGGTAAGTCGTTGATAGCTAAAACTACCTCTCGTCTGTGGGGTCTGCCTCTGTTGCGCCTCGACCTAGGCCGAGTGTACGACGGCTCTACAGTGGGTCGGTCTGAGGCAAATCTGCGGAATGCATTGCGCACGGCCGAGTCGATTTCTCCCTGCGTCTTGTTTATTGACGAGATCGACAAAGCCTTTGCGGGTGGGGTCGGGTCATCGGACTCTGACGGCGGTACATCTAGTCGCATCTTTGGTACCTTTTTGACCTGGATGCAGGAGAAGACCTCTCCCGTATTCGTTATGGCTACGGCCAACCGGGTGGAGAAGCTGCCCAGCGAGTTTTTGCGCAAGGGCAGGTTCGATGAGATCTTCTTTGTTGACTTGCCCAATGCCGAAGAGCGCAAGGACATTTTTCAAATCCATCTGCAAAAGCGCCGTCGCGACATTGAGCGCTTTGACTTAGACCAGCTGACTAAGGTCTGCGATGGGTTTTCTGGAGCCGAAATTGAGCAAGGTCTGATTTCGGCCATGTATGAAGCATTTGCCCAAGGACGTGAGTTCACTCAGCTCGACATTATTGCGGCCATTCGCGCTACGCTGCCGCTGTCGAAGACGATGAGTGAACAGGTGACTGCTCTGCGGGATTGGGCCCGCCAGCGGGCGCGTCCGGCGGCAGCCTCCGTCGCTGAGTATCAGCGAATGGAGTTCTAAAGGCTTTCCTCCCGGCGGTATCCGGGGGAAGGGCTAGCATTTGCTAGCAGTTGGTATCCAGATAGCCTGTGGCTAACTGGTTTTGTCTCTCTCAAACCTCGTTGTCTCTCTCATTTTCCCTACAGGAGGAAACACCATGTCTCACTTCAGCACCCTTCGCACCAAAGTGACCGATGCTGAGATCCTCAAGCAGTCTCTCTCTGACTTGGGTATTGCCACTAAGACCGAAGCCGATGTTCGCGGTTACAACGGCCAGCGTGTGCGCGCCGACCTTGTCGCCGTTCTGGATGGTGAGTATGACCTGGGTTGGTCTCGTAATGCTGATGGCTCCTTCGATCTAATCGCTGACCTCTGGGGTGTGGCCAAAAAGCACAACCAGACTGAGCTGATCAACTCCATTAACCAAAAGTACGCGGTCAATAAGACCCTGGCTGAGGTTAAGCGTCCTGGTCTGCAAAACGCCAACGTTAAGCTGGTTCTTCAGTAAGTCTGCTTCGCGTTCCCGAATGGGCTGGTCAGCACATGCTGACCAGCCCATTTTTTGTCTCTAGAGTCGGTAGTGTTCTGCCGCCGGGCCAGACTACACTAGCGGAGTGAGATTGCCCGTGATCCATCCCTATCTCCCCAGCATCGGGGTTCAGTGGTCTAGCCTGGTATGCCGCCCATCCGCCCCTCTGACCTGTCGGCCTTGCATAAACTATTGATAGCTTGTGGTGACTATGCCAGTCAGCAGCCCAAGGATTCTTTTCAGGTGTTTGAAAAAGGCGTGGATGACTATGTCACTACGGTAGATCAGCTGCTAGATCAAAAATTGTTGACGGGGATGCAGGCGATCTTTCCTGAGGACGGCATTATTACTGAGGAAAATCGGGCTACGGTACAGCAGTTTCGGCAGGATGACGGTCCCGGAGCCGTCGAGGAGCATCGCGTTCTTTGGTTTGTTGACCCTATTGATGGCACTGATGACTTTATTCAAGGGCGAGACCATTACTCGGTGATGGTGGGCCGGGTGGTAGGTGGTGTACCCCAGGCGGGGTGGATCTATGCGCCGGTAGCGAGGCATCTGGTGTGGGGCGGCCCTGGCTGGGGCCTGTTCGAGCAAAGGGACGGTGGCGAACCCCAAGTTTTGATGCCTAAGGAGCCGATTTTTGACCCGACTCAGGCTTGGTCTATGGTGATTGGTGATAAGGATGAGCGTCGGTTTGGCGATGCGATCGCCCAACGCTTTCCCAAGGTTCAGTTCGTCTCCCTGGGCAGCTTTGGGCTCAAGGTGCTGGCCGTAATTACCGGCCAGGCTGGCCTATATATTTACCTTAACGGTCGCGTCAAGCTGTGGGATACCACTGGCCCCCTGGCCCTGGCTAAGGCGGCGGGTTTGATCTGCTGCGACCTGGCCGGGCAGCCCATTCGGTTTACGGAGCCCGATGTTGCTCCCCAGACGCTGGCTCACCACCAGCCTATTGTGGTGGGCTGGCCCAGCTATGTGGAAGCGCTGCGATCGCCCCTAAATGCCATTGCCCAGGCGATCGGGCTGCCCAGATAGCTCCAACTGCTTCGGTCTGCTCAAAATTCTGGGTACCATGAACAGGTACAGTCTGGTCGTTGGTCTTGCCCCACCAACCCTGAACGTCACCCCCTTAACCATGCCTTTTATGCAAGCCGATACGCTGAGCGAACAATATTCTCTTTTTCAAGCGGCGAGCCCCGAGACTGTGGAGTGGCTGTTGTCTGTAGCTACTCACCACGACTACCCTGCCGATCGGGCGGTGGTGATGGAAGATGCTTGGGGGAACGCCGTCTACTTCATTCAGGCGGGTTGGGTTAAAGTCCGCCGCCATGCCGAAGATAGTTCTATCACGCTGGCGGTGCTGGGCCAAGGCGATTTCTTTGGCGAAATGGCTATCCTTGACGAGTCGCCTCGCTCCACCGATGTCGTGGCCATGACCGCCGTTAAGCTGATGAGTATCTCAGCCCAGCGGTTTCTGCAAACCCTGTTTAAAGATCCCCAACTCCATCATCGACTGCTGCAAATTATGGTGCAGCGGCTGCGCCAAACCAATCTGCGATTCCAGCTGCGTCATCAGCCCCCCGCCGTCAAGCTGGCCAACACCCTAACGGCTATTCAAGAGGCCTATGGTGAGCCGGTAGAAGACGGCGTCGATCTGTTTAACATTCCCCGCAAAGACTTGGCCGACTTGGCCGACATCACCCCCGACGAAGCGGATAAAATTATGGCTAAGCTGGCCGAAAAGGGCTGGATTGTCGAAGACAACACTCGATCGGTGCTCCGCCTCAAAAATACTCGCCAGCTCGCCCACTTGGCTGGCCGGCTTTAGCGATCGCCCCTTACCTGGCCAATTTTGTAGAGATTGCTAAAGTTAGCCAGCGTCGCTAAATCTCCGTGGTAGGTTGTCATCATCAGCTGCCCGACGTAGTTCACTACCCCGGAGATTGCTATGCCTATTCAACCTCCCCTGCCTCCATCGATTACCCCCAGCCAGATGACTCTGCTACGCATTGCGTCGACTATGGCCTGGAGCGACGGCCATTTGGCCGACGAAGAAGTAGGTGTCATGCTCGATCAGTTCAGTCGTCTGTTTGCCAGCGATGCTAGTCAACAGGCCGCACTGCGTGACGAGTTACGCGACTATTTGATGCAAAACCTGCCCCTCGAAGAACTGGTGCCTAAGCTCACCCGTCCTGCTGAGCGCGAGCTGGTGCTTAAACTAGGCCGTCAGGTGATTAGCGCTAGCGCCCGTACTCCGGGTGAAGAGTTGATCAACCAAGAGGAAGCAGATGCTTACAATCGTTTGGTATCGTTGCTCAATCTGCCCGATGATGTCGTACAACGCATCGAGCAAGACAGCAGTTCATTAGATACAGATCACGACAGCCTGATTGAGCAACTGGCTGCCGAGCTCAAGAGCTTTGTTCAGGGAGCCTAAGGCTAGCTGAACTAAGGTGTACTAAGGTCTAGCATTCGTTGGATAGGCTTGAGAGCTTGGCGCTGTAGTTCGGGGGCTAAAACAATCTCGGGCTGGCGATGCTTCATTGCCAGGTAAAGCTTTTCCAAGGTGTTAAGGCGCATATGGGGGCATTCGTTGCAGGCGCAGGATGCTGTGGGCGGTGCCGGGATAAACACCTTGCCCGGAGCCTGTTTTTCCATCTGGTGAATGATGCCTGGTTCTGTCACCACTATGAACTCAGCCTTAGGGCTCTGCTGGGCGTGCTTCAGCAAGGCCGTCGTTGACCCGACAAAATGGGCATGGCGCAGCACCGCCGCTTCGCACTCGGGGTGGGCAATTACCTCAGCGTGGGGGTGATTCATCTGAAGCTGTACCAACTTTTTTTCGGAAAACGTTTCGTGCACCATGCAGCTGCCCTGCCAAAGCAGCATATCGCGACCAGTTTGCTGCATCACGTAGCGGCCTAGATTTTGGTCGGGGGCAAAAATAATTTTTTGGTCAGCAGGTAGCTGTTTCACAATGCTGACCGCATTGGAACTGGTGCAAATAATATCGCTCATGGCCTTAATAGCCGCCGTGCAGTTGATATACGAAATTACCAGGTGGTCTGGGTGGGCGGCCTTAAAGGCTTCAAAGGCGGCGGGGGGGCAGCTGTCTGCCAGCGAACAGCCAGCATCGAGATCGGGCAGCAGAACTTGCTTTTCGGGGTTGAGAATTTTGGCAGTTTCGGCCATGAAGTGCACCCCCGCAAACACGATCACATCGGCACTGGTATCTGCCGCCTGGCGAGATAACCCCAACGAATCGCCAATGTAGTCGGCTACGTCTTGAATCTCAGACTCTTGGTAATAGTGGGCCAAAACAACGGCATTTAGCTCTTGCTTGAGAGCGTTAATGGCGTCTACGAGATCGTGGGTCGGGACTGTGGTAACAGGTGAAAGGGTCGTAAACACAGGGTTAGCTAGGCCAGCATAAAGGGTTTCTGAATTATAGTCTAATTCACCAAAACTCGCCACGACTGGTGCAGACTCCTAATTTAGGTTAAAGTGCTGCGATTGGCTGTACAACTACTGCAAATGACTACTTGCGTAGGGCCTCTGCTCATCCGGATGCCAAAATCTGCTGATACCCTCCATTCCTCAGGGCAAAAGTCGTTTGTTCCTACCCAATTGCCGGTTGTTGCCTGCGGGATATTGGGCCTGGATCGGGTGCGAATTCTTGGTCTAGCTTGTTCCCAGAAGCAAAGAAGGCAACGACCCCCGTCTTTGCTAACTTGCAATATTCTCAAAACTTACCCCAGCGGGGCTATGGCAAGGTATGGCAACCGTTAGAGCGTTGTCTCGAAACTGGTTAGCCGATCTAAATTATCTTAAATCAGCGATGAAGACGCTAAAGGGGCGCTAGCCCGAAGGCTGTGGCCGTTAGATTCGGCGGAAACGCGCTCAACATTGAAGCGGTAGCCTACATTGCGTACCGTTTGAATAATGTTTGGCTGCCTGGGGTCAACTTCAATTTTTTTGCGTAAAGAGAGAATATGAGTGTCAACGGTTCTGGGATTGTCGATCGCATCGGGCCAGGCACGGCGCAGCAGATCAGTGCGGCTCAAGGGAGACCCCGCCGCTTGGGTGAGCACGTACAGCAGGCTAAATTCTTGGGGCGTTAGATCGATATAGTCGCCGCGAAAGTTGACGCGCCGCTGCACTAGGTCGATGTTTAAGTCGCCGTAGGTGAGCGATGCTGGCGCACTCATGAGGCGCACGCGCCGGGTTAGGGCCTCAACCCGGGCTAAGAATTCCTGCATGCCGAAGGGCTTGGTCATGTAGTCGTCGGCTCCGGCCCGGAGTCCAGTCACAATGTCGGTTTCTGTGTTGCAGGCGGAGAGAATCATGATCAGGGGCTGCCCCTGACTGTGTAGCCATTTGCAGAGTTCTACGCCGTCTCCGTCGGGAAGTTGTGAGTCTAGAATGACTAAGTCTGGCTGTCGGCTCTGAAAAATGTCGCGGGTGCGAACAACATCTGCCGACTGAAAAACTCTGTAGCCAGCTTGCTGAAGATGCCAACCCAGGAGCGATCGCAAATGGGGGTTGCCCTCAATAATCTGTACCGATACAGCGCCCACTGGGTTTCGTTATAAACGGCAAATTTTATCTGCTAAACATAGCAAAGGGCCCCAGGGGTTTTTGTAGCTAGGGTTACCCAACCCTGGCCTAGGGTTGGCGGTGAGATTGAGGGCTGCTTGCACAAAACGTTATCAATAGCTAAATAATTAGCAGTTTCTGGATCGATAATTTACATAACTTGATTATAGTTTTGCTTTTGTAAGATCGCGGCTTTGGCATGCCTTTAGAGAGCCTAAAAAAAACGGAAGATTGAAATCGATTCAAGTTCCTGAAATGGCATGAAAACCCCAGTCTATGGCTCAAAAAGGCGTTTAACAGACGGTAGACGCTGTTTCCCCCCTAGGTAATATGGAAGGCAATTGCGTCGTTTTCAGCCATGACCTTAATTCGTGACTATATTCTTGTGCTCGACCCAGACCGTGCTCGCCATGACGACGCTCATCCCCTGGAAGCTGACCTGCAATACCCCGTATTTGTGGCCAACTCTACTGAGCAAGCGGTTACCCGTGTTAGTCAGGGGGCACCTTGCCTGGTGATTTTGGTCGGCAATAATTTTCAAGATTGGTCACAGCCGCTCGTCAATCAACTGCGGCAGCACCAGCAGGCTCCTGATATGACGATTGTGGCGCTAACGGATTCGACTAGCCCCCAGTGGAACTACAGCGAAGACACACCGGGGCTAGATGGGCTACTGGTGCAGCCTCTCAGCATGGACATTTTGCGATCGCTGGTGGAGTCGGCCTTCGCCCGCACGATCTGTCAATAAAGCGATCGCCCTCAATCCTCGACAATACCCCTACATCTGCCGGTATATCAGCATTTTTGGGGTTAGCTGGGTATGCTGAAATTAGGTCAATCGAGAGCCTCAATGCTGCCAAAGGTTTTGCCCGAAAGTCGAGTTCAGGTCTTTAAATTTTGGTTTAACGGTGCCCTGCAGGACGGTACCCATTTTTACAACGAACTCTACTATCGCGCCTTAACCGTTGAAGCCGACAAGCGTACCCGGCTGTATCATCTAGCCTGCAAATTTTCTGAGCAGCAAGCTGGGGCACTGGTGTCCATCGCCGAAGATCAGTGCAGCCTGTGGATTAGCCTGCGTAGCCAGATGATGGCCGCTCAACTGCTCCAGCAGCGAGTAGTTGGCTTACCGCGTCCCCGGCTTTAGTGAAAGTCTCGCTCATCTATTGCAGCCCCGTCCTAGACCAGGCCAGTACCCCTTGATCGATCACCCCGTTCACGGTGAACGTGTCCGTATCAAACAGGGTTATGTTGGCCTGGTGACCCGCCGATAGCATCCCTAAGGAGTGGTCAATTCTCAGGGCTCGGGCTGGGTATAGGGTGGCCATGCGCAGAGCCTCTGCCAGGGGAATGCCCGCGTGCCGCACGCAGTTTTCTACGGCTGCCATTAACGTGAGCGCCGCCCCCCCAAGGGTGCCATCAGCCGAGACGCATTTACCGTCTCGATAAAATACCTCCTGGCCGCCAATCACGAAGGACTCTAGCGCTGTGCCTACCGGAGGGGTAGCATCGGTGACAAGCACCAGATGGTCTTGCTTAATGTGGTGCGCCAGGCTGACAGATCCGTAGTGCACGTGGTGCCCATCGGCAATTACCCCTGCGTAGACATGGGCTTGGCTAAACGCGGCCCCGACCAGCCCTGGGCTGCGCCCTTGCCAGGCAGACATGGCGTTAAACAGATGAGTAACCATGCTGACCCCAGCCCCAAATCCGGCCAAGGCCTCTTCAAAGCTAGACTCAGAGTGCCCGGCAGACACCACAATGCCTGCTTTAGCTAACTGCCGAATGTACTCTGGCTTGACAACCTCGGGGGCTAGGGTGACCAGCCTAACCACTTCTGGCCCGGCTTGGGCAATGCGGGTAATCATAGTCCTGTCGGCCGAGCGAATTGAAGCGCGATCGTGAATTCCGCCCCGCCCAGGGTTGAGATAGGGGCCTTCTAAATGGAGCCCTAGCACCTGATAGGGCTGTTGACGGCGATACTCGGTCATTAGGGCCATGGCGTCGTCCATAGCCTGGTCTGTAGTGGTAATCAGGGTGGGCAAAAAACTCGTAGTGCCGCTCTGGAGATTGGTGCGGTGCATAGTGTCGAGGGTGTCGGCGGTAATGGCGTCGTTGAACATGACGCCGCCGCAGCCATTGAGCTGTAGATCGATAAAGCCAGGGGCCGCCGTCCAGCCTTGGCCATTGAGCTGAAGCAAATCTGAGGGGAGCTGGGCTTCAGGCACGAGATCTAAAATTCGACTGCCCTCTATGACCAGCGCGTGGTTTTGCAGCACGCTCCAGCCGGTGTAGAAGGTACAGTGGGTGAGGGCATAGCGGGGGGGGCTGGCTTCTATGGCTGACCCCAGCCTATCGGTGCTAGGCCCAAACGTAAACCTAGAGGTCATGGCGATGCTTCGTCCCTTTCATGTGGCGTTTCCAGTGTACGACCTGAAAAGTACACGTCACTTTTATGAGACCGTGCTGGGCTGCTCGGTGGGGCGCACCGCCTTAACCTGGATTGACTTTAATTTTTTTGGCCATCAGATTACGGCCCATCAGGCTGAACCCCAGACCACGGTGCCTACCAATGGCGTAGATGGTCACAAGGTGCCTGTTAGCCACTGGGGCGTGATTCTCACCCCGGCTGAATGGCATACCTTAGCCGATCGCCTGCGCCAAGCCCAAGTAGAGTTTCTAATCGAGCCCTACCAGCGATTTGCGGGTGAGGTCGGGGAGCAGTTTACGCTGTTTATTACTGACCCCAGCGGCAATGCCCTAGAGTTTAAGGCTTTTGCCCATGATGAAAGCATTTTTGCCCCGGGGGAGTCGGCATAGAATTGTCACCCTGTCAGCTGGCTGGTGCGTGTGGTCTAACGCTCCCAGGGTTGGCCTCGATAGATGCCCTCTACCTTTTCGTCTGGCGGCGGGGGGGTGTCTGACTGGCTAGGGCGGTATCGAATGCCTCGGTAGATCAGCTCTTCGCCCTCAGCCTCTTGCGGGTCGGAGGCTGCGATCGCGGAGTTGTTTGAAGAACTCGCTTCTATCTGAGCCGAGCCGGTCGAAACCGAACTATTCCGGGCATTGAGGTCGGTGGGCAATAGGGCACTGTCAACCTGACTGGCTGACTCACAGGCCCAGATCTGACGCTGTAACCCGTAGAGGGCCACCAAGAGACCGATCAGCAGCAGCTGCCAGGGAGCCTCTACTAACCCTACGACCACTAGCGCGATCGCCGAGACAATACCGACTGCGGTTGCCAGTAGCTTAATAAAGGTCATAGATTCCCCTTAGTTAGAGGTTGAACCCGTTAGGTGATCTTTACAGTACTGGAAGTGATTGAGCTTGTCACCTGACCTGAGGTTGGTCTGAGCCAAAAACTAAAGCCCCGCAACTTTTGTTACGAGGCTTCAACGTTATTGAGACCTATACCCCCAGGGGAATTCGAATCCCCGTCGCCTCCGTGAAAGGGAGGTGTCCTAGGCCTCTAGACGATGGGGGCCTATTTTTTCCAACACTCCCCAGTATAGATAACAGGTATACCCTTGTCAAACCGGTTTGTGTTGTCGTGGCCCGTGGTGGTAACCAACTGAGTATTACTATACCTGTCTGTGGCCCCTTTTAAGCGCAAGGTCAACGAGGTTTTTGTTGGCTAGCCTGCTTGGGGCTATACAGGGCGCGATCGCATTGGCCCAGGCCCACAAGTCCTTAGAAATCAATACACCCCAAATCAAGCCTTTCTGACCAGGCTGAGGCAAGCTACTCGAAACAGCGTCAGGCCAGCGATAAAAAAGCAGGCTCAAATTTTGAGCCTGCTTACCCGAAGGCTAAACCAGGAGGCAACCAAGGCTTAGCTGCCGTGGGTTAACCCTGGTGTTTAGACCGATGCGGCAACTTCTACAACAATGTCGTTGAAGTCATTGTCGCCGCCGCCAAACAGGTCTTCAAACCCGATCGCGCCATTGGTAACGCGAATGTGCTCAACCCCGTCAGCGTTGGCCGCCCCAAAGGCAAAGTACACCTCGTTGGCGTTGAAGCTGTCTAGGTTGCCGTTGGCAATTAGGAAGGGGGCATAGAGGCTGCCGCCAGCCACCGCTGACTCAAACACTGAGGTTGTCAGGTTGGCGGTGGTCAGGGCCACCGTCTCAGCTCGATTGGCCAGGGCGGCCTCGGTATACCCCGATTGGCCCGGCGTTATGTCCGCCAGCCCGTCGCCGTTGAGGTCAACGCCGCCGTTGAGATCGGCGATCTGGTAGAAGCCGACGAAGTTATCGAAAGCGGCTTCCCGGTTGACGGAGAAGGTCGTAGCTACGTCCCCCACAATGTCGCGGAGGTCAAGCAGTAGGTTGGAAACCTCATCCCCAGGGACACTGGGGGATAGGGCTTCTAGGGCGCTGGCGTCAAATACCGTGGTGGTGCCGCTGACTTCGTTAGCCACCACTACTAGAGGACTGCCGCTAGGGCTATCGGCAGCAGAAATGAATGTGAGTCCTTCAGCGCCCAGGTCGCCCGCGCTACTGGTCTCGGCATCGCCTGCAAAATCGCGGTTGTTGACGTAGTCCACAAAGAACGCTTCGGTGGGGTTGGTGATGTCGTAGGTCATCACACCGCCAAACCGCTCTAGGCCGATGAAGGCATAGGTGCGCCCATTGACTTCGCCAACCGTTACACCTTCCGGCTCAGGCCCTTTAGCGTCGCTGCGGCTGTCGAAGGAGCCGTTCTCGCTGTTGTCAGAGTTGAATTCGGTGGGGAATAGCTCGGCGATAGTCTGCTCAAACTCCGCACCGCTGTCGTAGACCAGGTTGCCCTGGGTATCCCAAATCGAGAAGGATCGGCCCCCAAAGGCATAGAGTTCCTCGTAAAGACCGTCGCCATTGGCATCGCCCAGGGTGGTGGTCACCGTCAACCGGCCCAGAGCCTCGTCGGACTGAAGCTCAGCGGCGTTGGGGAAAGCTACTGGATCCAATGCCAGGTCGCTCACCCGGGCTTCTTCGTTAAAGAAGACACCCTCTTCCGCAATGATGTTGCCCGCTTCATCTTCTAGGTCACCATCGGGGCGGATGCGAGCATCGCCCTCATTGGCGGTGACGATGTAGGTTTCGCCACCAGCTTCGTAAAGGGAGATGGCGTCGGGCATGTACATGCCAAACAGGTTGGGGTAGGTGGTGATGTTGATGGCGTCGTCGCGATCGCTGGCGTCCAGTGGCACAACTGAGTAATCCTTAAACCCTAGGGGCAGAATATCGGTGACAGCACCAGAGGCGATATCCACGACGGCTAGGGCGTTGTTTTCTTGCAGCGCCACGTAGGCCGTGCTGGAGTCACCCGTAACAGCGATGTACTCAGGCTCAACATCCTGAGCGACGGTGGCGTTGAGACCAAAGATCCGCACTCCGGAGTCGATCAGCGCGTCGCGCTGGTCGTTAAAGGCGGTGAAGTCAGCGGTGGTGACATTGGCCTGGCTGAGGTTGGCGACGCCTCCAGACAGGTTGATGATGCTGATCGACCCCTCGGGGTCAATGGTGTAATCGTCATTGGGCTCGCCTTCGTTGGCCACCAGCACCTTAGTACCATCGGGGGTAAAGGTCAGCATGTCGGGCAGAGCGCCCACGGTAACGGCGTTCAAGAAGTTGCCGTCGATGTCGAAGAACACCACGCTACCGGGGTCAGTTTTCTCTGTCGCTTCAATGGCCACTGCGACAATGCCATTTGCGATCGCCACACTATTGGCCCCAGCCCCGTAGGCTGAGGGATCAATGTCAAACAGTTTGGTGGGGTTGGCGGGATCGCTAATATCCAGAACTTCTACAGTGGGAACGTTGGCGTTGACTACAAACAGACGCTGAGAGTCCGGGTCGTAGACCACGATTTCAGCACCGCTTTCGTCAAAGACCCCAGTCTCGTAGGTGCCCAGGGGAAACAGCAGCGATGAAGCCACAGGGGTTGGATCAACAGGAGTGGGGTCAACCGGGCCAGCCATGTCGATCACGCCGTCACCGCGGAAGGCCAGGTTTTGAATGCGGCTATCCAGCTCGCGTCCGACCTCCTCAGCGCCAAAGGGAGTTGCTGCGCTGCCAAAGTTGGCCAGCAAAAATTCTGCCAGCGCATCTTGTTCAGAGAAGTCAGTTGCAAAGGTGGCGCTGCCCGTGGGCATAGAGGCTTCATCCACGAGGTCTACCCGATTAGCGGCTTCGCCCGTGGAAAAGGGATAGCCGTCGCCACCGTCGGCCAAGAAACTCAGAGTCACCATGCGGAAGGTACGGCTAGCGTCGCCGACAATCTCACCGTTTTGTACCACCACGTCAATGTCGTTGCCCTCGGCGTCTTCAATCGCCAGGGATTGAACTCGGCTACCCGGCTCGGCGGTGGCATCAAAGCTAAAGGCAAACCCGCTAATCTGAGGAAAAGCACCTGGACTGGCGCTGTCGTCGGCAGCAATGCCTGCAATCCCAGTCTCCACCAGCGCCAGCAGTTCTTCGGCGGTTACAGTGATCAGCGAGAGGTCATTGTTAAATTGCAGGGTGTTTTCAATGTCGGTTTGAGAGATGCCGCCTGCGGGTTTCACCCCGGCAATCTCCTCATTGGGCAGCAATTCAGCATCGCCAGTGCCCCCAGCGGGCACGATAATTTGCCCAATGGGGTTGCGAATGCCGCCGCCATTCTTAAGAGAAATCACTGTGGTTGGGTCAATCTCTCTAGCCGCGGCCAGATTAGCGTCGGCGGTCAGGTTGCCCAGGTTAGTTTCCTCGGTACGCACTGCGCCACGGCGACCGTCTAAAAAGACATCGCTCACGCCAAGCACATTGCTCTCGGTGGCAATAATCACCTCGCGCAGAGCGTCGGCAATGGCTGCGATCGCCGGATCTGCCAGCCCTGTACCACCGACGGCAGCAACACCCTCATCGTCGGTGGCGTAGGCACCGCTGATCGTCGGGTCGTAGCTCTCGGGCAAAAGCACACCGTTTTCGTCAAAGTCGATCACCAGGCGACCGACATACTTGTAGTTGCCATCGGTGTTGACCACGGCGACGGGGTTACCGTCAGCCCCGGTTTGAATAATGGGATAAATGCCCTGGTTGGTGTCGCCAGCGCGAGGGCGATCGTCCGCGTCGAAGAGGCGAGTGTTAGATCCGCCCGCAACGATAATATCGACGTTTGACAGCCGCTGGGCCAGCTCTTGCTCAATGGCGATCTGCTGCATGTGGGCCAGCAGCACAACTTTGTCGATGTCGGGGTTAGCGGTCAGCAGCGCATCGACATCGGCCTGAATTTCAGCGGCCAGGGCATCGAGCTGGTCTGGAGTGGGGCTGCTGTCAAAGGGCTGGGGCAGCACCGTGACATCCCCAGGGCTAGAGATGCGCACGTTGACGTTGCTGATGGTGGGGGTCGTGGCCCCCACCACGCCGATTCTCTCGCCGTTGACCTCAATCACAGTGGAGGCTGCGATGCCCTTGGGCTGCGGAGCAGCGGCATCGGGCACGACTAGATCGGCCAGGTTGGCGTCGGTGCTGAAATCGAGGTTGCTGCTCAGGTAAGGAAACGCTGTTCCAGCAAATGATTCGTCGACTTCTGTCGTTGGATCGTCTTGGCTACCGCCAATCAGGTCGGCCACCAGAGCAGTGCCCTGATCAAACTCGTGGTTGCCAAAGGCGATCGCCTGAAAGCCCAGGGCATTTTGAATTAAAATATCGCCGCGTCCGGCACCGCCAAACGCATCACCGCTGGCATTGAAAAACACGCCGGGAATGTACGCATCCCCGGAGGACAAAATTAGCGTATTGGCAAAGCCTTCTACGCCGTCACCATCGATATCTTGATCGGTTAACGCGTTTAAAACGGCCGAAAACCGTGGAGCATCCTCCAGGGCCGTAATGTTGCCCTCTTGGTCAGCAGCGTGAAAGAGTTGGAGCGTGAAGTCAGCCATGGATAACACTTGGGGGTTACGTCTGGTAGCCAATGCTACGGAGTCATCTTCGGCCATTACTCACAGCAGCACTTAATGGCGGGGCTAAGTAGCCGGTAAGCTTTGATTAAAAATTGCTTAACGGGCCGCCCTGCGCTGAATTTCGTGAGGGTTTCAAAGCCTGGAGATGAAATGTTAATGACCTAAACCCAGCGCGGAGGTCAGGCCATGGGTCACGGCTTAAAATGGCGTAACCGGGAGACTAGCCCTCGGCAAGACTCATGGCCTAGCGGCACCGAACACTTTAGAGATACTTCCTATGACAACTGACCTAAAAACAATTCTGGTGACAGGGGGCGCTGGCTACATTGGCAGCCATGCCGTCATGGCGCTTCAGCAGGCTGGCTACCGAGTGCTGATTTTAGACAACCTGGTCTACGGCCATCGTGACCTGGTTGAGACAGCTTTAAAGGCTGAGCTAATTGTTGGCAGCACCCTGGACAAGGCGCTGCTCAAAGATGTGTTTAGCCGCTATGACATCAGTGCCGTTATGCACTTCTCGGCCTATGCCTACGTGGGTGAGTCGGTGAGCGATCCCAGCAAATACTACGAAAACAACGTGGTGGGTACCCTATCGCTGCTCGACGCCATGATGGAAGCAGGCGTTAAAACATTCGTGTTTTCGTCTACTTGTGCTACCTACGGTGTACCTCAAGAGATGCCAATTACCGAGACCCATCCCCAAAACCCGATCAACCCCTACGGCATGACTAAGCTGATGGTGGAGCGGATTCTGACCGACTACGACAAGGCCTACGATTTCAAGTCAGTGCGTTTCCGCTACTTCAATGCCGCTGGTGCTCATCCCAACGGGCTGCTGGGCGAAGACCACAATCCCGAAACCCACCTGATTCCGCTGGTGCTGCAAACGGCCCTGGGCAAGCGGGAGTCAATCAGCGTTTTTGGCACCGACTACCCCACCCTCGATGGCACCTGCGTCCGCGACTACATCCACGTCTGTGACCTGGCCGATGCTCATATTTTGGGGCTAGAGTACCTGCTGAAGGGCGGTGAGAGCGCCGTCTTTAACCTGGGGAACGGTAGTGGTTTCTCGGTGCGAGAGGTGATCGACGCGGCAGTGCGGATCACTGGCAAGTCTATCCCGGTGGTTGAGGTGGAACGTCGTCCTGGCGATCCGCCAGCGCTGGTGGGCAGTAGCGATCGCGCCCGCACCACCCTCGGCTGGAACCCTCAGTACGCCGACATTGACACCATCTTGACCCACGCCTGGGCCTGGCACCAAAAGCGCCACGGCTAGGGGATCTCTGCTCTGATGGCTGGGTGAAGTTGTTCACGCAGGGGCAGAGGCGAAGGCTACCCGGATGCACAAAAAAGCCCCTCACAATTATGAGGGGCCTAGAATCGTGAATGTAGGTTTTACTGACTTAGTTGAGGGAATTGGCTCCAGCAACTACTTCCAGAATTTCCTGGGTAATGGCGGCCTGGCGAGCTTTGTTGTAGGTCAGGTTTAGGGTCTTAGCCAGTTCCTTGGCGTTGTCGCTGGCGTTGTTCATGGCGGTCATTCGAGCGGCTAGCTCGCTGGCCGCAGACTCTTGCAGCGCCCGCAGAATCTGGTTGTTCAAGTACAGCGGCAGCAGCGCATCCAGAATTTGCACCGGATCTTGCTCGAAGATCATATCCTGGGGAAACTCGGCTGGGGCTGGGCCTGCCATCTTCTCCCGCTCTACCTGGAAGACGCCGCCTTTGGTGGTGAGGCGGAAGATTTCATCGTCGGGTACCTCTAGCCCCTGGGGGTCGAGGGGCAGCAGGGTTTGAATCACCGGGCGAGAGCTGACCAGCGACACAAAGCGGGTGTAGACCAACTCGACGCGATCGACCTCATCGGATAGAAATAGCGATAGCAGCTCGTCAGCAATGGTTGAGGCTTCGGACGCGATGGGAATTTGCTCTAGCCCAGTGAAGCTGGCTTCGATGGGCTGGTCGCGACGCTTAAAGTACTGGCTGGCTTTGCGCCCCACCAATACAAAGCGATAGTTCAAGCCCTCAGCGGCCAGCTCCTGAGAGCGAATCTCGGCCTTGCGAATGACGTTGGTGTTGTAGCCGCCACAGAGGCCGCGATCGCCGGAGATCACAAGCAGCGCCACAGTCTTCACTTCACGCTGCTTGAGCAGCGGCAGGTCAGTTTCTTCAAACTTGAGGCGGCTTTGCAGACCGTAGAGCACCTGGGCAAGGCGATCGGCGAAGGGGCGAGTGGCAATCACCTGCTCCTGAGCACGGCGCACCTTAGCAGCGGCGACCAAACGCATGGCCTCGGTAATCTTGCGGGTATTTTTTACAGACTTAATGCGGTCTCGAATCGCTTTTAAGTTAGGCATAGTGGATCCCTAAGGGGTCGTCAAGAACCGGGGCGTTGACTCAGGCCACACCCCGGCTAGAACAGGAGGTTAGACTGCCGCCATGAAGGCTTGCTTGGTCTCAGCGATCGCTTCTTTGAGCAGGGTTTCGCTTTCGTCGCCAAGCTTCTTCTCGCTGCGAATCAGCTCCGCAAACTTGGGCTTGTTGTTGCGGATGTAGTCGCGCAGAGACTTCGAGAAAGCCGTCACCTGATCCACAGGTACTTCGTCCATATAGCCGTTGATACCGGCATAGATGATCGCCACCTGCTCTTCCACCGGTATGGGAGAGTACTGGGGCTGCTTCAGCAGTTCCCGCAGGCGCTGACCGCGAGCCAGCTGCTTCTGGGTAGCGGCATCCAGGTCAGAGGCAAACTGGGAGAAAGCCTGGAGTTCGTCAAACTGAGCCAGCTCCAGCTTCACCTTACCGGCCACCTGCTTCATCGCCTTGATCTGAGCCGCAGACCCTACCCGAGACACCGAAATACCGGCGTTGATCGCGGGGCGCAGACCCGAGTTGAACAGGTCAGAGGACAGGAAGATCTGACCGTCAGTGATGGAAATCACGTTGGTGGGAATGTAGGCCGACACGTCACCCGCTTGGGTTTCAATAATCGGTAGAGCGGTCATGCTGCCCTCGCCCAGTTCGGGGCTGAGCTTAGCGGCCCGCTCTAGCAGACGAGAGTGCAGGTAGAACACGTCGCCGGGATAGGCCTCACGCCCGGGCGGACGACGCAGCAGCAGCGACATCTGGCGGTAGGCCTGGGCCTGCTTGGTGAGGTCATCGTAGATGATCAGAGTAGCTTTGCCCTTGTACATGAAGTACTCGGCCAGGCTAGCGCCCGTGTAGGGAGCCAGATATTGGAGCGGAGCCGGGTCGTTGGCGCTGGCGGTGACCACAATGGTGTAGTCGAGGGCACCGCGATCGCGCAGCACGTCCACAATCTGAGCCACAGAAGAGGCCTTCTGACCAATCGCCACATATACGCAGACCACGTCCTCAGACTTTTGGTTGAGGATGGTGTCAATGGCGATCGCGGTCTTACCGGTCTGACGGTCACCAATGATCAGCTCGCGCTGGCCTCGGCCAATGGGAATCATGGCGTCGATGGCGGTAATGCCGGTTTGCATCGGCTCGTACACCGATTTCCGGGCAATGATGCCGGGGGCCGGAGACTCAATCAGTCGGGTTTCGGTGGTCTGCACATCGCCCTTGCCGTCGATGGGGCGGCCCAGCGCGTCTACCACGCGGCCCAGCATGGCCTCACCCACGGGAACCGACGCAATTTTGCCGGTGGCGGTAACCGCACTACCCTCGCGGATATTGATGCCGTCACCCATCAGCACCGCGCCCACGTTGTCTTCTTCCAGGTTGAGGGCGATACCTACGGTGCCATCTTCAAACTCCAGCAGCTCGCCAGACATGGCGTTCTCGAGGCCGTAGATGCGGGCAATCCCGTCACCCACCTGCAGCACGGTACCCACATTGGAGACCTTGACCTCCTGGTTGTACTGCTCGATCTGCTGCTTAATAATGCTGCTAATTTCGTCAGGTCTGATACTAACCATAGGACTTGCTCTGGATAAACCTACATAAACACGAGACGTCAGAGAAACTGCCCAACCAGGGGGCAAGCTTAGAGGCTAGGCGGTTGCCGCTAGCTGCATACCGATGCGGCGGAGCTGACCCCGCAGGCTAGCGTCGATCACCTGGGAGCCAACCTTGATGATCAAGCCGCCAATCAGGGCAGGATCAACGGTGACGGATAGCTCGACGCTGCTGGCACCGGTCATGGCCTTGACGCGATCGCGGATGGCATTTTGCTGATCGTCAGATAGCTCGACCGCCGCCGTAACATCGGCCAAAACCGTGTTGTTCCGCTCTCGCAGCAGGGTCTGGTACTGCTGAAGAATTGGCTTCAAGAACGCCACGCGGCTGCGGTCAACCAGCAGCAGCAAAAACCTCAGCAGAAAATCGCTCACTTTGCCTTCCGCAATCTGACGCAGCACGCCTTTTTTAGCGTCGGCAGACATCAATGGACTCATTAAAAAGCCGGTTAGCTCTTTGGAGCTATCTAGCACCTCCAGCAGGTCAGCCACCTCGACGCCCACCTGGTCAACGGCGTTGTTGTCGGCGGCAACCGACATTAACGCCTTGGCATAGGGGGCCGCAATTTCAGAATTTAGCGTTGTGTCGTTCATAGCTATTCTCCTTGGAGCAGGGCAATGCTGGAATCGACCAGACGCCGCTGCAAGTCGTCATTGAGCTGACCCGGTAGAGCGGCTTCACTGCGCTCAATGGCCAAGGCTGCAATTCGCTGCTGTAGCTCTCGCATCACCCGCGCCTCTTGGGAGGTTAGATCCTGGGCGGCGGTGGCCCGCATGCGTTCTACATCGGTCTTAGACTGGGCCAAAATGGCCTCGCGAGAGCGCTCTGCCGTGGTTTGAGCCTCGGCCAAAATTTTCTTGGCCTCCGCCTGAGCCTGGGCCAACTTTTGCTGCTGCTCTGCCAGAGCGGCGGCGGCCTCTTTCTTGCGCTGCTCGGCCTCAGCGATCGCGGTCTGAATGGCCGATTGGCGAGTCGATAGGGTTTTTCCTAAAAACTTGCCGCCAAAGTAGTACAGCACGCCAATAATAATGACCAGATTAATCAGGTTGGTTTCTAGGATGTTGAAATCCACACCAAACCCGCCTTCTTCCGCCGCTAGTAACCAACCAATAGTCATATCCCTACTTTCCGTCAACGACGCGGGCAACTCCAGGGGCTAAATCACCCCGTCATCACCAATAGCCTAGGCCGCCAAAGACCCCAGCAGCTTGTCTAAAATTTGTCGACTCAAACCATCCACCTGTTGCTCCAGGGTGGCCATGGCCTGATTCTTTTGATCGTCTAGCTCTCGCTGCACCTGCTCTCGCTGGGCCTGGGCCTCCTGCTGAGCAGCGGCAACGGTTTGAGACGCAATCTTTTGGGCTTCTTCCTGGGCCTCGGCAATCACCGTTTGAGCCTGGCGACGGGTTTCAGCGAGCTCTTGCTGATACTGATTAGCAATTTGCTCGGCCTTAGCCAATCGTTCCGCTGCATCAACCTGATTAGAACTGATGTAGCCGTCGCGCTCGTCTAAAACTTTGCCCAGAGGTTTATAGAACAGCGCATTGAGAGCCACTGCCAGCAGTACAAACTGCACGGCCATCAGCGGCAGGGTGGCATCTAGGTCAAAAAGACCACCGCCCTCTTCTACCGCCTCAGCGGTTTCAACTGCCAGTAACCAAACAAAATTCATCATCGTGGGTATGCCCTTTAACTCGGCCCAGGGCCAGCACTACAAGGTGACATCGCTAATGCTTGCTGGTTAGGGAAAGGTACCAGCCCTCCCCCTAAACCAGCAACTTTGAATCTACGCGAAGGGGTTAGCGAACAGCAGCACCAGAGCCACCACCAGACCGTAGATGGTCAGTGCTTCCATGAAAGCCAAGCTCAGCAGCAGAGTGCCGCGGATCTTGCCTTCAGCCTCGGGTTGGCGAGCAATACCTTCTACCGCTTGACCAGCTGCATTACCTTGACCAATACCAGGGCCGATAGCTGCCAGACCAACGGCCAGAGCAGCTGCAATTACGGAAGCGGCAGCGATAATAGGATCCATGTCTTTACCTCGATTTGGACAATCAACAACTCGTTAATCAGGTCGTAGACAACGCGCGACTGGCGTTTCTGGGTGCGGCCCTAAGGCCACGTCGGCTGGCAGCACCTGCCCCACCAGCCAATATCAAACTGAATGGCCCCGAGAGGAAATCCCTGGGAGTCATCCATGCTCTTCACCACCATGCCCCTCGATCGCCTCGCCGATGTAGGCCGCTGCTAAGGTTGCAAAGATCAGCGCCTGAATGGCGCTGGTAAACAAACCCAAGACCATAACCGGCAGCGGCACGAAGAGAGGCACCAGCAATACCAGCACAGCGACCACCAGCTCATCGGCCAGGATGTTTCCAAACAGACGGAAACTTAGGGAGAGAGGCTTGGTGAAATCTTCCAAAATGTTGATGGGCAGCAGAATGGGAGTGGGTTCGATGTACTTGGCAAAGTACCCCAGCCCGCGATTGCTAAACCCAGCATAAAAATAAGCTAAAGACGTCAACAGCGCCAGGGCGACGGTGGTGTTGATGTCATTAGTTGGAGCGGCCAACTCACCCGACGGCAGATGAATTAACTTCCAAGGAATCAGTGCCCCAGACCAGTTAGAGACAAAGATAAACAGGAACAGCGTACCCACAAAGGGAACCCAGGGCCGGTACTCTTTTTCACCAATCTGGTTTTTGGCTAGGTCGCGGATAAACTCTAGGGCGTATTCCATAAAGTTCTGGAGGCCAGAGGGTACCCGCTGAATATTGCGGGTGGCCAAGAACGAGACCAGCAGCAGAACGCCGATGACAAACCAGGAGGTCAAAAAGACCTGGCCGTGGAGTTTAAGGCCACCGAGCTGCCAGTACAAATGCTGGCCAACCTCTAGTTTTGCCAGGACTAAGGGATGAATCATTAGCATATTGAGCGCCATCTCTTAAATCGACTTCTCCTTAAGACCTGCCAGGAAAAAGCATGCTATGCTTGGGAACCACCGATCTAGGTCAGCCAGGTGCCTGGGAAGACCCTGATGGCGATTTTGGCAGCACCGCAGTCCAGAGGGTGTAAGCAATTAACGCCCCCTTATAGGTCAAGAACCCGAGAAAAACGGGTACGACTTCAAGCTGCTGCCACTCAGTAGCCACTAGAACTAACCCGACCACTAGGGCCAGTCGGCCGCTGCCTAGCCTTGAGCTTCCACGCCCAATGTTGGCCACGCTTTTTGCCAACATCCTCAAGTAAACCACACCGCCGCACGCTCCTATTAAATAATTCAGAGCAATTGGTAGAGAGTAGGCTAACCAGACGCTAAAAAAGATCACTCCAGTGAATGCCAGGGTGGTCAGCAACAGATTTTGCTGAAGCTGATAGTACTCTTCCATCGCTGTCGTCGAAGCCGGAGGGAGATTTTGACCTTCGGTTTGACCGAGGTCTACTTCTGCCTCAACTTGATCGACAGGGTTAGTGGGTTCGGAGGGCAATGGGGCCACGAAAGCGCCTAATCCTTAGCCGTTAAAGGGTTTCGCCTGTTTGAACAGGCCGTAGACGATCATATCACGGCAATAATACTTAATAGACGCTTCTCAAAAGTAAATCCACTTTCCTCAGCCTATCTTGGTCAAACCTGCTGGGGTAGTTCCAGCAAAATGAGCTGCCGCTGCTGCATTTGCCGCACTAACTCAAGGCTTGCCCCGCCTTGGGCCAGTAGGTCAGCCACACTGGCCTGGGACTGTTCGGAGTTTGGTCCGTTGTGAGCATCGCAGGCCTGTAAAAACTCAAACTCTGTCTTGTCTAGAGAAATGATCTGATAGTTATGGTCGAAGATGCTCTGGCTAGGCCAGCCCTCCATACAAGGGTTGCGCGTGGGAATGGCGGACAGCAGCTCGGCATCCTGCTCCCAGCTGAATTTTGGATAGGGGGGGCGGGCTAGGAACCACTCGAAGTGAGTGATCTCGGGATCCAGTAGTTCTACTAGGCGGTACTGGTCTTTCTCGGGTAGTTGCTTAGCGCGATCGAGCAGCGCTGGGTCTGAGGCCAGCAGGCGATCGAGCCGCCACACCTGGGGGTTGGAGAAGCCGATGAACTCTAAACCCGAGGCGTCGATCAGCTCAAATAGACTATCTAAGGTGTAATCCACTTCCTGGGGGTGGACATACATATCGGCAAAGCATTCGTCCCGGTGGTTTTCCATGGCCCAGCGATCGCGCTCTCGCTGCTTCAGCCGATTTCCCTCGGGCAGGCTGGCGAAGATCTGCCGCCCCACCTGCACGCCGTCGCGGTAGTCGCCGCGCTGGCTGCCCTGGACGAGGGCGATCGCCCGCTGCATCAGCGAAATTTCTGCCCGACCGATGGCGGCGTAGACAAATAGATGAATAAAGCCGCCGGGAGCGAGCTTGGTGGCTAAGGCTTGGAGTCCCCGCAATGGATCGGGCATGTGGTGGATGACGCCGACGCAGTTGATCCAGTCGAACTCACCTTCGATTTGCTCGACGTCGTAGATGCTGAGCTGGCGAAATCGAACGTTGGTAGCCCCAGAAGATTGGCAACGCTGGGTGGCCGTAGCGATCGCCCGCTCGCTCAGATCAATCCCTAGCACCTCAGCTTCCGGATTGAGGTGGCTAATGTATTCAGTACTCACCCCAGTGCCGCACCCCGCATCTAGTACCCGCACCTGGCTGCGGGATGGGGCTGCCCCCGTGCAGAAGCTATGCACCGTGGGCCAGTACCAGCGCCAGTTGTACCCCGGTGGGGCTTCATCCAAAATAGGCTCTGGAGGAAAAGGATAGGTGTTGTACAGGCTGGCGACGGCATCGCTAACCACCTGGGTTTTTGTCGAATCGTCCATAGCTAATCTGTCAATTCACTCACGTGATCAATTTGGATATTTAGAGAATCAGCGCTTTGGTAACAGTGATTGAGGGGAAACTTGCCTTTCCTCGTTTCTCAATAGGTGAGGCTGCGAGTGTTCGTTACCGTCGACCTACTGAGCTAGCCCGCTCTAGGAGAGACTTTAGGGCTTCAGAGCACTCAGCTTTATCACGAAACGTTACAAAACTTATCCGCCTTCTCAGGGGTGTAGTGGTCATCCTCTATGATGACCACAGGCATTTGCCAGGTTGGATGTTACACAGTTTTTAATAATCTGTGTTGCTGTCCTGAAACGGTTTAATCTGATTCCAGGTCAGCGAACAGCCCGCCATCCATAGATACCGCATTCGGTGCCCTGCTTGAGTGCGTGGCAGGTGAGGTTAACAACGCTTTACCTTCAAATGGGTTCAGTGATTTTGCGCTAGTTCAGGGAGAGTTTCTGAGCGTTGCGGAGTCCTACACCCTACTAAAACCGATTGATAGATTCTTTTTTGATGCCGTCATTGTCCGCATAGGGAGCCTTTGAAAACGCATGAGTGTTAAAGCAAGTGGTGGAAGTGCACCGGCGCGGCCCCAGCTCTACCAAACTCTGCCGGTGGCCACGATTTCCCAGGCCGAGCAGCAAGACCGCTACATGGGCCGGGGAGAGCTAGAAGAGCTATCGGGCTTTTTTGGTTCTGGTCTTAAGCGGGTTCAGATTGCCGAAACCCTGACCCGTTACTCCGAGTTGATTGTCTCCCAGGCGGCCAACCGCATCTTTACTGGAGGGTCTCCTCTGGCCTACCTGGAGCGGGTTGATAGTGAATCGCCCGTTGAAAAAACTCGCGCTGGCACCGTCTTAGATGAAACAGAGGCTTCCCGGCTGGGCACCTCCACCTTCATCGAGAGCAGCAGCGGTGGGTTATTTCAAAACCTGTTCAGCTCTACCCCCACTGGGCCTGTGCCTGCTGGGTTTCGCCCCATTAGCGTGTCTCGCTACGGCCCCGGCAACATGCAGAAATCTCTGCGTGACATGAGCTGGTTCCTGCGCTACGTGACCTACGCCATTGTGGCGGGCGACCCCAACATCATTTCGGTCAACGTGCGCGGTCTGCGCGAAATCATTGAGACCGCCTGCTCTTCGGCGGCAACGATCGTCGCCATTCAGACTATGAAGGCAGGGTCTCTGCGCTACCTCAACGGTGACGCCGAAGCCCAAGCCATTGTGGAGCAGTATTTTGGTGTACTGCTGAGCGAGTTTAAAGCGCCAACCCCGTCAAATAAGGTGCGCCAGCGTCCTTCCAGCGATCTGCAGGGGCTACAGCTGCCCCAGATCTATTTCAACGCCGCTGAGCGTCGACCCAAATACGCCATGAAGCCGGGCTTGTCGGCGGTAGAAAAAAATGATGTAGTGAAGGCCGCCTACCGTCAGGTCTTTGAGCGCGATATCACCCGCGCCTACTCGCTGTCAGTCTCTGACCTAGAGTCAAAGGTAAAGAACGGCGAAATCTCCATGAAGGAGTTTGTGCGTCGCCTGGCCAAGTCGCCGCTGTACCGCAAGAACTTCTTTACTCCTTACATCAACAGCCGTGCTCTGGAACTGGCTTTCCGCCACGTTCTAGGTCGGGCACCCAGCTCCCGTGAAGAGGTACGTGACTACTTCTCCATTGTGTCTAGCGGTGGTCTGTCAGCTCTAATTGACGCCCTGGTGGACTCCAAAGAGTACTCCGACTACTTTGGCGAGGAAACCGTTCCTTACCTGCGCGGCCTGGGCCAGGAAGCCCAGGAATGCCGCAACTGGGGGCCTCAGTTTGAGCTGTTTAACTACAGTGCCCCCTTCCGCAAGAAGCCGCAGTTTATTACGCTGTTTGCGGCTTACGAGCAGCCTCTGCCCGATCAGCACCCCTACGGTTCTGGCAACGATCCGCTGGAAATTCAGTTTGGGGCCATCTTTCCGAAAGAGACCCGCAATGTCAGTGCGACTCCGGCCTTCTTTAACAAAGATACTCGCCGCATTTTGATCCACCGTGGCCCGGGTATCAACAACCAGTTGAGCAATCCTGCGGCCCGACCCGAAAACCCTGGTTCTCTCGGGGCCAAGGTGTTCAAGCTGGATCAAATTCCCAGAACCGGCAACACCAAGGCTAGCGTTCGCTATTCCGAGAGCTCGACCCAAACGGTGATTAGCGCCGCCTACCGTCAGGTGTTTGGCCGTGAAGTGTACTCGGGGCAGCGCTCTAACGTAGCCGAAATCAAGCTGGAAAACGGCGAGATTACGATGAAGGAGTTTATTCGGGCGATCGCCAAATCTGAATCCTTCCGTAAGACCTATTGGTCATCGCTGTACGTGATGAAGGCGGTGGAGTATATTCACCGTCGCCTGCTGGGGCGGCCCACCTATGGCCGTAAGGAAACCAACGCCTACTTCGACATCTGTGCCAAGAAAGGCTTCTATGCTCTGGTTGACTCGATTATCGACAGCCAAGAGTATGCCGAAGCCTTTGGGGAAGATACCGTACCCTACGAACGCTACCTGACTCCCAAGGGTTTGGCTCTACGCAGCATGCGGGCCGGTTCTCTGGCTGAGAAAGGTATGGTGCCTGTGGCCGATACCAGCATTCCCCGCTTTGTGGAACTGGGCACAGTCACTGAAGATCGTGCCATCCCCGAGGTGCAGCGCCGGGTGACCCAGGGCGTTAATCGCCAGCGGCAGCAGACCAAGGTGTTTAAGCTGACGTCTCTGGCCGACAAGCCCAACCTCAAGCTTGTTACTGCTGCCGCCTATCGGCAAATCTTCGAGCGAGATATCGCGCCTTACATCGTTAAGAGCGAGTTCACCGCTCTGGAAAGTAAGCTGGGCAACGGTGAAATCAACCTGAAGGAGTTTATTGCGGGTCTAGGCACCTCGACTTTATACATCAAGGAGTTCTACGCGCCTTACCCCAACACTCAGGTGATTGAGTTTGGCACCAAGCACTTCTTGGGCCGGGCCCCGCTGGATCAGGCGGAGATTCGTAAGTACAACCAGGTTTTGGCGAGTGAGGGCATTCGCGGATTCATTCAAGCGATGCTCAATACCCCTGAGTATGCCGAAAGCTTTGGGGAAGATACGGTGCCCTATCGCCGCTATCCCACTTTGCCTGCGGCTAACTTCCCGAATACTGAGAAGCTCTACAACCGGCTCACTAAGCAAAATCGCGAGCTCATCGTGCCTAGTTTTGTGAGCGCCACGACCACCGTTAACGTGTCGGATATGCCCCTGATGGCCGATGCGGTCGCCGCCCAGGCGGCGACCGCCGCTGAGCTGGCCGCGACCGTAGGTCGCTCCTCGGTAGATGCTGAAGCAGTTGTCGTTGCTCCTATGACCCGGTTCTATCGGCGTCAGCCCGGTGCCAGCCTGGAACAGGTAGATCAGGTGCTTACTGCCGTCTATCGCCAGGTAATGGTGTTACCCGAGGGAGATATTCCGTCGGAATGGCGGCTGACTGAGGCTGAGGTTTTGGTGAAGGGCGATCGCATGACCCTGCGCGAATTTATTCGCCAGCTAGTGCAATCCCCTGCTTACCAGGCGCGGTTTGTCATGGCTTACCCGGTACCCAAGCTAATTGCCATCATGGGTCGTCAGCTGTTAGGGCGAAGCCTGGAAGACTGTGCCGAGTACGAGGCGATCGCCTCTAATCAAGGCACTATGGCCGTCGCCGCAGCAATGCTCAACTCTGCCGAGTACCTGCGTTACTTCGGCGAGCAGGGCGTACCCTACCGTCGCGTCTAGACTGGTTTTGTTCATTGATGGGGATAGGGTTCAGTCCATCCCCATCAATGAACATAGAAATATGCTGTCTAGCTAGTTCTTAGGGCAAGACATTGTCTTAGCTGTATTGTGATCTGACTTTGTTGCGTAATATTAAAACCGAGTTCTAAACTGCACTCGGTTTGTAGCTTTTAGAGGCTTTAGGAGTTTTTCTGAGCCTCTAAACTGTTGTTGCCATCGGCCCTTAGAGAAACTGAGGAAAACTGTTACAAAATATTTCGCTGCTTTGAAGAAGGCTTACGCAATACCGGACAATTAATCGGGAAGGCCGCCAGATCTGAGACTCTTTATAGATTTAGTTCTGGCCCTGCACCATTAAATGCCAGTTTCATACTATCTGGTCATATTTTTCGGAGGAATCCATCAATGAGTATTGTCACGAAGTCAATCGTGAATGCCGATGCTGAGGCTCGTTACCTCAGCCCCGGTGAGTTGGATCGCATCAAGGGCTTTGTTACCTCTGGTGAGCGCCGTCTGCGGATTGCTCAGGTGCTAACCGAATCCCGCGAGCGCATCGTCAAGGAAGCTGGCAACCAGCTGTTCCAGAAGCGCCCTGACGTTGTTTCTCCCGGTGGCAATGCCTACGGTGAAGAAATGACCGCTACCTGCCTGCGCGACATGGACTACTACCTGCGTCTCATCACCTATGGTGTGGTCGCTGGTGATGTCACCCCCATCGAAGAAATCGGTCTGGTGGGCGTGCGCGAAATGTACAACTCCCTGGGCACCCCCATCCCCGCTGTGGCTGAGTCTGTGCGCTCCATGAAGGCTGTCGCAACCGGGCTGCTGTCCAGTGAAGATGCTGCTGAAGCCGCATCCTACTTCGACTATGTTGTCGGCGCTATGCAGTAGTCGCAGCTGCGCTACTCCGTCGATTCGTTGTTGAGATTACGTCAGTTCTAAGGAAGCTTCACCAATGCAAGACGCAATTACCTCCGTTATCAACTCCTCCGATGTGCAGGGCAAGTACCTGGACGGTTCCGCTCTCGATAAGCTCAAAGCTTACTTTCAAACTGGTGAGCTGCGCGTTCGTGCCGCTAGCACCATCAGCGCCAACGCTGCTGAAATCGTGAAAGAGGCTGTGGCCAAGTCCCTGCTGTACTCCGATATCACCCGTCCCGGTGGCAACATGTACACCACCCGTCGCTATGCCGCCTGCATTCGCGACCTCGACTACTACCTGCGCTATGCCACCTACGCCATGCTGGCTGGGGATCCCTCCATCCTGGATGAGCGCGTGCTGAATGGCCTCAAGGAAACCTACAACTCCCTGGGTGTACCCATCGGCGCTACTGTTAACGCCATCCAAGCCATGAAAGAAGTGACCGCTAGCCTGGTGGGTGCTGATGCTGGTAAGGAAATGGGCGTTTACTTTGACTACATCTCCTCTGGCTTGAGCTAGTCCAGGCTCAGCCATTGCGCTTTGGCCACAGGCCAGAGCGAACCTAGGCCAGAGTCAGGGGCGAGTGTTGAGGACACTGGGTTGTGCTGTACTGTCTTCCTGCTGTCCATAGCATTGGCTTTCGACTCTGGCTTTTCAGCGTTTATGTCTGTCCCGTGAGATAGCAGGAGAGTTTTCGGCCATGCGCATGTTTAAGATCACCGCTTGTGTTCCTAGTCAAACCAGGATTCGCACCCAGCGGGAGCTGCAAAATACTTTTTTCACCAAGCTGGTGCCCTACGATAACTGGTTCAAAGAGCAGCAGCGCATTCAAAAAATGGGCGGCAAAATCGTCAAGGTTGAGCTGGCTACGGGTCGGCAGGGTTCCAACACTGGCCTGCTTTAATCCACCTGTTTTACAGGATGATTCGATAAGAATTTTTACTGCTTTAATGCCGCGAGACGTGCAGGGTTAGCCTACGGGCTGGCCCTGCCGTTGTGTCTTTAGGCGTATTTTCGCAGCTTCGGGTTAGGCTCTCAATCTGCGAAAATATGCTCAGAATCGTGAGCGACTTTTGACCCCCTCCGCTATACTTGGCCCTTGAAAGATTAGCCCTCGGGCGCGTGGGGTAACTAGGTGAATATTGCTCGATTGGTTCCATGGATTGACCCCACGGTGAGCCAGTGGTCAGCGGAAGCGCGGTGGCTGCGGTGGCTGACCTTTGTTTGGCTGGGGGCCGGTCTGCTGGTGTTGTTTTCGGCTTCCTATTCGGTGGCGGTGGCTGAGCACGGTTATGGATTGCATTACGTTGTGGTGCAGCTGCTGTGGGTTGTCATTGGTCTGGTGGTTTTTAATCGCATTGTTCACACCTCTTTGGATCGGCTCATTCAGGGATCGGGCATTGTGCTGCTAGTGCTGGTTGGGCTGGTCAGTCTAACGCTGGTGCCGTCTTTGGGGGTGACGGTAAATGGGGCCACCCGCTGGTTGCCGTTGGGGCCGTTTATGATTCAGCCTTCGGAGCTGATCAAGCCTTGCCTGGTGTTACAGGGAGCGCGGCTATTTGGGCGATGGCCGCAGCTTACCTGGCAAACGCGGTTTACCTGGCTAGGCATTTTTGTCGCTATTTTGGGGCTGATTTTGCTGCAGCCCAACTTGAGTACGGCGGCCGTGTGTGGCCTAACGCTTTGGCTGATCGCTTTAGCGGCGGGGTTGCCCTATCTATATCTATTGCTAACCGCTGGGGGAGGCCTGTTGGCTGCGACAGTTAGCGTCAGCCTTAAGACCTATCAACGCCAACGCATTGTCTCGTTCTTGGATCCCTGGGCTGACCCCGGCGATCAGGGATATCAGCTGGTGCAGAGTTTGCTGGCCATTGGTTCGGGAGGGTTTTGGGGCCAGGGTTTTGGGCTGTCTGAGCAAAAGCTTTACTCGCTACCCATTCAGTACACCGACTTTATCTTTGCGGTGTTTGCTGAGGAGTTTGGTTTCGCGGGTTGCCTAGTATTGCTGACGGTTTTGGGGATCTATGCTTCTTTAGCCCTGCTAGTGGCATTGCGCCTGAAGCAGCCTCTATACCGCCTGGTGGCGGTGGGGGCGATGGTGCTACTTGTTGGCCAGGCGTTGCTGAATATGGGGGTGGCCACAGGACTTCTACCGACGACAGGGCTGCCCTTTCCGCTGTTGAGCTATGGGGGTAGCTCAATGGTGGCTAGTTTGGCGACGGCAGCACTTTTGGTGCGGGCCGCTCGAGAAATCAATCTGGATGAGCCTGTACCTTTGCGGCGGCGACGGTCTCGAGCTGGCCATCAGGAGCCATTGACGTTGCGAGTGTTGGATGGCGGCAATGCCCTTTCTTGAGGCAGAAATCTGAGAGCGGGTTGCAGGATTGTTACAATGGGAAGGGTCTTTGCATCTCATCCCTGCGCCCATGTTCGAGAGCCTTCAGCTTTATTTGTACGAAGTTGCCCAGTGGGCTAACCAGTTGGTCAATGATCAGCTCACTCAGGTGTCTTGGGTAAGTCTTTCGGTGGTGGGGCTGGCGGGGCTGTTGACCAGTCTGTCGCCCTGTCTGCTGTCGATGCTGCCAATTATGGTGGGCTACATGGGTGGCTATGAAGAGGGGCCTCGGGGTGGTGCGGTGGTGCGATCGCTCTCCTTTGCCCTCGGTTTAGCCACTACCCTGGCCCTGCTGGGCCTGATCGCCGGTCTCTTTGGCTACGTCTACGGCCAGGTAGCCTGGGGCTTACCGATCGCGGTGAGCCTGGTGGCGATCGTCATGGGGCTGAATTTATTGGGAATTGTTCCCTTGAGCCTGCCCGTTGGGGTTGGTCCCACCTTTGAAAATTTGAACCTACCGCCCTGGCTACGGGCCTATGCTCTGGGGTTGACCTTTGGCATCGTGGCGTCGCCCTGTAGCACGCCAGTGCTGGCCACCCTGCTAGCCTGGATCTCAACTACAAAGGATCCGGTGCTGGGTGGTGCGCTGCTGCTGGCCTATGCCGTGGGCTACGTAACGCCGCTGGTGCTGGCCGGTACCTTTACCGCTTCTCTAAAGCGACTGCTAGATTTGCGTCAGTGGTCGAGTTGGGTGACTCCAGCCAGCGGCGCTCTGCTGCTGGGGTTCGGGGTGTTTTCGCTGCTGTCTCGGCTGCTGCCAGTCAGTCTGGTGTAATGGTTCTAAAAACTGTGTCCTACCCGTTTCGAAGGATATTATGGCTCCGTCTGAAGCTCCCCAGCCGACTCCCTGGGACGGGATGCGCGACTATTTTCGGCAAGATCTGCTGCCGCTGCTGGCAGATTTGCGACTGGCGATTGTGCTGCTCCTGGCGATCGCGGCCTTTAGCATCAGCGGTACGGTCATTGAGCAGGGCCAGACCCTAGAGTTTTACCAGACCAACTATCCTGCCGATCCGGCGCTGTTCGGGTTTCTGAGTTGGAAGGTGATTCTGATCATTGGGCTAGATCACGTCTACCGCACCTGGTGGTTCTTAGCGCTGCTGATCGTGTTTGGGGCTAGCCTGACCGCCTGCACCTTTACCCGCCAGTTCCCCGCGCTGGGGGCGGCTCAAAAGTGGAAGTACTATACCCAGCCCCGCCAGTTTCAAAAGCTGGCTCTGAGTGCTGAGCTGTCTGAAACCGATCTAGCTTCCCTCGCAAATGGATTGAGCCAAAAGCGTTATCGGGTGTTTCAGGAGGGCAATCAGCTCTACGGACGCAAGGGCATTGTGGGCCGCATTGGCCCAATTGTGGTGCACGCCAGCATGCTGCTGATTTTGGCAGGGGCTATTCTGGGGGCCATGACCGGCTTTTTTGCCCAGGAGATTGTGCCCAGCGGCGAGACCTTTCAAATTCGCAATATTTTTGATGCTGGCCCCTGGGCTGAGGCTCAAATTCCTAAAGACTGGTCGGTGCGGGTAAACCGCTTTTGGATTGACTACACCCCCGAGGGCAATATCGATCAGTTCTACTCCGATCTATCGGTGCTAGATCGGGCAGGGGATGAAATCGATCGCAAGACCATCTTTGTCAACCAGCCCCTGCGCCACCGGGGCGTGACCCTGTATCAGGCCGACTGGGGCGTAGCGGCGGTGCAGGTGAAGCTCAACAACAGCCCTGTGCTACAGCTGCCGATGCAGCAGCTTGAGAACGATGGCCCGCGCTTTTGGGGCACCTGGCTACCGACCAAACCCGACATGAGCGAAGGTGTGACCCTGCTGGCCAGTGACCTTCAGGGGTCTGTGCTGATCTATGACAATGCTGGCCAGCTCATTTCTACGGTTCGTAAGGGCATGGCAGCGGAGGTGAATGGCGTTAGGCTCTCGCTGGTGGATGTGGTGGGCAGCACGGGCCTGCAAATTAAGGCTGATCCGGGTATTCCTTTGGTGTACGGAGGGTTTGGCTTGCTGATGCTGGGGGTGATCATGAGCTATGTGTCGCACTCCCAGGTGTGGGCACTGGCGCAGGAGGGCACGGTGTACGTGGGCGGCAGAACGAATCGCGCTCAGGTGGCCTTTGAGCGTGAGCTGCTAGGGCTGCTGGAATCTGTGTCGGCTGATTCAACCAGGGCCGAATTAGCTGAAGCTCCGGTTAGCTGATTTGGGTGAGGTCGGGGTAGGCGGCGAGCAATTGGTCGTAGCTGAGGCTGTCGCTGGCCGCTTGCGGTGCCCAGAGCAGTTCGTAGACCAGCAAATAGTCGGGAGTGACGCCGCCGAGTCGCCGCAGCGCCGCCTGGAGGTCGCTGGCAGAATTGATCGGCTGAGTAACAATGGGTTGATCATCGGCGGTACCTACAATCAGCGTCACCACAATGTAGGCGGAGGGGTCGGCATCGGCCTTGGGCGCATAGGTTTGGCGGCTGACCTGACCGTCCACGTTTACCAGGGTTTCGCGGCTGAACTTGCTGCGCTCGGTGACGGAGATCTGCTCAAAGATCTGGGAGGCCTGGGCGCGGGAGTGCACAGTTTGGGAGCTAGCTTTAGCGTGGGACCAGTATTCGGGCGATCGCAGCAGCGCCAGCACCGTCTCTTGCAGCAACCGGTTTAGCCCTGGCTTGGTATCAATATCGCTGCGGGCGGCGATGGTCTCTAGATCGCTCTGAAGATCGCGAGCCTGGGAGAGCAGCGCCACCTGAAGCTGGGTCACGGTGACAACATCGTTGGTTAGCTCATTGCCGCCCACCCCTCGGACGCTTCTGTCAGGGCGATCGCCCCCCAACCGCATCAAATTTGTGATCAGCGGCAGCACCGTGAAGCCCAGCACCACCAGCAAAAATAATAGGCCAACATCGCCCCCAATCATGGTGCCGCCGCCGGGGTAGCCGCCCACATACCCCCCCGGATAGCCGCCTACGTAGCCGCCAGGCACCGGCACAATCACCGGGCCGGTGCGGGGGTAGGAGGGGTAGCCACCGCCATAGCTCGGGCCACCATAGCTCGGGCCACCATAGCTCGGGCCACCCATAGGAGGCAGCGATCCACTGCCGCCAGAAAAACCGCCCCCGGCAGAGCCGCTGCCCGAGGGGCTGCCAAAGTCACCGCCGCGAGCCCGCCCTCCAGACAACCCAAGCGGGGCGGTGCTGGTAGACAGCAGCCCCTGGGCCTGGGCCAGGCGGGCCGCCTCGTTGCGTCGCTCAACGAAAAACCCCAGGCAGCTCAGGGTTAGCATCAGCACAATCAGGCAATAGACATTGCGGCTGTGGTGATCAAGCGATTCGCAGAGCGTTCGGGAACCGACTCGGAATGAGTATCCGTTCCGGAAGCGCGGGGCGGTGGCCATGGGCTTTTTCCTGGACAGGCTAGGGGAAGGGATAATAGGCAACAATCCGTGGGATAAGCTGACGCAGGGGTTATCCTAATGGTCGAATCCTAGCGTTCAAAGATAAGGATTTTATCACTGGTCTTGGCTCTGGCCCTATCTATGCCCCCGGGCAGATTGAGGGATATAGCTGAGGGCTGATGCTGTAGGTTAACTCGTTGCTCTGCTGCCCCATTACCGATAGACCATGACCTACCTCGGGCCAAAATATGCGGCGGCGATCGCCGGTTCAGAGACCCTGGCTGGGGTCATGCCCCTACCGCTGGGGCAGCTCCTGCAAGAGCCAATTACTGACCCGGTGGCCATCTTTCTCACCATTTTGGCCATCATGCTGGTGGCACCGCTGCTGGTTGAGCGGCTGCGCCTACCGGGCATCATTGGTCTGATTTTGGCGGGGGTGGTGGTAGGCCCTTACGGCCTCGGCATTTTAGGTCGCGACCCTACCATCGTGCTGCTGGGCACCGTAGGGCTTCTGTTTCTGATGTTTTTGGGCGGGCTAGAAACCAGCCTCGATGACCTTAAAAAAGACGCCGATAAGCCGATTATCTTTGGCCTGGCTACCTTTGTGGTGCCAATGCTGATGGGCACTGGGGCTATGCTGGCGCTGGGCTATGGCTTTTGGGCATCGGTGCTGGTGGCCTCTTGCCTGGCCTCCCATACCTTGGTGGCGCTGCCGGTGCTGACCAAGCTGGGCATTATGCGCCATCCTGCGTCGATTGCCACCCTGGGGGGCACGCTGATTACCAACGTGCTGGCCCTGCTAGTGCTGGCGGTGGTGGTCAAGGCCGATCAGGGCGATCTGACCCTAGGCTTCTGGCTATTTTTGATTCCGGCCCTGACGATCTACACCTTTGCGGTGCTATGGGGGGTGCCCAAGCTGGGCCGCTGGTTTTTTAAGAAGTTTGGCCATGACGAAGGGGCTGAGTTTACCTTCGTGCTAGCGACGCTGTTTGTGGCGTCGTATCTGGCCAGTCTGATTGAGATTGAGCCGATTGTGGGGGCGTTTTTGGCCGGGGTGGCCATTACCCAAATCATTCCTCGCCTCAGCCCGCTGATGAACCGGGTGCAGTTCATTGGCAACACGCTATTCGTGCCGATCTTCTTGATTTCGGTGGGTATGCTGGTCGATCCACTGATTCTGGTGCGAGAACCCCAGGGATTACTGATCGCCGTGATCATTGTGCTGGTTGAACTGGCCAGCAAATTTCTGGCGGCCTGGGCGTCGGCCCGCTGGTTTAAGTGGAAAATGCCTAGCACCATGGTGATGTTTGGCCTGTCGATGGCCCAGGCGGCTTCTACCCTGGCGGCCATTACCATTGCCTTTGATATTGGCCTGGTAGATGAACTGGTGGTAAATGCCATTATCGCCATGATTTTGGTCAGCTGCGTGCTGTCGCCCTGGGTAGTCGCCCGCGGGGGGGCACAGCTGCAAAGCGAAGTGGCTACAGAGGTGACTGCGATCGCTGAGGATGATCCGCAGGCCGCGCTCCCGGCTCTGGGTAAGCGGGTGCTAATTCCGGTGGCCAACCCCAACACCGAAGACAACCTGCTACAGCTCGCCATCATTTTGACCCAGCGCAGCGGCGGTACCCTGCTGCCCCTGCACGTGCTGCCCGATCGCAACCAGCCCATTGCCGAGGCCGAAAAAGTTCGCCAGAACCGCCTGCTGGAAACCGCTGAGACCATTGCCCACTCGGCCAGTATTCCGGTAGAGACCATTGGCCGCATTGATGACTCCATTGCCTGGGGGGTGTTGCGCACCATGCAGGAACGCCAGGCCGATCTGCTGATCTGCGGCTGGAAGGGGTTTTCGACCTATCAGGAAAATTTCTTTGGCAGCGTGATCGATACCATTGTGCGATCGGCCACCATCCCCGTGCTGATCAGCCGCTTTCCGCAGCCCATTAAAAACACTGAAAAGGTGCTGTTTGCCATTACCGGCGGGCAGGCACTGGGCCACGTCAAAAGCACTCTGGCCATCGCCCAATGCCTGGCGGAGGAACTTAAATCCCCCCTCCAGGTGATTCAGATGACCATTGGTTCGGTGCGCGATCGCCAGCTCACCACCCTGCTACAGGAGGCCGAGGTCGCTGTGGAGCCAATGCAGGGCAAGACCGTCAGGCGGGTATCCGAGGTCATTCAGCCCAACACGCTGCTAATTCTCATTGCCAGCACCTACTCCGTGGGCCAGCCTGCCCTGGGCCGCGAGCCCGAAGCCATCACCCGTGCCAACTGGGATACCAACGTGATCATCGTCAATTTCCCGGCAGCGATCGCCAAACGAGCCTGATGTCAATTTTGGATTTTGGATTTTGGACGGGCATTGATTCATGGCTAAATCTAGCTACAGCCATCGCCATCGGCACTTTGGCTAGGACGGGCTAAAAACAGCGCTAAACCTACTGATGCTCAGCAAAGGTATACCTACCAAAATCGCCAATCCAAAATCCAAAATTGCACCGGCCCCAACCTTAGGGTCGCCCGCTTAGATAATTGATGATTCCCTGGGCAATGGACTGCCCCATCTGCGCCTGCCAGCGTGGATCGCTCAGTTTGGGGGAATCGATCGCTCCGGTCACAAAGCCAATTTCGATCAGGGCGGCGGGCATGGCGGTGCGGCGCAGCACCAAAAATCGGGCCTGGCGCACGCCGCGATCGTTCATCGCCATCGTGCTCAGCACCTGACGCTGGAGGGCGGCTGCCAGCACCTGCCCAGTCTCAGAATAGTAGTAGGTCTCTAGCCCGTTGACCTCCGGGCGCTGCATGTTCACCGCGTTGGCGTGGATGCTGACAAATACCGTGGCCCGAGCCGCTGTGGCCATATCGGCCCGGGGCTGCAAATCGACGGTTTGATCGCTCTGGCGGGTCATTTGTACCGCAATGCCCTGGGCCTGTAGGGCTGCTGCCGTGTGCTGAGCCACCGCCAGCACCACTCCTTTTTCTTGCAGGCCGCCAATGCCCACGGCCCCAGGGTCAACGCCACCATGGCCAGGGTCGAGCATGACCAACACCTGCCCGCGAATGGCGGGGCTGGGGGTGGGTGTCGCCACGGCGGCGGGCGCTGGCACAGCCGCTGCGGGCGGGCGGGCCTGGGCGACAGGGGGCGGTGCGGCGGCGGCTGGATTCAAGACAGGCAGCACCACTGTGGTGGGTGGGGCCGCAATTTGGCTGGGGGCAACACCAATGGGGGTGACCCAAATACCACCGCTGGCCAGGGGTGTAATTTGCCAGTCGGGGCTAAATCCATCGAGGGTGAGGGTGAGTCGAATGGCCGGGGGGGCCGTGGCAAACTGATTGACACTCCAGCGGTGAATACCGTAGCGGCCCTGGGGCAGCGCCTCGGGGGTCAGCCCTGGGGCAATGGCGGCGTCTAGCAGGTCAATGACGATCTGCCGCGCCTGGTTAGCGTCGCGGGTGCGATACACATGCACTTGAGGCGCTGCCCCTACGGTGGGAATAAAAAACCCCTCTGCGGTGGTTTGAACACCGCGCAATACGGTGGCCGTTGCCCTAACGGCGACGGTGTTGACCTGGTTACGGCTGATCAACGGCGGCAGCGGATCGGCCCCAGCCGCTGTCAAAGGGCGTGGCCGAGCTGCTTTAGAAAAATCTGGAATAGATAGACCGTCACCAGGGGCGACCGTAGGCGTTGAGCCGGGCAGCTGAACCACCCACTGCTGGTTCGTGAGACCCCACACCTTGACCTGCTTGGGGTCGAGGCTGTAGCTGGGGTTGATCTCTAGCACCATACGGGTGGTTTGGGCGTCGGCCTGGGTAATGCGCACCGCCGCGACCGCACCGCCGGCAAACCGATCGCCCAGGGCTTCTTCCGTCAAAATGCCGGGCAGGTCGATAACCAATCGCTGCGGATCGCTGAGCCAGCTGACCTGGGGCTCTACCCCGCTTTCGGTGGTAAACACCAGGCGATTTTGGCCGGTATCAAATTCCCAGGCTTGCAGCCGTGCGCTGGCTTTGGCCGGTAGGCTGCCAAATAGGCACACCCCAGCCACTCCAACCACCCCAGTAAAAAGCTGCCTTAGCCGCAATCGGGCCGATCTCCCCACACACCACAGGATTCTGCATAACTCAGCCGGGGCCTGGCGATCGCCGCCCATCGGCTAAGCGCTATGCCCTAGCCCGCGAGCCGCGACCGTTCAGAAGAAAAGGCTGAATCGGCTTAGATATTAGCTCACTTTTAATGAAGCAACGGCCCAATTGTTTAGCTGGAGTAAAACTTTGGCACAGCTTGGGCAGGATACCCCACACCCACTGGTGCAGTTTGTACTATGGCCCTAGGGTTTGGGCAGGGCGTAGTGAGAATTGTCGGCCCCGTAACCTCAGGTCAATTGCCCAGGAGAGTTGCTGAGAATGTTGTTTGCCACTGTACGTCGCTGGCCCCGCCGGACTGCGTTTTTGCTTGGGCTGCTGGCATTTTTGATGGCCTGCACGGCGGGTACCGTGCGGCTGTCTAACGCTAATTCGGCACAGCCCGCTATGACGGTAGCTGTGGTCAGCCCCGAGGTCATAGTGGTCTTTCTGCGCCAGGGCACCGTCACCCACGCTCGCCAAGAACCCTACCGTTCCCAACCGCAAGACCAGCTAGAAACTTCGGGTAACGACACCTGGGTGTCGCGTCGAGGGCAGGTTCTCGGCACCTTGGTGGGTTCTGAGCAGTCGGTGCTCTACGGGTTCGATCGCTACAGTGAGGAGCCGTTTGATGCCAATCGCGCCAGCCAGCCTCGCAGCTATCGCATTCAGTCGTCGGGCGACTCCAGCTACCGGCAGTCCGTGACGCCGACGGAGGTGCATCGCAAAAGCAAGCCGGTGGATACGGCCCAGGTCAGTCGGGGCGATCGCCGCTGGGCCATGGAGCATCGGTTCTATCTGCGGTTGCCCAAGCCCCTAACGCCGGGGCAAACCTACCAAATTCAATTGACGGGGCAAGATCTGCCGCCGCTCACGCTGGCCTACCAGCCTGACCGTGAAATGAGTGAAGCCGTTCACGTCTCGGCGGTGGGATTTCGCCCCGATGACCCGGTCAAGGTAGGGTTTTTATCCACCTGGATGGGAACCGGCGGTGGGCTGAGCTATCCCGAGGGGTTGTCGTTCCAGGTAATTGACGAGGCTACAGGGCGGAGCGTGTTCACCGGGCGGGCCAGCCGTCGCTACCGAGATGGGACGGCTGAAGATGCTCGCGATCGCACCTACACCCTCACCGACGTTGACCAGCTCGACTTTAGCGCACTTACCCAGCCGGGGCAGTACCGCCTCTGTGTAGACACCGTCGGCTGCTCGACCTCCTTTGCGGTGGCTGAGGACGCCTGGCAGCAGGCTTTTTCTTTGGCAGCGCGGGGGTTCTATCACCAGCGCAGCGGCATCGCCCTAAAACCGCCCTATACCGATATTGTCCGCCCCCGGCCCTTCCACCCTGACGACGGGATCACGGTGTACCACTCCACCACCGGCCTGATGGATACGGGCAATGGCCTTGACGCCCAGGGGACTGACGAGGGCAACTTTGCCAACCTGGTCGCGGGCAAGACCGATGCGGTGGTGGCCAACGCCTGGGGCGGCTACTTTGATGCCGGCGACTGGGATCGCCGCATTCAACATCTGGATGTGGCTCGCTGGCTGCTCGAACTGATCGAGCTGTTTCCCGAACCAATGGAAAATCTGGCGCTCAATATTCCCGAATCGGCCAACGATCGCCCCGATCTGCTAGACGAAGCCCTGTGGGGCGTCGATTTCTTTCGCCGTCTGCAAACCTCTGAGGGCGGTGTGCGCGGCGGCATTGAGTCGGCAGAGCACCCCAAGCGGGGCGAAACCAGCTGGCAAGAAACCCTGCCGATTATGGCCTACGCCCCCGACCCCTGGAGCAGCTACGTCTACGCCGGGGTGGCGGCTCGCACGGCCCGGCTGATGGGTACCTATGCCGCTGACCAGGCCCAGGGCTACCGCGACAGTGCCCTAGCCGCCATGGCCTGGGCCGAAGCCCGCTATCAGGATGGCATTGAGGCCCAGGAGTGGCCTCGCCATCGCATTGAGGCCGATCGCGCCCTGGCGGCCCTAGAGCTTTATCACCTGACGGGCGATCGCCCCTGGCACGAGCGCTTTGTAGAGGCGCGATCGGCCATTCCCGCCGAGGCCCGCGATGACTATCGGATTGCTGGCCCCCAGCGAGAAATCGCCTTTCTCTACAGCCGCCTACCCGCTGACCAGGTCGATGGGGCGCTCCAGGCCGAGCTGCGGGCCACGCTGCTTGCCGAGGCCGACGCCGCCGTGGAAACTGGGCAGACCACCGCCTTTGGCTGGACTAAGGTACACCCCTCAACCCCCGTGGGCTGGGGTGATGGGCTTGGGGCACCCAAGGCCCGGACGCTGCTGCGGGCTCACGCGCTGACTGGTGGCGATCGCTATCTTGACGCCGCCCTGCTGGCCTGCCAATTCTCCGCCGGAGCCAACCCCGACAACATGACCTACACCACCGGCCTGGGCCATAAATCGCCCCAAAACCCCCTGGTGATCGACCAGCGCATTACCGGCGATGTGCTGCCGGGTCTGACCCTCTATGGCCCCATTGACAACGAATTTTACGGTTCCGAATGGTTCTTTGATGTGCTCGACTCGGTGGCGGTTCCTCCGGCTCGCCAGTGGCCTTCGGTGGAGACCTACTTTGACATTTTTTACGTGCCCAACATCAATGAGTTCACGGTCATGCAGAGCATGGGCGATGCCGCCTACGCCTGGGGCTACCTGGCAGGGCGCTCTAAACAAAATTAGCCATCAAAAAACGCTCAAACGTGCAAACGTTTGAGCGTTTTTTTGAGAAATGTCTCAGCCTATAACTATAGGGGTCAGTCTAGAAGAACGACGGCTGGTGGCGAATCAGGCTGAGAAACTCTTCGCGGGTCTTCGAATCTTCCTGAAAGACACCCAGCATGGCGCTGGTCACCGTCCAGGAGCCAGGCTTTTGCACGCCGCGCATGACCATGCACATGTGGCTGGCTTCCACTACCACTGCTACGCCCTTAGGATCCAGAATTTCCTGCACCGCTTCGGCAATCTGGCGGTTGAGGCGCTCTTGTACCTGAAGGCGGCGAGAATACATTTCCACAATCCGGGCCAGCTTGCTCAGCCCCACCACCCGCTGGTTGGGAATGTAGGCCACGTGGGCGCGGCCCATAAACGGCAGCATGTGGTGTTCGCAGAGGCTAAACAGGTTAATGTCGCGCACCAGCACCATTTCATTGTGGCCTTCGTCAAAGATGGCCCCGTTGACCAACTCTTCTAACGACTGCTGGTAGCCGCTGGTGAGAAACCTCATGGCCTCGGCCACGCGCTTAGGGGTCTTGAGTAGCCCCTCCCGCTCGGGGTCTTCGCCCACCGACAGCAGCATGGTGCGCACGGCGTCGCTCATGTCTTCTTGGCTGGTTTCAGGAATGGGATACTGATCGGCCTCTTCTCGGTAGCTGTGGGTGCGATCGGGCCGAATTTCAGGGGGCTTGCCCTTGAGGCTAGCGCCGTTGTTGACTTTGTCGTTAAGGCTGTTTGAGGGTGCGATAGTCATAGGGTTTCTAAACACTCTAGAGGTTCAACAAAATTAGGGCCACTCGCTGAGTTGGCCAGGGCGCAACTGGGTAAAAAACTAGCTACAGGGCACCGCCCGCAGGCATCAGGGTGAGGTCTTCAATCACGGCCTCGGGGGGCAGGAGGATGGTGTGCAGAACGGTCTGCGCCACAATCTCCGGGGTCAGCATGGCGGAGCGATCGAAATTGGCCTGCACCGTGTCGGTATCCCAAAGGGGAGTGTTGACTGAGCCGGGAGACACCGTCACCACGCGAATGCCGTGGGCCCGCTCTTCGGCGGCTAGCACCCGCGACAGAGCCACGATGGCGGCTTTGCTAACGGTATAAGCCCCCCAGTCGGGAAAAGCTGACTTAGCCGCAATGGAGGCGATATTGACAATGGTGCCGCCGCCACCCTGCCGCAGCACAGGCACCACCGCCTGAGTACACTGGAAAACACTAGTGACGTTTAAGTCCATCACCCGCTGCCAGTCGCCGAGGGGCATGGTCGCTAGCGGGCCGGTGTAGCCCATGCCAGCGTTGTTAACCACCACGCTGAGGGGGCCAAAGTCGGCCAGCACCGCCGCTAGTCGATGCTGCAAGCCCTCCATTTCGGCTAAGTCGACGGCATAGGCTTTGGCCTCAATGCCGTAGGCGGTCAACTTTTCCTGTATAGGCTTGAGGGTGTCTAAGGATCGAGCTACCAAGGCGACATCGTACCCAGCCTGGGCTAGGGCATGGGCGATCGCGCTACCAAGGCCACGGCTAGCGCCAGTGACCAGGGCGCGGCGCGGCAGGTCAGAAGAGACAGGATTCTGCAAGGGAAAGTACCAATCGACAAAGAACTCAGGACAGCTAACACCCAGGATCGCCAGAGAACCAAGGCATACTGCCCCCGGGGAAGCGCCCGTGGGTTAGGCACTTTCCCTATGTTAACAAATGTAAACAGTTTATGAGCGCAGACATCGTCAGCAAGTGGCTCAGTCTTTATCTACCCTAGCGCTGACCTTGGCTGCGAATATGAACAGGGCATTAACTCCTTCCTGGGGAAACAGGGCTTGAGAAATGGAGCAGCGATTTGGTGGAGCAGATCGGCAACTGTTGGGTGCCTTGGCCTAAGTGCCCTAAGCCGCCTCGGCAAAGACCCCAATCCGGCGATACTTCTGATAGCGCAGCTGCTGTAGCGCCGCAGGTGCCAGCTGAGACAGCTCGGTGATCTGCTCTACCAGGGCCTGCTTAAGCATCTCTGCGGCCTGAATGGGGTTGGCATGGGCACCGCCTACGGGTTCTGGCAGCAGCTCATCTAAGATGCCCAGCTGTTTGAGATCCCAAGAGGTAATTTTGAGGGCTTCGGCTGCCTCGCCAGCGCGGCCCGCGTCCTTCCATAGAATGGCGGCGCAGGCTTCGGGGCTGGCCACGGTGTAGACAGAGTGCTCAAACATCATCAGGCGATCGCCCACGCCAATCCCCAGGGCACCGCCTGAGCCGCCCTCGCCAATGATCGTGCAGACAATTGGCACCGTGAGGCCGAACATTTCTCGCAGGTTGTAGGCGATCGCCTCGCCCTGGCCCATCTCTTCGGCCTCATAGCCGGGATAGGCTCCAGGGGTATCAATAAAGGTAATGATTGGCATTGAGAAGCGATCGGCGTGGCGCATCAGCCGCATGGCCTTGCGATAGCCGCCGGGCGAGGCCATCCCAAAGTTGCGAACGACATTGTCTTTGGTGTCGCGCCCCTTCTGATGGCCCAAAATCACCACGGGGCGACCGTCGAGCCGGGCTACGCCCCCCACCAGGGCAGGGTCATCTTTGCCCGAGCCGCGATCGCCGTGTAGCTCCAGCCAGTCGTCGGTAATCGCCTGAATGTAGTCGAGGGTGCTGGGGCGGCGGGGGTGACGGGCCACCTGAAGCCGCTGGGCCGGGGTGAGGTTAGAAAAAATTTCCTGGCGCAGGTGGGTGGCTCGGGCCTCTAGCTGCCGTAGCTGGGCCGACACATCTACATCGTTTTCTTCCGCCAGTTCGCGAATTTGGGTAATGCGGGCCTCTAGTTCAACCAGGGGCTTTTCAAAGGACAGCAGAATGGACTTGCGCTCAGGTGGGGCCATAGCCAAGGGAGAAACAAACTATCTAAACAGGCCGATCGCGAGCTAAGAATATCCCAGTTACCCAGAAACTCCTTACCCGTCTGCATTCTAGAATACCAAGCTGTCGCCCCCCCGACTTAGGTTAAGAACCCAACCCAAACAGGGGCGATGTCCCCTCTAGGACAGCTCAGCGGCCAGGGGGGCACTGTTGAGGTCGAGCAGGGGACGAAACCCGTGGCGTCGTGAGGACTGGCCAATCATGTCCATCTTTTCGAGGGTAATCTGGTTGCGCCCCCAGGAAAAGTTGGTGTACCACTTCTCAAACTCCAGCAGCATGGCTTCGGCAAAGCAGGCAAATAGCTGGCGTCCGGGCACATCCATATTCACGATCTGCATGATTTTCCAGTCGATGTCGAGGGAATGCTCGACGATGCCGCCCTTGAGCACGTGCACCCCCTCGAAGTTAAAGTGCTGGTCGAGGTTTTTAGGGTAGCCGCCGTCAATCATTAGGCAGGGGTGCTTCAGGCTGTTGGGGTCAACCTCAACGCCCTTAGCCATGCTGGCCACCCACACCACAATGTCGGCCTTCGGCAGGGCGGTGTCTAGATCCATGGCGACGCCGCAGCCCAACTCTTCTTGCAGGCGCTGAATCCGCTCTTGGTTGCGGGCAATCAGCAGCAGCTCTTTGATGTCGGTGCGGGCGGTGAGCCAGCGGCAAACGGCGCTGCCAATGTCTCCAGTGGCCCCACACACTGCCACAGTGGCATCGGAGAGATTGATGCCGAGCTTTTCGGCAGCGGCCACCACCTGCTGGCAAATGATGTAAGCCGTGTGGGTATTGCCTGTAGTAAACCGCTCAAACTCCAGGGTGACGTTGCGCACCTGCTGAATTTGGTTGAGGTTGAAATTCTCAAAAATAATTGACGAAAATCCTCCCAGAGCGGTGATGTCGATGCCGTGCTTCTGGGCGTGGGCCATGGCGTTGATGATTTTACGCGTGGCCGCCTTGATGCGCTTGGCGGCTAGCATTTCGGGTAAAAAGCATGACTCGACATAGCGGCCTTCAATTTGCTGGCCGGTGGCGCTGGTGACTTTGATGGTATCGACAATTTGTGGCGGGGCACTGCACCAAAAATCGAGTCCCTGGTCGGCATATTCTGGATACCCCAGATCTCGGGCGACAAGCTGGGCGTGGTCAAGGCTGGTCAAATGTCCAATTAGGCCAAACATTGCGTATCTAGGTACTGGGGTAATGCGCCAGAGAGTATGGTGCAGGTTAACAATTTACCTAACGATAAACTGCCCAGTGCTGGATTGAAAGCACACTGGGCAGCTCAAGTAGGCTTGAAACAGCCGGGACTATCTGTAGCATTCAGGTTTGGGTAGCTCCCGGACGGCGATCTAGACAGCCGCTAGACCCTGGGCGGAGAGTTTCATCACCTCGCGGCTGGAGAAGCCGATGTTGGCCAGCGCCTCACCGTAGGTAATCATGAAATCTTCGACCAGGGCATCTTTTTCCATGCCGAGCACGTGGGCATCGGCGGCCACCTCGTTGAGCATGGCCCAAATGATGGGCAAGTTTTGGCGGTTGGCGGTCTCAAGCTCGGCCTTAGCTGACTCAAAATTGGCCTTGAGCCATTCTTCGCCAAAATTGAGGTGGCTGTACTCATCTTTGACCACACCCTCGGTGACTTTGCGGGCAAAGTCATCGGCTACGGGAATGTAGATGTTGTAGGCCGCGATCGCAAAGGTCTCAATAATCAGCGATTGAATCAGCAGACAGGTGACTATTTTGCCCTCCGCCCAAGCCTGCTGAAAATTTTCGTGCAGCTGGGAGAAAAACTTGGCGGCAAACTCCATGTCGGGGATGACGGCCAAATTCTTGCCGCAGGCCTGAAAGCCTTTCATGTGACGGCTTTCCATTTTCGCCAGACGCAGCAGGTCATCCTTGGAGTCGGGAATCGACTCCGCTAGCTTGCAATAGTTGTCGTAGGCTTCTTGCTCGCCCTCAATCACGATGGCATTGATGCGGCTGTAGGCATCTTTGTATTGCTCTGACTGGTAGTTAAGGGTCGAAGTTGTCTCAAGCTGTTGCATGGCCATGGGTACCTGCTGGATAGCGGATAAATATTTTAAGGATTAATCGCAATAATACTATGCCAAAGTCAACGGCCTTATGGGGGCGCTTAGTGGACAGATCTAGGACTATGCTGCCCCAAACCCCTGTTCGGACTTGTTATAAAACCATATGCCCTATAGATAAAATAGGGGTGCCCGAAGATTTTTATAAGTATTGCTAATGGATGGCTTGATCGGCGTGCAAGCCGTTAGATAGGCAACGGTTCTGGGGTAGAGAGGGTGTTCTTGTGGGGTTCATGCCAAATCTGAGCGGCTTTGAGGCCTAGAGAACACCGGTGCTGAAGGCCTGAGATTGAGTTTTGGTGAAGGCTCAAGTCTCGGGCTTTTGGGGAATAGACCTGTGACCTACAAAAAGCTTTAGCAAGCCATAGAATTCACATTTAAAGTCGCAGCCCAAAACGGCAAATTAAGCAGGGGCGATAGCGGGGCTGGCACCATGTCGCCGCGAAAATCGAGGAGTTGCACCAGCACCAAATAGCCGATGGCGAGCAGTAGAGAAAAAACGCCGGTAACGATGGCCACGAGCTTAGAGCGATCCATAGCAGCAGGGTAGGAGGGGAATGTCACAACGAAACAGAGAGGCTTAAGCTTAGGGCTACCTCTACCTAGGCTCAGCGCTAGGTCAGTACCATAGTGCCACGGGGCGGGTACCCTAGACAGAGATGCGCTGCCTAGGCGTCTTATAGGGTTCTATCACGGTTTTGCGAGCAGGGGTTATGGGCGCTGTATTGTCACAGAATGGGCTAGCCATACCGCTAGATCGGGTGCCGGTGGTGCAAACCGAAGGTTTGGGCAAGGCCTATCGCACCGGATTCTGGCTCAATCAGCGGGTCAACTCCCTAACGCAGTGTTCTCTGACGGTGTATCAGGGCGAAACCTTTGGCCTGCTGGGCCCCAACGGGGCGGGCAAAACGACGCTGCTGAAGATCTTGCTGGGCATTATTCGCCCGACGGCGGGCACGGCGACCCTGCTGGGTCATGGCTTGGGCGACAGTGCGGTGAAACAGCGCATTGGCTATCTGCCTGAGAATGCTTACTTTTACGACTTTTTGACCGGCTGGGAGTTTTTGCAGTACACCGCCGGTCTATTTGGCCTGTCGCGGGCAGCCCAGCAGCGCCGCATTGTGGAACTGCTCGATCTGGTGGGGCTATCCCAGGCGGCGGCGAAGAAGAAGCAGCTGCGTCAGTACTCGAAGGGCATGCTGCAGCGGGTGGGTATGGCCCAGGCGCTGATCAACGACCCTGACGTGGTGTTTCTCGATGAGCCAATGTCGGGGCTTGACCCGACGGGGCGCTTTCAGGTACGGGAGATTATTTTGGCCTTAAAACGAGAGGGCAAGACGATTTTTTTTAACAGCCACATTTTGTCGGATGTGGAGGTGATCTGCGATCGCATCGCCATTCTCGACCAAGGCGAGCTGATTGCCAGCGGCAGCCTAGACCAACTCCTGGGCACCGCCGATCAGTACCTGGTTAAGGGGCGCGGTGGCCACATCGCCAAGCTCGAGCCCTGGCTCGAGCGGCTGACGGTGCAGGGCGACCTCTGGCAGGGCCAGGTCAAGGGCGACCCCTACGAGTTTGCCAAACAAATTCCGTTAGCTGGCGGTCACCTGCTTACCCTGCAACAGACCCGGCCAACCTTAGAAGAGTTTTTTATCGCTCAAATTCGCCAGCGGCGCAGCGATTAGGTGGCGCGAGGACAGGGCCGGTTCAACTGGTTGAGCCGGGGAAAAAGCCAGTCCTGGCCCCGATCGCTCGATTACCCTTGCTCCACCGCTACGACCACCGCCGATCGCGGGGGCAGCGTTAGGTCTGGGCTAGCCCAGGTAGCGCCGTGATAGGTAAACACGGCGTGGGCCGTTCGCCCCTTGTCAATCAGCGTCTCGGTCGAGACCTTACGGTCGTCGCTTTCGCCAGCATTGAGGGCGATGATCAGGCGATCGCGCCCCCAGGTGCGACTAAACACATAGACATTGCCCTCGGTGTGCAGTACTTCGTAGGTGCCCGTGCGCAGGGCCGCAAAGCGGTGGCGTAGGGCAATCAGCTCGCGGTGAATGGTTAGTAAATCTAGGTGCCAGTCGTTTTCGGGGGGAAAGGTGCGGCGGCAGTCGGGGTCAAGCTCGCCCGGTAGGCCTACTTCATCGCCGTAGTAGACGCTTGGTGCTCCCGGAAAGGTGAACAGCAGCAGCGTGCACAGCACCATGCTGGCGTCATCTTCGCCCACCACCGAATAGATGCGGGCGACGTCGTGGCTAGAGAGCAGATTGAGCTGAGTGAGCTGAATCTCCCAGGGATAGAGCGCCAGCAGGTGCTGGATCTTGTCGCCGTAGCTTGCGGCATCTAGCGCTGGGTAGGGGTAGTAGTGGGGTTGCTCAACTAGATCCATACGGATGCGATCGCCCGCCACAAAAGCCATGGTTGGTGCAGTAAACAGGTAGTTCATTACCCCGTCAAACTGGGTGCCGTCGAGCCACTGGGTGGCGTCGTCCCAAACTTCGCCCACAATGTAGGCCTCGGGGTTGATGGCTTTGATGCGATCGCGAAACTCCTGCCAAAACCCCTCAGTCTTGATCTCGTAGGGCACATCCAGCCGCCAGCCATCAATGCCCTGGCGCACCCAATACTCGCCCACGCGCATCAGATATTCGCGCACCGCCGGGTGACCGTGCTTAAAAGTCGGTAGGGCGCGGTTATCGACCCAGCTGCGGTAGTTAGCGGGCAGCGACCCATCGTAGGCGGCTAGGGGCCAACCCTCGACCTCAAACCACTCCAGCCAGGGGGAATTGGGGCCGTTTTCAAGAATGTCGTTAAAGAAGAAAAAGCCCCGGCTAGAGTGGTTGAAGACCCCATCCAGCACCACCTTGATGTCTTTGGCGTGGGCTGCTTCTAGCAGATCAAAAAATGCCGGATTGCCCCCCAGCAGCGGATCAACTTGGTAGTAGTCGTGGGTGTGGTAGCGATGGTTGCAGGCCGACTGAAAAATCGGCGTCATGTAGATGGCCGTAACCCCCAGATCTGCCAGGTAATCGAGCTTTTCGGCTATGCCCCAGAGATCGCCCCCCTTATAGCCAAAGGGGGTAGGCAACGATTCCCAGGGTTCGAGGGGCACGGCCATGGCTGGGTCATCTAGGTGCCGCTGGGTGCGGGCAAACCGGTCAGGAAAGATCTGGTAGAAGACCGCATGTTTCACCCAATCAGGGGTTTGAAAAGCCATGAATAAGTTGCCTCGATTGCTACCGTTAGGCTACCGTCATCTGGGCTGACTGGCCATACAAGAAATTTTAGGTTGGAGATGGTGGATAGTGGAGTTTTCGACTTCCTTCACCCTTTCCCCCTGACTCTCTACTTTCCCGTCGCCTAGGTCTCTACTACGTGGGTACAAGCCCCCAAGTAGCAACCGCTAGAATGCCGCCCCAGCAGATATACCGTGACGTTTACCTCGCCAATCCGAATCGTTTTGAGATCTTCTAGGTGGGTCTCTAGCACATCGCGGAGGTTGGCGTATTTTTGCGCCAGGTGCCCGCCCTGTTCGCTGGCCCAGTAGGGATTGTTGAGCACAGGCCGAAAGAACGCTTCAGCGGGCTGAATTTGCAGGTTCGCTTCCCCCGCCCCCAGCTTTTGGCCCAGGGCTGTGGTGTCAGGTAGGGGGTCGGCGTAGATGACCAGGGAAACTAGCGCATCGCTTTCGCTGGGGTACCAGAGACCGCCCATCGCCCCCTCCATGGCCGACAGGGTGATCCCCAATTCGTAATGTTCAGGCTGAAGTTCCATAGCAGGCGGGTTACAGGGTTTTGAAAATGCCCACAGCCGCGTCTCGGTGACCCTTGGGCTTGAGCTAAGCGTTAAAACTATGCCTCACGATGCTGCCTTTGTCGATAACTCGGGTGACTTGGCCAGGTCGCCGCGCACAACCAGCGGTACAGAACCAACGTCGATCGCCCCAGAGTAACCTCCCGACAAGGCGATCGCGAGTTCTTTAGAATACTTAAAAAGGAATCCTGCGCCCAAAAGATCAACGCCTGTCTCCCAGCATTCTCTAAGGGTTGCTGGCAAAGCCAGAACTCTATCCCCTACCCCCCACTCCCATGCCCACCCTCGTCTGGTTTCGCAATGACCTCCGCCTCCATGACCACCAGCCCCTCGATGAGGCATTGCGGGCCGGGCAGCCAGTAATGCCGCTCTACTGTTTTGACCCGCGCCAGTTTGGCCAGACGGCCTTTGGCTTCCCAAAAACGGGGGCCTATCGGGCGCAGTTTTTGCTAGAAAGCGTGGCCGATTTGCGGCGATCGCTCCAGTCTTTAGGCAGCGACCTCGTTGTGCGGATGGGCCAACCCGAAGACATTATTCTAGAGCTGGTCACAGCCCACAGCGTTGAGGCCGTCTACTGGCACGAGGAAGTGACCGCTGAAGAACTGCGGGTGGAGCGGGCGGTGGAGGCCAAACTGGCGGCGGTGGGCTGCAAAACCGAGGTGTACTGGGGGGCCACCCTCTACCATCCCGACAACCTGCCTTTTGCCATCAACCGCCTGCCGGAAGTATTCACTCAGTTTCGCAAAAAGGTGGAACAGCACAGTACGGTAGACCTGGCTCTAGCCACCCCGGCAAAGCTCCCCTCTTTACCAGCGGTTGAGCCTGGAACCTTGCCGGCCCTAGTAGATTTTGGCCTGGAAGCTCCGACCCTCGACAGCCGCGCCGTGCTTACCTTTGAGGGAGGCGAAACCGCTGGCCTGGCCCGTCTTAACCACTACGTGTGGGAGGCCGACTGCCTCAAGACCTATAAGCAGACCCGCAACGACATGGTGGGGGCCGACTATTCCTCAAAGCTGTCGGCCTGGCTGGCGCTGGGCTGTCTGTCGCCCCGGCGGGTATACGAAACCGTGCAAAATTACGAGCGCGATCGCATTCGCAACGACTCTACCTACTGGCTGATTTTTGAGCTGCTGTGGCGCGACTACTTTCGCTTTATCTGTGCAAAGCACGGCGATCGGGTGTTTTATCCCTCGGGTTTGCGACGGCTGCTGATCGATTGGAAGCAAGACTGGGCGCGTTTTGATGCCTGGCGCCAGGGCGAAACGGGCTTTCCCTTAGTGGATGCAAATATGCGCGAACTGGCTCACTCTGGGTTTATGTCGAACCGGGGGCGGCAGAACGTGGCCAGCTTTTTGACCAAAAACCTGGGTATTGACTGGCGTATGGGGGCCGAGTGGTTTGAATCGCTGCTGGTGGACTACGACCCCTGTAGCAACTACGGTAACTGGAACTACACCGCCGGGGTGGGCAACGATGCGCGGGGCTTTCGCTATTTCAACATTCCCAAACAGGCCAAGGACTACGACCCCGACGGTCTCTATGTCAAACACTGGCTACCAGAACTAACGCATATTCCTGCGGCTAAAGTGCACGAACCCTGGAAGCTTCAGCCCGTAGAGCAAAAGCGTTTTGGAGTCACCCTTGGCGTCGATTATCCTCGCCCTGTGGTGGACTTGCAGAAGTCGGTGCAGACTAACGAAAAAATCTATAATTCTGCCCGCGAAATTCGTTAGAAATTTGTCATCACTGGGGCTGGAGCGCCTATCAAGCGTAAGAAGGATTGTTGCTGCCTCTAGGCTGTAACATTTATCTGCCGCTGTTGCACCAGATGGCTGCTCACATCCAGGCCTAGCTTTAGGTTTTGCCTGATGTGAGCCCTTGTTGAGGGTAGACAGGGCGGCACAGCGCTGCTGGCAGATTACTTAACCGTAGTCTTTGTAACGGCAGGCGATGTTGAGCTAACATACTCTTTAAGTAGTGTTGACAATGCCGCAGTTGGCCAGCTAATCTTCGCGGGCCAAGCCCAAGAAGAAAGTTTGCAACCTGGGCAAAAGCGCCACTGACGCATTTTCATAAATCAAACCGTTAAATCAAAACCTTAAATCAAATCGTTGAATCAGCCATTTAACCTACTAACCTCAGCTTTGGACGGCTGGGGTTTTTTGTGGTTAGCTGTGGGTGCTGGCGAGATTACAGCGGTGTAGTGGAACGGGCACAGCTGCCACAGGCTTACACAAAAATCTGAACGCTCTCCGGCCACGCCCATAAAATCAAGGGCAATCCATCTTTCCTAATTTTATGTCCCCCGACGCCACGCCCTTTTCCTTAGAAACCCAGGCCATCCACAGCGGCAGCAGCATTGACCCTGCCACGGGAGCCCTAACAGCACCCATTCACCTCTCCACCACCTTTGAGCGGGATGGCGATGGCAGTTATCCCAAAGGCTATATCTATGGCCGCAGCGGCAACCCCAACCGCGACGCCCTCGAAGCAGCTCTGACTACGCTAGAGAAAGGATCAGAAACCGCCACCTTTGCCTCTGGGTCTGCCGCCACCTTTAGCCTGCTGCAAGCACTCGGCCCCGCCGACCATGTAATTGCCCCCCAGAGCGTCTACTACGGCGTGCAGCAAATGCTGAGCCAGATTTTTGCCCCCTGGGGTTTGAGCTATACCCTGGTGAATACGACCGACTTGGCGGCAGTAGCTAATGCTCTGCGCCCCAACACCCGCCTGGTGCTGATCGAAACCCCCTCAAATCCTCAGCTGGCCGTCACCGATATTCAAGCGGTAGCCGACCTGGCCCACCAGGCCGATGCCTACCTGGCCTGCGACAACACCATTGCCTCCCCTGTGCTGCAAACTCCGCTTACTCTGGGGGCCGACTTTGTGATTCACGCCACGACGAAGTATCTTGCGGGCCATGGGGATGTAATTGGCGGCGCAGTCGTAACCCGCGAAACCAACTCACTATTCGATCAGCTTCGGCTGGTGCAAACCATTGGCGGCGTGGTGCCGTCTCCCTTCGACTGTTGGCTAACGTTGCGCGGCCTGCAAACCCTGCCCCTGCGGGTACGAGCCCAGTCCCAATCGGCCCAACGCATTGCCACTTGGCTATCCCAACATCCTGCTATTGAGCAGGTGCTCTACCCCGGCTCGCCCAATCACCCCGGCCACGACATTGCCCAGAAGCAAATGCAGGGCTACGGCGGCTTGCTCTCGTTCTTAGTGAAAGGCGATCAGGACACAGCGATGGCAGTAGCCGCCAAAACCAGGCTGATTGCCCGCGCCACCAGCTTTGGCAGCCCCCACAGCGCGATCGAACACCGTGCCTCCATTGAGCAGGGTACGACAACCGCCCCTAACCTGCTTCGCCTTTCCGTTGGCCTAGAGCACGTGGATGACCTCATTGCCGACTTAGACCAAGGGCTAAAGGATTGAGAAGCTAGAGCCGCTAGCCACAGCTAGGGCAGCACACCCGACCGATAAAGCGTGGATCCTATTCAATCCCTGCTTTAACCATCGCCCGTCTGGCTACAAGTTCCTTAGGCTAGGCCACCGCTGTCTATAGCGGTGGCCTGCTTCGTGAGGACTGGAGAGGCGGAGTTTTTATGCTGCGGCGTAAAGCTGCGATCGCAATTCACCCTCCCACCCCCATCCACGACCGCAACGACTTGGCACTCCACCAGGCCAAGTCTCGCAACTCCTAAGAGCAACTGATTAGCGCAGGAGCAAAATTAATGCAAGAAATTGTTGCAATATCGTTACATAGCTGTTACATTAGTTTACATAAAGAAACATTCAGCACCCTAGGAGGGCCTCGCAATGTTGACCACCACCCAACTCGACAACGGTATTCTCAACAACTACGCCGTAGAGCCTGAAGTGTATTTTGCCGCCTACCCCTCGCCTGAGCAGCAAAAGGGCTACGCGCTACAAGCTGCGATCGCCACTCTCTTTGTGACGGGCCTAGTGCTAGTCACCCTGGCAGTCAGCTAATTTCGTTCAGTTTCGCAAGAAGTTTCTAAGAGTCTTTGGAGAAGAAGCGCTATGTTTGCACCAATGGTTCTGCTAGTTCGCAACATCATGGGCACCCCAAAATTCAACAAGCTGCGGGGTCAGGCGATCGCCCTTCACTCCAAGACAATTACCAACTTCTGCAATCGCTTTGGCATCGATAGCAAAGAGCGCCAGGCACTCATTCGTAAGGCCAAAGCCAACGGCCGACGGCTCGGTTTTCTAGTCTAGGTGACATTGATTTACTTTATAAAGTCGCTGATATGCAAAACCCCTAGCCACAGCTAGGGGGTTTTTGTTGCCCGTGAATTGGACGGGTTTAAAGATGGACTTCGCTTTGGGTGTGACCGACAAGCGCGCTTAGGAATCAGTAAATCGAGCATTACTGCTCATAAAAATTAGGTCTTTTTCCCCAGCAAATCAGAAAGGGGAAGGTGGGCAACAATTTTATGAAGCTTGCTGACCAGCCCATTGCTCTTGCAGTTTAGTCATCCAAGCCCTAGTTCCAAAATAACCACTCAACAGACCTGTGACAGAGAAATCAGCATCAAGCTTTTCCCAATGTAGCCCTGCTCCGGAAGGGGTTATTTCGACTGCCGCTAAATCTTCAGCCGATGCTCCAGCTAACCCTTGAGCAATGTCAGGCGAAAAGGTAAACACTGCACCACTGTTGAGGCGAATCACCATCAAGTGGCTTGCGGCATCGTAGTAGGCTACTACTGCTCTAGGTTCTGTGACACTAGCTTGCTTTGCTGCCGCTATGGCCCGCTGGTACTGCTCTAGAAACTGAGCGTCATCGATTAAATCAACCATGCATCTCTACCCAACGCTTCAGGAGTTCGGTCTGATGTTTAAGTACGATCGCCAGCGCCAGCTTAGCTTCTTTGTTGCTCATATTGTAGGCCACTAACACTGTAGGCTTGGTCAGCAGATCGCCAAGGCTAATTTTGACCTCTCCACTGCCCTTGAATGCGTGAACATGGGCAGGGACGTGGTCATCAAAATATATCCGAAAGTCAAAGCCATCTTTTCTCAATACCGTTGGCATACAGCCTTATGCCCTAGCAGACTCCACGATGGTAATGCTAAACCCCCAAACAGCAAAACTCCCCGGAGCAGTGCGCCGAGGAGTTTTGAGGGGTTTACCTAACTAGCTCAACCTAGCCGAAACGGCTGGAAGTCGAAGCTATCAGGAAGGCTGCGTAGGTGAGGATGTAACCCACAGTGAAGTGAGCTAGACCCACAACTCGACCCTGAATGATCGACATGGCAACGGGCTTATCCTTCCAGCGAACCAGGTTCGCCAGGGGAGTGCGCTCGTGGGCCCAGACAAGAGTTTCAATCAGCTCTTGCCAGTAACCGCGCCAAGAGATCAAGAACATGAAGCCGGTGGCCCAAACCAGGTGTCCAAAGAGGAACATCCAAGCCCAGACGGCTAGGTTATTCATGCCGTAGGGGTTGTAACCGTTGATCAGCTGAGAGCTGTTGAGCCACAGGTAGTCGCGCAGCCAGCCCATCAGATAGTTAGACGACTCGTTAAACTGGGCCACGTTACCCGACCAGATGGCGAGATGCTTCCAGTGCCAGTAGAAGGTCACCCAACCAATGGTGTTGAGCATCCAGAACATGGCGAGGTAGAACGAATCCCAGGCAGAGATGTCGCAGGTGCCGCCACGGCCGGGGCCGTCGCAGGGGAAGCTGTAGCCGAAGTCTTTTTTGTCGGGCATCAGCTTCGAACCACGGGCATCCAGCGCACCCTTGACCAAGATCAGGGTGGTGGTGTGCAGACCCAGGGCGATCGCATGGTGAACCAAGAAATCGCCAGGGCCAATGGTCAGAAACAGCGAGTTGGCGTTGCTGTTAATGGCCTCAAACCAGCCGGGCAGCCAAACGGCGTTGGCGGTTTGGGTCACGCTATCGGGGTTCGACAGCAGTGTGTCAAAACCGTAGAGCAGCTTACCCGAGCAGGCTTGCACCCACTGGGCAAACACAGGCTCGACCAGAATCTGCTTTTCGGGGGTGCCAAAGGCCACCACCACGTCGTTGTGGACGTACAGACCCAGGGTGTGGAAGCCCAGGAACAGCGACACCCAGCTCAAGTGAGAGATGATTGCTTCCTTGTGCTCCAGCACGCGGTAAAGCACGTTGTTTTGGTTAGCCGCCGGATCGTAGTCGCGAATCAGGAAGATCGCGCCGTGGGCAAAGGCCCCCACCATGATGAAGCCAGCGATGTACTGGTGGTGGGTGTATAGAGCCGCCATGGTGGTGTAATCCCGAGCCATAAAGGCGTAGGGAGGCAGCGCATACATGTGCTGCGCCACCAGGGAAGTGACCACACCGAGGGAAGCCAGAGCCAGAGCCAGCTGGAAGTGAAGGGAGTTGTTTAAGGTGTCGTAGAGACCCTTGTGACCTTCACCCAGGCCGCCTGCAGGGGGCTTGTGGGCATTCAAGATTTCCTTGATGCTGTGGCCGATACCGAAGTTGGTGCGGTACATGTGGCCGGCGATGATGAAGATCACCGCGATTGCCAGGTGGTGGTGGGCCATATCCGTCAGCCAGAGAGACTCGGTCTGAGGATGGAAGCCGCCCAGGAAGGTCAGAATCGCAGAACCAGACCCGGTCGCCGTACCAAAGATATGGCTAGAGGTGTCGGGGTTCTGGGCGTAGACCCCCCAGTTACCGGTGAAGAACGGCATCAAGCCTTCGGGGTGGGGCTTCATCGAAAGGAAGTTGTCCCAACCCACGTGAACACCGCGAGATTCGGGGATCGCCACGTGCACCAGGTGACCCGTCCAGGCCAGCGAGCTAACGCCAAACAGACCAGCCAGGTGGTGGTTGAGGCGAGATTCAGCGTTTTTGAACCAGGACAGGCTGGGGCGAAACTTGGGCTGAAGGTGCAGCCAGCCTGCAAACAGGAAGACCGCCGACAGAATCAGCAGAAAGACAGCGCCAGTGTACAGGTCGGTGTTGGTGCGCATGCCGATGGTGTACCACCAGTGGTACACCCCAGAGAACGCCACGTTAACCGGGGTCGAAGACCCGGCCTGGGAGAAGGCATCTACCGCAGGCTGGCCAAAGTGAGGGTCCCAAATCGCGTGGGCGATGGGTTTGACGTTGAGCGGATCTTTGATCCACTGTTCAAAGTTGCCTTGCCAGGCGACGTGGAACAGGTTGCCCGAAGTCCACAGAAAGATGATTGCCAGATGGCCAAAGTGGGAGGCGAAAATCTTCTGGTAAAGATTCTCCTCCGTCATGCCGTCGTGGCTTTCAAAGTCGTGGGCGGTGGCAATCCCGTACCAGATCCGCCTTGTGGTCGGATCTTGGGCCAAGTCCTGGCTAAATTTGGGGAATTTAGTTGCCATGAATCAAAAAGGATTCTAGTACGACATTTGAGTCATGAGTGCGGTGTGTAGGGGCGCAGGGCTGCGCCCCCAGGAGATTCCATGACGAGAAACCTAGCTCACCGCGATAATTCGAGCCAGGAAGAAGGCCCAGGTAGTGGCAATACCCCCAAGGAGGTAGTGGGCCACACCCACCGCCCGACCCTGAGTGATGCTCAGAGCGCGAGGCTGAATAGCAGGAGACAACTTCAGCTTGCTGTGAGCCCAGACGATGGACTCAATCAGCTCTTGCCAGTAGCCACGGCCACTGAACAGGAACATCAGGCTAAAGGCCCAAACAAAGTGAGCACCCAAGAACAGCAAACCGTAGGCCGATAGGGCCGAACCGTAGGAGCCGATTACCTGAGAGGCTTGCGCCCACAGGAAGTCGCGCAGCCAGCCGTTGATGGTGATCGCACTTTGGGCAAAGTTGCCGCCGGTGATGTGACTCACCGTGCCATCGGGGCTCACCGTACCCCAAATGTCGGACTGCATCTTCCAGCTGAAGTGGAAAATCACAATCGAGATCGAGTTGTACATCCAGAACAGGCCCAGGAACACGTGATCCCAAGCGGAGACCTGACAGGTGCCGCCCCGACCGGGACCGTCGCAGGGGAACCGGAAGCCCAGGTCACCTTTATCGGGTACGAGTCGAGAGCTACGGGCGTACAGCACGCCTTTGAGCAGAATCAGCGCGGTCACGTGGATGGTGAAGGCGTGGATGTGGTGCACCATGAAGTCGGCGGTGCCGAGGGTCATGGGCATCATCGCTACCTTGCCAGCCACGGCAACGACATCGCCGCCAAACACGGGGCTGACGCTGGCCATGGCGTTCGGAGCGGTAGCTCCGGCTGCGGCGCTGTGGAAGCCTTGCACCCACTGGGCAAAGACCGGTTGCAGCTTAATGGCGGTGTCAGAGAACATGTCCTGGGGACGGCCCAGGGCACGCATGGTGTCGTTGTGGATGTACAGACCAAAGCTATGGAAGCCGAGGAAAATACAGACCCAGTTGAGGTGGGAAATAATGGCATCGCGGGAGCGCAGCATGCGGTCGAGGGCGTTGTCCATATTCACCGCCGGATCGTAGTCACGCACCATAAAGATGGCGGCGTGGGCACCGGCCCCCACAATCAAGAAGCCGCCAATCCACATGTGGTGGGTAAACAGCGACAGCTGGGTGGGGTAATCCGTCGCGATGTACGGATAGGGAGGCATGGCGTACATGTGCTGCGCCACGATGATGGTGAGGGAACCGAGGATGGCCAGGTTAACCGCCAGCTGGGCATGCCAGGAGGAGGTCAGGTTCTCGTACAGGCCATCGTGGCCCTTGCCACCAAAGAGCAGAGGGTCGCCCTTGTGGCCTTCCAGAATCTCCTTCATGCTGTGGCCAATGCCCCAGTTGGTGCGGTACATGTGGCCCGCAACAATAAAGAGCACGGCTAGCGCCAGGTGGTGGTGGGCCGTGTCAGACAGCCAAAGGCCACCGGTCACGGGATTCAGACCGCCCTTAAAGGTGAGGAAGTCGGCGTACACACCCCAGTTCAGGGTGAAGAAAGGCTTTAGACCCTCAGCAAAGCTGGGGTACAGGTCAGCCATCAGACTCTTATTGAGGATGAACTGGTGGGGCAGGGGAATATCCTGCGGGGCCACACCGGCATCCAGCATTTTGTTAATGGGAAGCGCCACGTGGATTTGGTGACCGGCCCAGCTGAGGCAGCCCAGACCGAGCAGACCCGCCAGGTGGTGGTTCATCATCGATTCCACATTTTGGAACCACTCCAGCTTGGGAGCGGCCTTGTGGTAGTGGAACCAGCCGGCAAACAGCATCAGGGCTGCCATGACCAGCGCCCCAATGGCGGTGACGTAGAGCTGGAAGCCATTGGTGATGCCAGCGGCCCGCCAGTACTGGAACAGGCCAGAGGTGATTTGAATACCCTGGAAACCGCCACCCACATCGGCGTTGAGGATCTCTTGACCGAAGATCGGCCAAACGACCTGGGCGCTGGGCTTGATGCCCGTGGGGTTGGTCATCCAGGCTTCGAAGTTGGAAAACTTAGCGCCATGGAAGTACATGCCGCTGAGCCAGATAAAGACGACGGCTAGGTGACCGAAGTGCGCGCTAAAGATTTTGCGCGAAATGTCTTCTAAATCACTGGTATGACTATCGAAATCGTGAGCGTCGGCGTGAAGGTTCCAAATCCAAGTGGTGGTTTTGGGGCCCTTAGCTAAGGTGCGATCGAAGTGACCCGGCTTACCCCACTTCTCGAAGGAAGTAGGTACTGGATCTCTGTCGACGATGACCTTGGCTTTCGCCTCCCGCTCGCGCGGGGTAGTTGTCATGGAGACTCTCCTCTCTCTAGACAAAAGCAAATGGAGTTATCAATCGCCTTGGGTAGAACTGTACTCAAGTGAGCCATGGCCCACAGGCACAACCGATACTTAGGCGGTGATTGCTCTTGAGCATTATAGTCTCGTGATTTGACGCTTTTTGACCGAGGTTTACAATAATTCAATCTGCGGAAGCCCTTGATCCATGAGGCTTCTGGAATTGCTCTGATCACAAAATTAATCGCATAAGCGGGGTTCTATTAACAAAACTAAATAAACAACCGAGAAAATCTCTTCAAATTAGCGATCGCGCCCTCTCTTTGTTAACTAATGTAAATTATTGCTGTCCAATGCTTGATCTTTAGCGAGTTGTAGGGGCTTTGGGGTTTCCGAAATCCTCAGTACTGGCGATGTAGCTGGTGATATGACCAACCAGGAGGCATCCCGATGACCAGCAATATTTATTTTGGCAACAATAATATTAAGTACGGCGTTACATCTGACGCCTCAGCCTGCTACGAAGGGCGAGGATCCGGTCGGTAAAGAATAAAGATAAAGCGGGAGTAGGCGAGGGTGCCCTCTATACCCTCTATATCTATTCGGAATCTATTCGGAGTAATCAACAGGGTGAGTAATGCTCAGTATGTCTGCCAAGCCTGAGGTGGCGATCGCCATCCTCTACCAAAACAATCGCTTCCTGCTCCAGCTTCGCGACGACATCCCCACCATTGCCTGGCCTGGCCACTGGGCCTTCTTTGGTGGCCACCTCGAACCCGGCGAAGACCCCGACACAGCGGTCTACCGAGAGCTGGAAGAAGAAATTGGCTACACCGCGCCCCAGCTAGTGCTGTTTGAGCGAGTAGAAGATGAAACCGTAGTGCGCCACGTCTACCACGGGCCGCTGACGGTGCCGGTGAAGCAGCTGGTGCTAACCGAAGGGTTAGACCTGGGGCTGTGGAGCGTAGACGACATTCGCCGGGGCAAGCGATTTTCACCTCGCGCCAATGGGGAGCGGCCCCTGGGGCCACCGCACCAGCAAATTTTGCTGTCTTTTCTGGGGCACCGTAGGATAGAACAGGCTATTTAACATAGTGTGTCTCTTTCGCCCATGGCTGACTCGTCTGAACAGCTGGAGCTTTTTTCGCCCGAGACGGCGGCGCTGCCCGACTACTGCATTCGGGAGAGCGATCGCGCCCGCCACGTCTCGATCAAAGTGCACCTCAACGGTCAGGTAGAAGTCGTGGTGCCCGTTGGGTTCGACCAGCGCCAGGTGCCGGAGCTGCTGCATCGGCGGCGCGACTGGCTGTGGCGATCGCGTCAGCGTCTGGCCCACCAAACCGCTGGGTTAACGGACGACCACTTTGACGAGAAACCGGGGCAGATTGAGGTGCGATCGCGCCATCAAACCTGGCAGGTTAACTATCAACCCGCCACTACCCGCACCCTGGCCATGACCCAGAACGCCCCCCAAACCCTCTTGCTGCGCGGCGCTGTGGACAATAGTGCCGCCTGCGCCGATCTGTTACGTCAGTGGCTCAGCCGCAAGGCCCGCGCCGAGTTTGCCCCCTGGCTGCGCGAGCTAAGTTTCGTCGTCAACCTGCCCTTTCGCCGCATTTCTATCCGGGGCCAAAAGACCCGCTGGGCCAGCTGCTCTAGCAACAAAGACATCAGCCTCAATTACAAGCTGCTGTTTTTGCCCCCAGAGCTAGTGCACTACGTCTTTGTCCACGAGCTGTGCCACACCGTGCACATGAATCATTCCGCCGCCTTTTGGCAGCTGGTGGAAGAAAAGCAGCCAGGGCACCAGCGGTTTCGGGACGAGATCCGCGATGGCTGGCAGTACGTTCCTCGCTGGGTCGAGGACTAACCCATGCCCCTCCACCCCCTCCAAACTCCCCACAGCGGCTACCACTGGGATGGCAAAGACCATCGGTTTTTCGAAGGCTGGTACTTTCGCCTCACGCTGCCGGAGACTCGGCAAACCTTTGCCTTTATGTACTCCATCGAAGATCCGGTGGGCGGACAGCCCCACAGCGGCGGCACAGCGCAAATCTTAGGGCCAAAGGATGGCTATTTTTGCCGCACCTTTCCCGACCCACAAAAATTTTGGGCCTGGCCCGAGGGGCTAGGGTTAGGCCACTGGCGGGGAGACTCGCCTGCCAAGCCGCGCTTGCTATCCGGTACAGAATTTAAAGAGCACATCACCGAGGGTTACCAGGTCACCGCCACCTGGCACCAGGGCTATTTAAACGATCCTGTCCTCGGCCCCGTGGCCTGGGAGTACCACACCGAACCGATCTACGGCTGGGCCAGTACTGGCCAACCTCAACAATCTACCGCCGGGCTGCTTTCTAGCCTGCAAATCTTTGAGCCGGGTTGGCAGATTCTTATGGCCCACGGTCATTCAACTGGATGGATTGAGTGGCAGGGTGAGCGGTATGAGTTCGCTAATGCCCCGGCCTACAGTGAGAAAAACTGGGGGCGATCGTTTCCACAGAAATGGTTTTGGCTCAACTGCAACGCCTTTGAGGGGGTGCCCGACCTCGCCCTCACCGCCGGGGGCGGTCGCCGCCAAGTGCTCGCCTGGATGGAGTCAGTAGCAATGGTGGGGGTTCACCACGGCGGCAAATTTTACGAGTTTGTGCCCTGGAATGCCCGCGTTACCTGGCACATCACCCCCTGGGGCTATTGGCACATGCGATGCGATCGCCTTGATTACGTGGTCGAAGTGACTGGAACCACCAATCTCCCCGGCATCCCACTGCGGGCACCAACCCATAACGGTATGGCCTTCTGCTGTCGCGACACCGCCCTAGGCGACCTCAGCCTCAAACTCTGGCAGCGGCGGGGCAGCGCGTTAGATCTAGTCGTCGCCGCCACCAGCACCCAAGCCGGGCTAGAAGTCGGCGGCGGCCCTTGGGATGAGCCCTGGGTCAAAGAGTGATGGCGCTGAAATATAGATCTCGACCTAGAGCGAGAAAGATTTCTAGCTACCAGGGCAATACTTCTCCATTCGAGTGCCAGAAGGTGCCGGAGTTCTCCAGCGTCAGCGCGTCGATGCGAGCCAGCAGCCCTGTGACCGATGCTTCTGGGGTGATGCCGCTCTTGGTAAACCCCGTCATGCGGGTCTGCACCAGTCCTGGGTGCAAAATTGCCACGGCAACGCCCCCGGGCTTGAGGTCGTGGGCCAGCGATTTACCGGCCATCGACAGCGCCACCTTCGACAGGCGATAGCCGTAGGAGCCGCCAGAAGTATTGTCGGCGATCGACCCCATGCGGCTGGTCATAATGGCCACCTTTGAACCGGCGCTTAGATTGGGCAGCAGCGCCGCTGTCAGCCGCAGGGGGGCGATCGCATTCACCTCAAACTGCCGCCGAATGCTGTCGAAATCTAGCTCATTCAGCGTGACGCGCTCTGCAATGCCAGCGTTGTTGATCAGCACATCGATCGCGGTGCCGTTGAGCCGCTGGGCCAACTCGGCGACGGCAGCCTCATCGGTGAGGTCAATGCCCGTTTCGAGTGGCACCCCCAGGGCTGTTAACTCATCTGAGGGCTGGCGGCAGACGGCAAGGACGCGATCGCCCCGCTGCTGAAGCTGCCGACAATATTCGTAGCCGATGCCGCGATTTGCGCCAGTGATTAAATACGTAGCCATGGAGTTAAGTCCGAAGTAGGAAATTGGGGCCAATGTCCGTGGATGCAAGCGAGGGTTGGGCTGGGCCGCATTGACAGAGGCTGAGAAACCTCCATACTAAATGTCATTGGATGAGCGGCTGCCCCCTATTATTTCTGCGAAACCGTGATCATGGCCCCTAGCGATACCCACGTTTACCCGGTAGTCTGGCAAGACGACCACCTGGTATTGATTGACCAGCGGCAACTGCCGGAGCGCTATAACGTTGTCAGCATTCGCCGCTGCGACGATGTGGTGCGATCGCTCCGTTCCGGCATTGTCCAGGGCGGTTCGGCCATGGGGCTCGCGGCTGCCTACGGCTTGTACTTGGGGGCCACCGAAATTCACACCGATGACCCCACGGCGTTTTGGGAACGGCTGGAGGCGATCGGCGACCAGTTTAAGCAGACCCGGCCCGACAAGGCTCACCTCCAGTGGGCGGTGGATAGAATGCTGGCGGTGGCCCACCACTCCAGCGATGCCATTGAGGTGGTCAGGGGTCAGCTCTTGGCCCAGGCCCAGGCAATGCAGGTCGAGGATTTTAGCCTGTGCCACGCCATTGGCGACCACGGCATTAAAGTACTGCCCGACTCTCCCGCAAAGCTGACCCTGCTGACCCATTGCAACCACGGGGCGCTGGCGACTTCGGGCTACGGTACCTCGCTGGGCATTATGCGATCGCTCTGGAAAGCGGGTCGCCTAGAGCGCGTCTACACTGCCGAAACCCGCCCCACCTTCCAGGGCTCGCGCCTCACCGCCTGGGAGTGTGTGCAGGAGGGCATCCCCGTGACGGTGGTGACCGACAGCATGGCCGCCCACTGTATGCAACGGGGGCTAATCCACGGGGTGCTGGCCGGGGCCGATCGCATTGCCGCCAACGGCGATACCATCAGCAAAATTGGCACCTATAGCCTGGCCCTGGTGGCCAAAGCCCACAGCATTCCCTTTGTGGTGGCCGCCCCGGTCTCGACTATCGACTTCAAGGTCGCCAGTGGAGAAGGAATGGCGATCGCAGAACATCCCCCCGAAGAGATCTATCGCCTGGGCGATCGCGTCACTTCACCCAACGGCGCAGAATTTTACAACCCCGCCTCAGACATTACCCCGGCTAGTTTAATCACCGCGATCGTCACCGAAACAGGAGCCTTTGCCCCCCATCAACTGGAGAGAGTCAGCCAGATCTAGCCTGGGCTAGCAGTAGCCTCGACAGTTGACTTTTCAAGAACTTTTCTGGATTAAAAGCCAAACATTGAATCATCATTATGATTAAGGGCATCGTTGCCCCCTGCCCTGTTTTCGTCATCCCTAGCCATGCCCACCCTGCGCCCCTCAGCCAATGTGTCTCGGTACTTGCTGACGGTTGTTGCCATTACCGCTACCGTACTGGCGACACGGTTTCTCATCACCTGGGCGGCAGAGGCGTTTTTGCACCCCATTCCCATTCTGGGCGGCTGGCTCAAAAGCCTTGAAATTGTTGAGCTAAGCGTCATTGTATTGTTTGCTTTTTTGGGGTTTGGGCTAGGCGCAGCCTCTCGTCACTTGGCCACCAAAACCTCCATAGCGATTAAGTCAATTGCCCTGATCGTAGCGCTGCCGCTGGTGTTTTTTAGCAGCTATTGGCTGCGGCATCACCTGTGGCTGAGCCAGCTCACCGCCGAGTCAGACCTATCTCGCCAAGAAATTACTGCTCTAGCCAACCAGGCTCTCTCCAGCGAAGGCGGCAGCCAGGGCTTTTGGGGCTATTACACCACCACGACCCGCATGCCCATTCTGCCTGCCACCGTGTCTGAGTTGCAGCGCATGGTCGAAGATCAAAAGTGGTTTCGCTCTGAGCTCACCCGCTTCAGCGGCATTGAACCGGGCGTTTTTTCGATGATTTTTGACGGGGCCGGGTGGGGCATTCGGCTGTTCTATATGGTGTTAGCTTTTCTCACTGGCGTCATCTATTTCTTTAAGGGGCTGGCATGGGCCGATGCCGCCCGGCTGCGCCAGGTAGCCCAGGGCACCGTGGCCCAGAGCAAGGCATGACGGTGCTGACAGTGCGAATCGGGGCACACCGCCCGCCCCAAACGGGTCGAAATTGATGAATAGGCGCTGGGCACTGAGATGACAGCCCTTGCTGCGGTAATTCTGGCCGGGGGGCGCAGTTCGCGCATGGGTCACGACAAAGCCCTGCTTTCTGTCGGGGCAGAAATGCTGATTCAGCGCACTTGCCGGGTCGCCCTGGCCTGCACTGATATCGTGTACGTCATTACCCCCTGGCCCGATCGCTATCGTCCCCATGTACCTGATGAGGTCATGTTTATCGCAGAGCCTTGCCTTCCCGGACAGTCGGGAACGTTTCAGGGGCCAATGCTCGCGCTGATCACGGCCCTGAGCATTTTGCTGGCCAGGTCGGAAAAGGCACCCGACTGGGTACTGGCGCTGGCCTGCGATATGCCCAATCTTTCGGCGGCGGTGCTGGGCACCTGGCGGGATGAATTGCCCTCCCTGGCCCCCCACTATCTGGCCTACCTACCCACACGTCAGCAGCGATGGGAACCCCTGTGCGGGTTTTACCGGATCGCCGCGCTAGCGTCCCTGGAGCAGTACGCGAATACCGGCGAGCGGAGAGGGCCATCGCTTCAGGGCTGGCTAAATCAGCAGGCGATTCCGGGACAGATATCCGTTTCGAGTCGGTTCCCATTTCTGGGATGCCGCAGTCTTTACGCTTCGCGAATTGCCCCCATCCCCCAGGTCAATGAAGCCATGCTCACCAACGTCAACACCCCTGAGGATCTAGCGGAGTGGCAGAACACGAGAGGTTCCTAATATTGCCCGCTTGACCCTACTCTCCCACAGGGGACGAAGCGTCAGAGGGTTCTGCCTCACCCTCACCCTCAGCCCGACCGTCGTTCTCGCCAGGCGGCTCCACCTGGGGCCAGGGAATCCGGCTGTCAGCGGCTAGCAGGCGGGCTACTTCCCGCGCCCCGTAGCGATTGATGTGGCTGGGGTCAGCAAATAGGTGCGACTGCCATCGCCAGGTTTCCAGCCAATCCACCAGGGTAAAGGCACCTTGGTTGGCCCAGGTCTGCAAAAACCGCTGAAACTGCAGCTCGTAGCCCGTCCGCGCCCCGTCCAGGTAGTCGTTGCTGAGGGGCAAATTCACAAATACCAGGGGAATACCTTGGCTGTCTAAAAACTGGGTCATTGCCGCCAATGACAAGGTCTGTACCCCCTCCAGGCGAAAGGCGCGGTAGGCATCGTCGTACTGGCCCCGCACCCTTGGAAAGCTGCGGTAGTACACCGTCGGGTTGAACTGGTCGTTGACTGCTAAAAAACCCTGGGAGTTGATGGCGGTCAACGGTACTCTCCCGTATTCTGCCGCCGCCACTGGAGCCGCCAAAACAGAGTCCTGGGGATCTTTAGTAGCCTCCTCAGAGGACTCCTCTCCCGCAGTGGTGGTTTCACTGGCTGCTGTAGACGGCCCCTCCGGCTCGGCGGCATCTGCGGGGGAAGTTGCCGCAAAATCGGGGGCCGACTGCTCTTGTAACGTTAGTCTTGCGCCTGACTGCACGGCGGCGTAGCCCGGAGAGGCCAAAATTTCGGCAAAGGTGCGGTCAAACCTACCGCTGTTAAAAGCGCGGGAGCCCTCTGCCCAGACAATCAGGCGGGGGTGCAGGTCGGGGGCCAGCAGCTGCCGAGTGAGAAAGCTCACCACCTGGGCTGTGGCGCCGTTAACGCTGAAGTTGTACACCCGCAGGCCGGGGTAGCCCGCCACTGCCAGCGCCTGCTGAAGCACCTGGGGGTCAATGCCTTGCAGCGATCGCGAACTGCCCACAATCAGCACATCGGGCGGGCCTTGAGCCGCAACGTAGGCGCGGTAGAGGCTGACCTGCTCATCTAGCACATCGCTGCCCAGCGCCGGAAAAGCGCGGGGCAGCCCCTGCTGGTCGGCTTTTTGGAAAGCGACAGCCAAATTTTGCCGATATTCGCGGGTCTTGCGCTGGCTAAAGACATAGCGGGGGTCATCGGTGGGGATGGCTTGCAGCAGGGTCAGCGATCGCCCCCAGGCCCCGGCTACCTGCTGCCACTGGGCTGCTGTCGCCGCTGTCGCCGCTAGCTGGCTAGCCCGGTTGGCCTCACCAATAGCCTCATACCAAGGGTCAGCAGGCACCGCTGCTGCCGCTTCGCCGTTGCCGGTCGGCATGCCGTGAGGGCCAGGGGAGTTGATACAGCAGGAGAGCAGCGCACCCAACGACAGCGGCACCACCAGCCCAGCGCGAGAAGTGAAGAATTTAGTCATGGCTATTCGAGGGCACAGTGGCGGGTTGTAGGTCAAGGACATCGTGCTGCGCCCTAGTCCCCAACTCCAGTGTAGAAAATTGCGTCGCCGAGCAGGGACTATCCCCCTTAGGGATTTCAGCTCTATTTTTTGCCCCAGAGCCCGTAGCGGGAGTAAATTTTCCGCCCTTCCTCAGTCTAACCACCTATGCCAGCCTCCAGCGATCGCGCCTGAAAGCCCCACGAGCACCCTCATCTTGGTCGCTATCTCAGCAGTGCCCATAGCGGTTCTCGATTGAGTAAGGTACACAATTGCTAAGTTCTAGATCCCCCAGTTCTCGGCTGTCTAAGTTTCACTCTGTACCCCTCTTTCGAAGGGGGCAGGGGGAATCTTCGCAACGTACTTCACCCGAGTGAACCCGCGGTAAAGAAACCAAGTTTGTTCTGCTGCCCGAAGGACGCTAATGAGCTGCTTTTCAGGTCGATTACCTAGGGCTTTAGCGGACTGTTCAGAGTATTTACTTGGAGATTACTGTTCAGAGTATTTACCTGGAGAGTCACGAGAAATCTCTGGCGAAGTAGCTTGCCTTCACAACAGTTTCACAGCTACTTCCGTGGAACCGCAGAGGGTTTCTAACGCTTGAATGAGCAGAATAAAGGAGCACCTCAGTCTACTCGGAGACACCCCTATGCACCTCAATCGACTCTGCACCCTTGGCGCGTTAGCCGCCACTGTGGCGCTGGCCGGTTTTGCTCAGCCAGCGCAAGCCATTTCCTTTACCCTAGGCGACGCTGCTGCCACCCAATCTTCGATGAAAGGCATCACCGGGTTTAACGGTGAAACCAACCAAGGAGCCTATTCAACCTATGCCTGGAGCGAAGGCTTCAATACCGTCAATTTCAATAGCGGCAACTTTGCCGTGGTGGATTCTCAGAACCAGACCGTTGGCGACGCAGGCATTAACTACTCTTATACGGGCAGTACCACTAATAACGCTAGAGTCCTTCAGGATCAGTGGGCTCCCACCTATGAAACTACTCAAGATAATAAATCTAACTACCTAACCGCTTTCTCGGGCACCAATGTTCAAATTGATCTAGACACGACCCATAACTACTTCGGTATTAACTGGGGTTCTGCCCACGACGGCAACGTATTTTCGTTTTACAACGGCGACTCCCTGGTTCAAAAATTCGTGTATTACAACGACGGTCGCACCTTCGCCGCCGATGAAAAAACGACTAACGTAGCGTCTGCCCTCAAGGAATATGGCACCAAAGGCAATGGCGGCGAGTACAACGCCTACTTCAATTTCTTCGCCGACTCCAGCGATGACATTTTCAATAAAATTGTGATCTCTCAGCTCGGTGGCGGTGGGTTTGAAACCGATAATCACACCTTTAGAGCCGGTACTAAAGGCTTTACGGAATCTACCGAGTCTGTGCCAGAACCCGCTATGGCCCTCAGTCTGTTAGTGGTGGGCGGGGCCATGGTCGCTAAGCGCCGCTCTAGCAGCGCTCAAGTTGGCTAAATGGTTTGTTTAGGGGTTGCTAGGGCTTAAGACAGTGCCCTAGGTGGCAGACTTCTAGACGCGTTGAATCTTACTTTCCGCAAGCAGGTGGCCTAGGTCACCTGCTTTTTAGTTATCAACCCTCCAGACGATTTTCATTTTTTAAGCACTCTGCGATAGTGGGTTTGAACTCAGCGTCAACGAGGTAACTAGTGGTACCCCTAAAAGACTACAACCCGGGTCTGCGCACCCCCTACATCACCTACGGGCTGATTGTGCTGAATATAGCCCTCTTCATCTACGAACTCAGCCTTCCCTCCTCCGGGCTAACCAGCTTTTTCCACGCCTGGGCGGTGGTGCCCGAAGAATTTTCGACCAGCCTGACCACGGGCGTATCAGCCGTCAATGCCGAGGAATGGTTGACCTTGGTTACCGGTCAGTTTCTCCACGGCGGTTTTTTGCACCTGGCGGGCAACATGCTCTACCTGTGGATCTTTGGCAACAACGTCGAAGACCAGATGGGGCACGGGCGGTTTCTGCTGTTTTATCTGCTGTGCGGGGTGCTGGCTAACCTGGCGCAGTGGTTCTTTGCTATGGGTTCAGAGATTCCTTCGCTGGGGGCCAGCGGTGCGATCGCAGGCGTTATGGGAGCCTATATCTTTCGCTTCCCGGAGGTGCGGATTCTGACCCTGGTACCCCTAGGCCCGTTCCCGCTACCGCTGAGAATTCCGGCGCTGTTTTACCTGGGCATTTGGTTTGTGCAGCAAGCTTTTTACGGCTTTGCCAGCCTCGAAGCCCCCACTATGATCGGCATGGAAAGCGGCGGCATCGCCTACTGGGCCCACGCTGGCGGCTTTGCCATTGGAGCCTTGCTGGGGCCGCTGTTTGGCCTGTTTAGCCAGCCTGACGCCCTAGAGGCCAGCACTGAGGCACCGAGCGCAGATTAGGCGTTTAGAATGCAGGCGGCGTATTCAAAGCCAGCGCCAGACCAGGAACCCAGAGCCTCTCTGCATTTTCACTACCTACCAAATAGGGCAGTAGCTTAGGGGTGGCATCGCCAGTTCCTAGGCCTTGCAGTGCGGATGAGGGCTTGTTACATTAGTTTACAAAGATGTAACAATGAGAAACGTTCTGCGGTCTTTAGTCCCTAGGCGGGTTCAAAGCCACCTTGTTCTGACCAACGGAACCGGTTCAAGTAGTGTCTGATGGGTGACAACAGTCCTATGGATTCCCAAGCCATCACTATCACCATGGCCCAGGTGTTAGACCTGTATGCCTCTGGCCGCCGAGACTTTAGTCACCTCGACTTCCACGAAGCGTGGATGCCTGGGCTGGAGTTGCCCGGCATCAACCTCAGCCAGGCCAATCTGGCATCGATCAACCTGCATGAGGCCATGCTGGCTGGGGCCAAGCTGAGCGGCTGCAATCTGTGGCGCGCCAATTTAGAAGATGCCAATTTGGAAGGAGCTGACCTAGCTCGCACGGTGATGATTCGGGCTGAGCTCAGCCGCGCCAACCTGACAGGGGCCAATCTACGCTGTAGTGATTTGCGTCTGGCGACCCTGCACCACGGATTGCTCATCAAAGCCGACCTGCGCAACGCAAACCTCAGCTATACCGACTTGCGGGGCAGCGACTTGACTGGCGCTGACCTGCGCGGGGCAGACCTGACGGGCGCTAACCTGCGGGGCACTACCCTCTCTCTCGCCTGTCTCGAAGGCACCCGCCTCGATCGCGTTTGGATGGATGAAGCTGAACCCCCTCACCCCGAACTATTCTCTAAGGTCTAGGCCGCTCTCCACCTATCCGCTTACCCTAGCCTCCAAAGCCTGGCGCAACTTTCCCTGGTGCTGGGCCAGACGATCTCTTGCCGCCTCAGCATTCAGGTGGCCCAGGTGCATTATTAAGGCTAGTTTTACCTGTTGGTTGCTGCGATCGAGCAGGTCACTGGCGGCCTGGCGATCGAGGTCAGTGAGGTCGCAGAGAATGCGCAGAGCGCGATCGCGCAGTTTGGTGTTGGTCACCGCCACATCGACCATGCGGTTGCCGTAGACCTTGCCCAGTTGCACCATCGTCCCGGTCGAGAGAATGTTGAGAGCCATTTTGGTGGCCGTGCCCGCCTTCAGCCGGGTCGAGCCCGCCAGCAGCTCTGGCCCGACTAACAGGCGAATATCGATGGCGGCCTCGGTGGGCACCTGGTCGGCGGGCACACAGGCCATAAACACTGTGGTGGCCCCGCGCCGGTTCGCAGCAGCGATCGCCCCCTGGACGTAAGGCGTCGTGCCCCCAGCGGTGATGCCCACCACCACATCGTGGGCCTGCACGTTGCGATCGGCGATCGCCGCCGCCCCGTCTTCAGCAACATCCTCCAGCCCCTCAGAGCTTTTCACCAGCGCCCCTGCCCCCCCGGCAATGATGCCCTGAACTAGATCGGGCGGGGTACAAAACGTGGGCGGGCACTCCGCCGCGTCGAGCACGCCGAGGCGACCGCTGGTGCCCGCGCCCACATAGAACAGCCGCCCCCCCTGCCGCAGTGCCTCGGTAGCTGTGTCGATCGCCGCCGCCAGCCCCTGCCGTGCCCCAGCAATGGCAGCCAGGGTGAGCTGATCTTCTTGATTAAACAGATCGACCAGTTCTAGGGCGCTGAGGCGATCGAGCTGGGCGCTGCGGGGGTTGGCTTGCTCGGTCAGCAGGTGGCCGCGATCGGCGGGGTCAGCAGGGTTGGCGAGGGGAGAATTGGCGGTCACGGGCGGCATCCAGAAGGCATAAACACTGCCGCTAATGTAAGGGATGGCGCGTCTAGCGCACAAACCGAATCGCGATCGCATAGCGAACCGGCTTGCCCTCTGCGGCTTGGGTTGTCGCCACAATACAGCTGACGATTTCAATCAGGGCCAGGGGCACCACCAGCAAAAAACCCACCAAAATAAACATCAGCGCAATGGTTACTAGCCAGGCAATGAACATCGTCAGCTGAAAATTCAGCGCTGCCTTGGCCTGACGTTGTACAAAGGCAGCCTCGGGGTCAGATTCCGATTCCGCTCCCGATCCTTTAATTAAAAGCAGCGCCAGGGGAGCCACCATCCGCCAGGGCAGCAAAAACGAACTGCCCCAAAATAGCGGCCAGCCCCCTAACCACTGGCTCCCCAAGGCCAGATAGCTCATCAGCGGCACTAGATGAGTCAGCACCACTAGGGTTGTATTGGGTCGAGCGGCCCGATCGCCTGCTGTAGCGGCGTGCATTGACGGTGAAGCACCATCGGCCGGCGAGGGAATCGATGCTGCCGCCGATTCGACTGGAGGCTGCGCCGCGGGGTCAGCGGGCTCGTCGGCCAGGGCAGTGGGTGTCGCGCCAATCGCAGCATCTCCTGCCGCCCCTTCAGCCGGGGTATCGGTTGAGGTAGACCGGCCCTGGAGGCTAAAGCGCTCTTGCCAGTCATCCGTATCGCTGCCGATGCGTCGCCCGGCTACCCACACCCCATCGATGGGGCAAGTTAACTCCAGCCGCAGCAGCCCCCGGCGAATGTGAGGCACGACCAGGCTTGGGGCGATCGCCGTATCGGCCTCTAAATCGAGATAGAGCATTGTGCCCCGCCACTGCCCCCGGGCGACAACCCCTGGTGCCAGCGTTGGGGTGAGTAACTGGGCGATCGCGCGGGCATCGCCCTGGCGGGCATGGGCAACTAGGTTTGAGATCGGCGTCGTCATCGCACCGTAACCCTAGAGCAATTTCTCAAGCTGCTGGCGCATGCGGTCAAGCTCAGCCTGGGAGATGCCATGCTCGTCGGTGGCCGAAGCGCTGTTCGCGGGGGGGGCAATGGGGTTGGGGTCGTCGGGGTTCCAGGTGATTTGCTCCAGGGTTTGATCGGGGGGAACCGCCAGCGTGCCTTCGGGGACCAGACGGTAGCCATACCCAGCCGATTCGCAAAATTCTACGATTTCGGCCTGGTCAAAGCCCTCTACAGTGGCCTCCGGAAAATCTTGGGCCTCTAACATCAGGGCGTAGCGGATGGCGTCGTCCTCATGTTCAAACATCAAAATCAGATTTTGCCCGTTCATGGTTTCGGCATGAATGCCCTCATTCTCGGTGCGGGCATTGAACAACAGCACGTACACCACCATGGCCCTATCTCGCTAACAGCATTACTTTATTTACTGTACCGGGCCGCTGCCGCGCGAACAAAGCCAGCTCCATAGTCGTCTACGTTCCCTGAGGTCTGATTCGGTAGAACGCCAACCATTAAGTTCACCGGAGGTGGTAGGCAGAAGTCGGGGAGTTCATTACTATTGTTGGGTGTTCTGCGGTGGCGTAAACGGGTATGACCCCTTCTCAAGAACCAGAGCCTTCTCAAGAACCAGAGTCAGGGGGCAGCGGCCGCTGGCTCACAGCGGGGCTGCTGCTCGGTGCGCTGCTGGCGTTGGGAGGAGCCGCTGCCTTGGGGGGCTGGCTATGGAGCCGGGATAATCTCGTGCCCTTACTCGCCAGAGAGCTATCGGAGTCCCTCGATCGCCCGGTGGAGCTAGGGCCGATTGAGCGCGTCGGTCTATCCGGAGTGCGGCTGGGGCCATCTGCTATTCCAGCGACACCTACGGACCCAGACAGCCTGTCTTTAGAAGCCGTAGAGGTGCAGTTTAGGCTGTGGGATTTGTGGCGGCGAGAACTCCCCCTCAGCGTCACCCTAGAGCAGGGGGAGCTGTACCTAGAGCAAAACGCCGACCGGCAATGGTTGGACCTGGATCTGGATTTCTCCGATCGCGATCCCGACCGGGATCCCTTGGTTGAGGTAAGGCTCGGCAATCTCTACGTCAAAGACTCCCAGCTGACCATGGTGCCCTACGTAGAGGGGGAAGTGGAGCCGGTGCAGGTGGCGATCGAAAACCTCCAAGGCCAGGTCGACTTCAGCCAAACCCTGATTGAGGCGCCGGCAGATCCCGATTCTCCCCTCGAAACCCAGCAGCTCGATTTAACCCTCAGCGGTGATTCTATCCAGGGGGGCAGCCTCAATCTCACGGGGTCGGTGCTACTGCCTCCGCCCTCAGATGAGCCCAGCGAAAGCGCCGATTCCCCCATCGATCCGACTGAAGTGCCTGGGCCCGGCCTGCAGGCCAACCTCAATCTGCGTACCCAGAAAGCCAGGGCCACTGACATCATGCCCCTGGTTGATTCTTTCTTGGAGAATCCTCTGCCGGTGCAGTTTCCCTCCGGCGTGGTCAGCGGCCAGGTGGATATTGAAAGCGGCAGAGGGGTTCGCACCAGCTTTGTGGGCACGGCGCAGGTAGACGAGGGTACCGTTGTTCACCCCAACATGCCGGAGCCGCTGCAAGAACTTGAGGGCGATGTTCGGTTTCGGGGCCGCACCCTTGAATTTGAGGATGTCACAGCCGGTATGGGCGACCTGACGGCCCGGGCCGGAGGCACTATTGATTTAGATGAGGGCTATGACCTCAGCGGCCAGGTCAACCCGTTTACCGTAGCCCAGGCCGCTGATCTGTTCGGCAGAGAGCTGCCGATCGCGGCCAGCGGCACCTTTGGGGCCGATGTCACCATGACCGGGCCATTGGGCAAACCGGTAATTACCACCGAGCTGATCTCCCAGGATCAGATCACTATCGACCGGGTGGCCTTTAGCGAAGTCAGGGCCACGGGCATTCTCAAAGCGCCCAACCTGGAAATTGATCAGATCTTGGCGGTGCCCGAGGGGGGCGGTGCGCTGACCGGCAGCGGTGTGTTTACCTTTGGTGAGCCGGGGCGGCTGACCCTGGCGCTGACGGGCGATCGCATTCCCGCCGACAGCATTGGCCAGGCCTATGGGCTGTCAGACGAGGTGGCCCTGGGGCCGGTGTTTTTTGAGGCCGAAATCAATGGCCCTGTCAACCAGCTAGTGGGCACCGCCCGCTGGCGCGCCCCGATGGGCGACTACCCGGCCCAGGGCAACCTTAGCCTGGCGGGCAACCAGGTGCGCTTTACCGATACCTTTGTGCAGGTGGCAGGGGGCACCGTAGCCGGTGAAGGCCTGCTGGCCAACGGTCAGTGGAACGCCGACCTGCGAGCCCAGGGAGTCCAGCTCAGTCGTCTGGGATCCGGGGTGGATGGGGTTGCCAGCGGCACCGCTCAGCTGTCGGGCACCCTCGACAATCCCGGTCTGGCGGGCATTCGGGGGCAGGGCAATGGCGCGATCGCCCTGGCGGGCGGTACCGTACTCACCGATGCCAGTCTGGCGGGTGGCCAGTGGAACGCCAACGTGCGGGGCAGCGATCTGCAAATGGCGGCCTTTGCCCCCGACCTCCAGGGCACCGCTGGCGGCAGCTTTCGCCTTACGGGCAGCACCGACAACCTCACCCTGGCGGGGGTGAGGGGGCAAGGCCAGGTATCCCTCTCGGATGGGTTGGCAACGGCGGCGGCCCGATCGCCCCAGCTGGCCCAGGTGCGCGGCCCGCTCACCGCCGACCTGGCCTGGAATGGGCAGTCGGTACTAGTGCGGCAGGCTAGCACCGCTGGGATACAGGCCAGTGGCTTGATTACGCCGCAGCTCAGCGGCCCCGGTGCTCCAGCGATCGCCAACCTCGATCTCAATCTCAACGTGGATAACTTTAGCCTGGCGGCCCTGCCCGTGCCCCAGGTGATTCCCCTGGCGGGGAACGCCTTCTTTAACGGGCGGCTGCGCGGGCGGCCTGGGGCGCTGGCCCTCAGCGGCAACGCCTCGCTGGTAGGGCTACAGGCGGGCGATCTGGCCTTTGCCTCTCCCCTCAGCGGCCCCGTCACCTTCAACCAGGGCGGCGCGCTGGCCGTAGATCTGACGGGCGGGGGCGATCGCGTTTACGTAGCCACCGCCGGGGGCGATCGCGATCTGGCCTTTGAGGTGCGCAGCGGCCAGGCTCTAGCCGAGGGCTATACCCAAGGGGATAATCTCTACGCCACGGTCGCAAACCTGCCCCTAGACGACCTTCGACTGCCCCAGGGGGGCGTTAACGGCATTGGCACCGTCAGCGGCCTGGTGACTTCCGCCGAGATTGTCGCCAACCTGCGCCAGCCCACCCTGCGGGCCACCTTCGATATCCAAGACCCCAGCGTTGGCTATCTCCGCTTGCCCCGAGAAAGCACCACCGTCGCCATTGACCCCGCCGCCCCCGAGCGCCCAGCCGAGGTCAACCGCTATGGTCGCCTACAGGGCAGCGTCACCTACGCCAACAATGTCATCGGTCTGGTCGGTGTGGTGCTGGAGTCGGCCTCTGGGAGCAGCCGCTACCTGGCCAGCGGCACCTATACCCTGGGCGACCAGCCCCAGATCAACGGCGAGCTGGTGGTCGACAACGGCCAAATTCAAGACCTTCTCCAAACCTTTCTGATCTTTGAGCAGGCCGATTTTCGCTTTAACCTGCTCAGCCCCCCCGAGTGGTTTCGTCCGGCCACTGAGGCCGATTTAGCTTCGCTAGGGGAAGTGCAGCCGGCGGGCGATCGCGACGCCAGCCTGCTCGATCAGCTCCGTCGCCTGGCCGAAGTTCAAGAACTCAAGGATATGCTGGCGGCCCAGGGCGAGGCCGCCACCCTGCCCCCCCTCGATGAATTTGTCGGCCGCTTCTCGGGCAAAGTTACCGCCAGCGGCACCGTGCCCGATACCCTCAACATCACCTTTGACCTGGCCGGAGCCGATTGGGTGTGGGGCAACGCCAACGGCAGCAACGGTGCCACCTACCGCATCGACGAAGTGATTGCCAAAGGCAGCTACCAAGACAGCGTCATTCGCCTTGAGCCGATCAGCCTGCGCTCCAACTTCGCAGATTTTTCCGACACCACCCAGCAGGGCGTGGCCCTGGCCACCCTGAACGGCGACTTCAGCTTGCGTCCCGACGACCCCGTGGCTCGCACCCTGCGCCTGGAGGTTAGCGACGTCCCCATCAACGCGCTGCGCCAGCCCCTGCGCCTGCCCGACAATCTTGACGGTCTAGTCAACCTCGGGGCCACCCTCACGGGCACCCTGGCGGCTCCCCAGGTGCGCGGCCAGCTGGCGGTAAACGAGGCTACTATCAACCGCAACGCCATCGATTTAGCCACCGCCAACTTCCGGTACGAAGACGCCCGCCTCAACCTGATCAGCCGGGTTGCCATTGATGAACAGGTCGACCCGCTGCGCCTGGTGGCCAGCGTGCCCCTGACTCTCCCCGGCCTCAGTCAGCAGCCCGCCACCGACACTGTCGACATCAGCCTCAGAGTGCGTGATGAGGGCTTTGCCCTGGTCAACCTGCTCACCCGTGCCATCACCTGGGAATCAGGCCCGGCCAGCCTCGACCTGGCGGTGCAGGGTCGCTGGCCCGTCAATCAGTCCATTCAGGAGGCCCTTACCACCCTCAACGTCACCGGTAATGCCAACTTTGAAGGCGTCACCATCAGCTCCCGTAGCCTGCCCGAGCCCCTCACCAACATTCAGGGCCGCATTGACGTGGTCGAAGGCTCTGACACCATCCGCCGCAGCTCTGTTTACACCAACGGCCTAGTACTCGCCTTCCAAAATCTAGAGGGCGACTTTAGCAACGGCAAGGTAGTCGCTGAGGGCAACCTCAAGCTGCTGCCCTCGGTGCAAGATTTAGCGCCAGGCCTATTTAATGACCGCACAGCCTTAGAAGAGGACGGCACTCCAGTGGCTGGGGGCGACAACCCCTTCCGCGTTACCCTCGACAACATTGCCCTTGACCTGCGCAACCCCGCCGGCACCTACCGGGGCCGGGTCGATGGCAATGTCGTTGTTGACGGCAGCGTCTTTTTACTGCCGCCCTTGGTCTACGGCGAAGTGAAGCTGTCAGACGGGCTGCTTACCCTGCCTGACACGAGTGTAGGGGGCGGCACCGCAACATCCTTTGCCTCAACCTCAGAACCCCGCATCTTTGACCCCATTCCTCCGGTGTTAGAAGACTTTAGGCTGGTGCTAGCCGAGAACGTGCGCCTGGCCATCCCTGGCATTGTGGATGTACGGGCCGAAGGCACGCTCAATCTGTTGGGCACCCTCCCCAACGTCAAGCCCGATGGCCGCATCAACCTGCCCTCGGGCCGCATTAACTTACTCACCACCGAGTTTCGCCTCACAGGGGATGAAAATTATGCGGAGTTTAGCGATCTCGATGAAACCATCGACCCCTATCTGGTCGCCAATCTGTCAGCAGCAGTCCCCGACAGCGCAGCGGCGGGCAATGCCCTGGCTGTCGCCACCCCCTTCCCCCGCAACGAAATCAGCGTGTCTCGCATCGATCAGTTGGGGCTCACCCAGGCTGGGGTACAGACCGTGCGCATTCGCGCCAGCGTCAACGGCCGCGTTAGCCGCGTGGTGAATTTGCAGGGCGTAGAACTATCCAGCACCCCACCCCGTTCCGAGGGTGAAATTGTGGCCCTGCTCAGCGGCGGGCTGCTGGCGGCGCTTGAATCCACGTTGGGCAGTGTGTCAGGTGGTGGCGATGGGTTCCAAGGGCTGCTGGCTTTTGCCGGGTCTGCCCTGCTCAACAACCTTCAAAGTCTTCTCGGATCGGGGCTAGACCGCACCGAGCTGCGCCTGTTCTCGGCCTCGCCACCGGGAGGGCAGCAGGGGGGTGCCCTCGACATTGGCGGCGAGGTGGGCTTCAACTTCTCGCCCAGTATCTCGGTGTCTGTTCAAAAAGTATTTACGAATGTCTCCCCCGCCTTGTTTAGCGTGCGCTATCGCATCAACGACCAAATCACCGTACGGGGTATCACCAGCTACGAGCAGTTCAATGAAAACACCGGGGCCGTTGTAGAATTCCGATTTCAGCCCTGAGCTCAGGGCCATGTCCCCAGGACTGTAAGGTGGAAGGGACGAAAATCGCCCCCATATCTTGACAACGACAAGCCGATGGATCCTAAGCTACCGAAATCTACCCCACCCAATCCCCCCGTCGAGGAGAAAGCGCCGCCCGCAGAGGCCTCGGCCTGGGCACGCTGGCGATCGCTGTGGGCAGGGCAGTGGAGCAACATTCGGGTGCTGGCGATCGCCCTAGCGGTAGCCCTCACCGTACGGGTGCTAATCGCTGAACCCCGCTACATTCCCTCCAACTCTATGGATCCGACGCTGCACATCGGCGATCGCCTGCTGGTCGAAAAAATTAGCTACCGCTGGCAGCCGCCCCACCGAGGCGACATTGTGGTATTTGCGCCGCCCCCGCAGCTGGCTCGGCTGGGGTATGAAGCGCGTCAAGCCTTTATCAAACGGGTGATTGGCGAACCTGGCCAAACGATCGCGGTGCGCCAAGGGCAGGTCATCGTGGACGGCGCACCGCTGCAAGAGAGCTACACCCTCGAAGCCCCCGCTTACACCCTAGAACCCGTCACCGTACCCCCAGGACAGGTGTTTGTCATGGGCGACAACCGCAACGACAGCAACGACTCCCACGTATGGGGTGGGCTGCCCCAGCAAAACATCATTGGCCGCGCCCGGTTTCGGTTTTGGCCCCTCGATCGCCTCGGGCCAGTCAACTAAGCATCAAGGATTCAACCGCGTGAGCTAGCCGTCTTGGCCGTCCACAGTCACACAGGATGCCTAATCGGCAAAACGCGGATTGAACCAAATCTCTATTCCCAAGCCCAGGGCGCGATGGTCTGAACCACAACGCTGCGGCTCTCTGGCTAACCGTCCAATGGGGTACTGCACTACTGTCGAAGGCTAAGGGGTTGTGTAAGATCAAAACGGTTCTGAGGAAAGCCCTATGCTGGTACAGCTCGTTCGCCCCCTGGTACGCACCCAAGTGCAAATGCTGGCCCAGGCCCAGTCGGCCAGCGGCAAGCTGGTGGGTATGGTGTCGCAGTGGCTCGGCTATCTGGGCATTCACGCCGAGGTGACGCAGCTGCAAACCACCGGCGACCGCATTCAGGTATCGCTCTGCGTGGGCAAGCCCGAGCAGTGCACCGAAGCCGAATGGCAGAAAATTCTCGACAACCTCAATCGGGATGTAGACACTACCCCCGCCGTGGATGCTCTCACCTACACCGCCATGCCCCCGGCCCAGCAGAGCAAGGTGCAGCGGCTGCTGGCCTCCATTCTCCACGCCAGTGGGCAAGACCCCCTCGCAGACTGGCCCGCCCTGCGTCCCAGACTAATGGCCCTGGGCATGGAAGAATCGATGCTGACGGGTATTCACTCAGCCCTGAAGGTGCCGATGCCCATGGATCTGTTAGTTGAGCAACTGGAGCCCGAAGTGGCCGCCTTTGTGCTCTCTAAAGCGATTCACATCGCCCTGCTCGACCAGCAGATTAGTCAGGCTGAAGACACCGCCCTCAAAGCTCTGCTCAGCGCCGTCGATTCCGGAGCGAATCGCGAAGCCGTCGCTTAGACACATGCGATCGCCGCCCACCCCTAAACCTTAGATTATTGTGAGGGGAACCTTTGCCCTCGCCGATCCTGCCTACAAATCCTTATGGAATCCTCTACCGTTCTATTTCACCTGGCTTTTCCTGTTGCCGACGTTTCTACGGCAAAGGAGTTTTACGTAGCCGGGCTGGGCTGCGAGCCAGGGCGAGAAACGGCCAACTCTCTCATTCTCAATCTCTACGGCCATCAGCTCGTGGCCCACGCCACCGACGAGCTGGCCCCGCAAAAGGGCATTTACCCCCGCCATTTTGGCCTGGTTTTTTTGGCCGAAACCGATTGGGAAACGCTGCTGCACCGGGCCAAAGATCAGCAGCTCACCTTTTATCAAGGCGAAAAGCGGCGCTTTGCAGGCAGCACCTTAGAACACCGCACCTTCTTTTTGCAGGACCCGTTTTTTAACCTGCTGGAGTTCAAGTACTACTGCCACCCCAGCGCCATCTTTGGTGAGGTAAACCAGGCGTGGGTGGGGGATGCCGAATAATTTACTCCAGCGCTGACGACTGCGCCGCTGCGCCGCGATGGGGGTTATCCCCTCTCTCTGGCAGCCGCTGTGATAGGTTGAGGGTCGGCGAATTGTGAAGGCTATGCATAAAATTCCAGTCACCATCATTACCGGCTTTTTGGGGGCGGGCAAAACTACCCTGATTCGCCAGCTGCTGCAAAACCCCGAGGGGCGGCGCATTGCTGTGCTGGTCAATGAGTTTGGCGAAGTGGGTATCGACGGCGACCTGCTGCGCAGCTGTCAGGTGTGTGATGAAGATGAGATCACCGAACCCGCTGCAACCAACATTCTCGAACTCACTAACGGCTGTCTCTGCTGCACTGTGCAGGAAGAGTTTTTGCCCACCATGCAGCAGCTCATGACCCGCCGCGACCAGATCGACTGCATTGTGATCGAAACCTCTGGCCTCGCCCTGCCCAAGCCCCTGGTGCAAGCCTTTCGCTGGCCCGAAATTCGCACCGCCGCCACCGTTGACAGCGTCATTACCCTGGTTGATTGTGAAGCCCTTGCCGCTGGCGACCTAGTGGGCGACTTGCCCGCTTTAGAAGCCCAGCGCCAGGCCGACGACAGCCTCGACCACGAAACACCCCTCGAAGAACTGTTTGAGGATCAGCTCAACTGCGCCGACCTGGTGCTGCTGACCAAGGTAGATAAGGTGAGTGAGGGCGATCGCACCCGCATCGAAACCTGGCTCACCCAGCAGCTGCCCCGCCCCGTCAAAGTGCTAGGTCTAGCTGGAGGCGAGGGCAGCAGCCCCATCAGCCCTGATTTGCTGCTGGGCTTTAACGCCGCCGTCGAAGACAACCTCGACAGCCGCCCCAGCCACCATGACCATGAGCATGAGCATGACCACGACGACGACATTGTGGCCATTCCCATCGTGCTTGATCAAAGTTTTGACCCCAAGGCTCTAGTCAAGCGGTTAGAAACCCTGGCCGCCACCCACGAAATCTACCGCATCAAGGGCTTTGTGGATGTGCCCAACAAAGCTATGCGCCTGGTAGTCCACGGCGTTGGCCAGCGGTTTGACTCCTTTTTTGACCGCCCTTGGCAAGCCGCCGAACCTCGCCAAACCCGACTGGTCGTCATTGGTAAAGATCTGGATAAAGAAGTGATTCGGGCTGCGATCGCCGCCTAAGTCCCAATTTTGGATTTTGGATAGGCGATTTTGGATTGCCTCACTCACCTACCCGCTCACTTACTCACCTACTCACTCACCCACCTACCCATACAACGCCGCCACATACTCCCCATAGCCGTTGTAGATCAACGTCGGCTGCTCCTCCCAGGTAAACAGCGCCGTGCTTTCCCCCACCAACCGCTCCTTAGCCTGCGACCAGCGAGGATGAGGCACATCGGGCTCTACATTGGCCTCAAACTTGTACTCATTGGGGGCCAGCGTATTCCAGTAGGTGGCGGGCTGCTCAGCCACAAACTCAATTTTGACGATCGACTTAGCTCCCTTAAACCCGTACTTCCAGGGCATTACCATCCGGATTGGGGCACCGTGCTGTTTGGGCAGAGTACGCCCGTACACGCCCACCGCGAAAAAGGCTAAGTCATTGGCCATTTCTTCCACCGTTAGCCCCTCGGTGTAGGGCCAGGGCAGGTCGCGGGCAAAGCCCAGACTGGGGCCAGGGCACACCGCCGAGTCATAGAAGGAGGTAAACCGAACGTACTTAGCTGCTGAAGTCGGCTCCACCGCCGCCATCAGATCGCGCATCGGGAAACCAATCCAAGGCACGACCATCGCCCAGGCTTCTACACAGCGAAACCGGTAGATGCGCTCCTCTAGGGCAAAGCGCTGAGTTAAGTCATCCAAGCTAAAGGTTTGAGGATTTTTTACCAGCCCCGTCACCTCTAGAGGCCAGGGATCGGTCGGCAGGGCTTGGGCGCTGGCCCAGATGTTTTTACTCCCGCCAAACTCGTAGAAATTGTTGTAGCTGCTGGCATACATTTGCGGCGTCGGCTCTCGGCCAGCATCGGCAAAGGCGCTGTTGAGCCTCACCCCACTCAGCGGTTCTCCCAGGGTCTTCGCCAGGTCTGCATCCATGGTCGTCGATCGCTGACAGGCCCCGGCTGAAGCAGCGGCAAAGCCCACCCCTGCCCCAATCAGCGACTTCATAAACCGTCGCCGCTGCCAAAATACCCCCTCGGCTGTCACCCGAGACTCCGGCAGCTGCCAGCCGGGGCGAGACTGAAAGAAAACCATGCGATTAAGCTCTAGATTACGAGCTGGCGATCGCCAGCCTGACGCCATTTTGTCACCGCCTTGCTTCCTGTAAATGAGTTTCGGGTGAGAAAGGTCACACGCTGTTGTGCCTAACGTGAGCACCAACTCCAAACTTATGTAACGGTTCTGACTCGTCTCCAGGGAAAATACGGGTCTTTGATCTAGCTAGCCAAGCCTAAGTCAAAGGAGCAATTACAAAAAGAATAAGATTCACTCCGTCGGCTCCGTAGGAATTGGCAGACTTCGTCAAAAATTTACAGGGCCATAGAAATTACGTAAACAAGGCTACAGCCATTGCAGCACAAGGCTTAGCACCCAACGAAATCTGAGGATAGGCACCCCAGCTCGGCCCCTTGAGACCCTGGCGCTTCTGGCCAGGGCCAGAAGACTTTAGAACAGAATCGCCAGCTTCTATACTAGTGAGGCGAGTCCATAGGTATCCGTAGTTACGCCATTGTGGCCCCTTCCGTCGGCCCTTAGGCTTATATCACGAGCACACGATCCTGTTATGCACAGCCTTGTCGTTAACAGAGAGCCCTAGGGATGCAGCGGCAAGAGACAATTTGCCGCTGCATCCCATGACTACCTCTGTTACTGTTCGGGGCTTTTCCGTCAGGCAGCATAGTTCTCGGTTTACCCGACTGGATTCAACACTTCCTGAGATCGCCATGGTCGCCACTTCTCGATTTCAAGCTAAAGGCAGCACCCTAGAGCTGCTGCGGCTCTATCAGAGCAATCCTGACCTCAATCTGCGCAATCAGCTAGTGCAGCTCAACATTGGGCTAGTGCGGCGCGAGGCCTACCGCTGGCTACAGCAATCTAACGAGACCTTCGACGACCTCATGCAGGTGGGCAGCCTGGGGCTGATTCGTGCCATCGAGCGCTTCGACATGGGCAAGGGCTATGCCTTTAGCTCCTTTGCGATTCCCTACATTCGCGGCGAAATTCAGCACTACCTGCGCGATAAAAGCACCTCTATGCGCATTCCGCGTCGGTGGCAGGCGCTGCAAAGCCAGTCGGCCCGCGTCATTCGCCAGCTGCAAGCCGATATGGGTCGTTTGCCCAGCGATGCTGAGGTGGCCGCTGCCCTCGATATTTCTGCCGCCGAATGGCAAGAAGTCAAGCTGGCCAACCGCAACCGCTCTCTGCTGAGCCTCGACGCCCCAGTGCAAGATGAAGAGTCAGGCTGTCTGGGCGACCTGCTGCCCGACCTCAAATACAAAAGTTTTCAGCTGGCCCAGGAAGATCAACTTCGCCTCCAGCAGGCTCTGCACCAGCTTGAGCAGCGCACCCGCGAAGTGCTGGAATTTGTCTTTCTCTACGACCTCACCCAAAAAGAAACGGCCGAACGCATGGGGATTAGCGCCGTTACCGTATCGCGCCGCGTGAAGCAGGGGCTAAAGCATCTTCAGGTGCTAATGGTGTCTAACGAAGACGAAACCGCCTAAAACGCTCTGCATCGTCAGAATTGAGCTATCGTTTAGGAACATCGGCTCAGGAAGCAAGGAGGCTCAGCCATGGGGGCGATCGCGTTTTTAGTCTTAATTATTCTCGGCGCTTTGCTGGCTACTGTGGGCAGCCTTATTGGCGCTATAGACGCGTTTCAGGTCAGCCCTGTCTGGGGTTTGCTGTCGCTGTTTATCCCCTTTGCTCTCTTTGTCTATTGGATTAAGTTTCGAGGCCGCAAGTGGGCTCGAAACAGCTTCCTGATATTCCTAGGGGGGCTGTTGTCCATGCTGGCATCGATTCCCTTCTTGGGTGGGTTTATTGCCCAGCGAGCGCAGCAGGCCGGTGCCCCCCTCGAAGAGAGCATTCCCGCTGAAGAAGTTCCCATAGAGTCGATCCCTATACCTGACGAGCAGGTGGTTGCCGAAGAGGAATTTGCGGAGCCATTGGTGCCCGTTGCGCCTCAGCTGTCGCCCATCGCCCGGGCCGACCTAATTCAGTCTACAGACCCCAACGAACGCCTTCAGCAGATCAATAACAGCCGTATCGATCCCTTCGCTGTAGTGCCCATTCCGCCCCCGCCGCCGCCGGTTGTTGCCCCGCCTACCCCGCCAACGGGGGGCGCAACCCCTGGTACGGCTACTGCTGCGGCACCGACCAGAGGAGCTGGCGCTACGACCGGGGGCGGCGGTGGTGGTGGTACCGGATCGCCTGTAGCCACGGCCCCTGGCACCTCTGGCACCCCCGGTGGGGGTGGTGCCTCCCCCGGTAGCTCAGGGGCAGGGGGACAACAACCAGCTACTCGACCGCCCTTGGCTCCTTTGCCCCAGCTGCCCCAGCCCACTCTGGCTGAGGCCGTCCTCGTCACCGGGGTGATGACCATTGGCAGTGAAAATTTTGCCGTGGTAGAGACCTCTGCTGGTAGCCAGTACGTCAGGGCCGGTCAGCGAGTGTCTAATGGGCAGGTGCTAGTGAAGCGCATTGACATGCGAGGCAGCGACCCAATAGTGGTGCTCGAAGAAAATGGCATTGAGGTTTCTCGCCCGGTGGGTTCTCCATCTGCAGCGGCTGAACCTTCGGTATAGCCTTGTTCATCTGTAATAGGCAGCAGAGCTCCGGGGCTAGCCTCGGGGCTCTGCTGCTGTTTAGAGGTCTGCACCCCGCAGCAAGTCGTGTCAGAATGTGAATTGCTCGACATGGTGTGGAAATTTGTATGCCGCTTGAAACGGTTGTTTTGCAGGGATTGTGGGGCGCGATCGCGATCCTAATTGCAGAGGCGGTGCGCGATATTTATCATATGGTCAGCCACTACTGGCCGCCCCTCATGCGCCTCCACAACTGGCACCACCGGGCCTACAAAAAAGATTTCACCCCCGTTAGCCCCGACCTCTATCGCCAGGCTCAGCTCTACAATGACACCCCCGAAGCCATCGTCATGACTGGGGTACTGGCGGGGCTAGCGATTTCTACCGACATCTCTGGGCTGTGGCTGGGGTCAATATACGGGCTGGGATTTTTGATGGCGGCGATCGCGCGGTCCCAGGGCTGGTTGCTCACCACCGACCTCACCCACGAACCCGGCGAATTGACCACTATCCCTGGCAACTGGCGGGTCAACCGCACCTATCACTGGCGGCACCACTTCGACGACACCAACGCCTACTTTGCCGGATACTTTACTTTTCTAGATAAGCTAATGGGCACTGCTGTTTCCCTTAAGGGCAAGACCGTGGCGGTTACCGGCGCGTCGGGCACCCTGGGCCGGGCGCTGCTGCAAGAATTGATCCGCCAAAAGGCCCGACCCATTGCCCTCACGACCTCCATTGAGGCTACCTTTGAGGAGGGGGTCACCTGTTGGCAGTGGCAGCCCGGAGCCGAGGCCGACCTGCGCGACGCCTTCAAGAAAGTAGACATTCTCATTCTGAACCACGGGCTGAATGTGCACGGCGATCGCACCCCAGAGGCCATTCACACATCGCTGGAGGCTAACGCCCTTTCAGGCCATCGTTTGATGGAAGTCTTTTTTGGCACGGTGGAAACGTCACCCCAACGGGCTACCAAGGAAGTCTGGGTTAACACCTCCGAAGCCGAGGTCAACCCGGCCTTTAGCCCCCTGTACGAACTGTCTAAGCGATTGATGGGCGACCTGGTCAGTCTGCGACGGCTCGATGCCCCCTGCGTAGTGCGCAAGGTGGTTCTGGGGCCGTTTAAGAGCAGCCTCAACCCGATTGGGGTGATGTCTGCCGACTGGGTGGCCTGGGCAGTGGTGGCTCTAGCCAAGCGCAACGTGCGCAACATCATTGTTACCATTAACCCGCTGACCTATCTGTTGTTTCCGATTAAAGAACTGGCTCAGGGACTTTATTTCAGGCTCTTTACTCGCCAGAATCCGGGGTCATGAGTCTAGGATCTGTCTGGCCTTTAATCTGCTGAAGGAATTTGCCACGGCTGCTGTCTCCAGCCTAGCTGCCGTTTGGCGAACGCGGTATTTACCTGGGGCATGTGGGTCTCGACCACTGCTATAGTCTCTTGCACTAAGGCTTTCAGGTGAAGGGCTGCGGTAGATGCCTCTTGGTGAAATAAACCTTCCAGCCGTAGCGCAAGATTTTGAGGGGCAATCTCCATTTGCTCGATCAAGGTGCCCATGCGCTTGAATTGAAACGTTGAGAAATACAGGCGGTTCAACCCCGCCAGTACACCGAGAATATTTTGAGCAGACTCAATCAGAATTTGGTGATACCAGAGGGTAGCATCGCGCCGAGCCAGCTTTGGCTGCATGCCCCACAGGGCAAAAAAAATGAGATGGTGCTCCACCACGGCTTGGGCGAGTGGATCGGGGTACTTGGCAATATTGGCTTTCCACTGATGAATGAGGGCTTCTCCGTAAAGCGGTATGCCGATCAAGGTGCCGTGCAGCATTTTCATGATGCCGGGTTGAATCTCGAATTTTTCCAGTACGGAGGCTATTTCTGCTTCCCACTGGGCGATCGCAGTGTGGGCAAACTGGCATTCCACCCCGTTTAGCCTAAACGTTTCGCCAACCGCACCCGACTGGCGATCGCCCAACAACTCAATCAGTTCTGCACCCTGATTTTGCTGCCGCGCCTGCTCCAATTCGGCTTCAGTGGGCAACTCATCGTAGTACAACATCACGTCGCAGTCTGAATACTCATCGCATCGCCCCTCGGCCACTGAGCCTGAGACCATAACCGCTTTTGTTTTGGGATTGGCGATATAAGGCCTAACGCTGCGTTGTACGAGTGCCAGCAGGTACTGGGTTCTATCAGCCATGGCTTGTTACCTTGCTGGCGTTGAATGGGGTTTAGCTGCGGTTGAAAAACTCGACCTGGGGCAGTCGAGGGTCATTGACCATGCCTAAACCCTGAAAATCCCAGCGGTTGATCAAGGGTTTGAGGCTTGAGGCAGTGATGGTTTCGATCGCAAATTTGTCGCTCAGTTCGGGGGCATGGGCGTTGAGATAGCTGAGGGCATCGTAGTCGGCGGTAAACACCAGCAGAAACCCCGTAGGCGGCGGCTGGTCAGGGCTGCCCAGCCCGTGGGGGCGAGCTACCAGATAGCTGCCGTCGGCGCGCGATCGCAGCAAGTAGTAGAGCTGAGAAACCATACGTTCTAGCTGCCTCAGTTAATATCCGACAGGCGAATGCGAGGATCGACAAAGCTCAGCGCCAGATCGGCCAGCAGGTTGCCAATAATCAGCAGCACCGCCCCCATAATCAGGCTCGCCATCACCAAATACAAATCCTGGGCCTGTACCGCTTCGAGGGTCAGTTTTCCCAGACCAGGCCAGTTGAAATAGGTTTCGGTGATGAATGCGCCGCCCAGCAGGCCAGCAAACTCAAAGCCCAGGAGAGTAATCAGCGGGTTCACCGCGTTGCGCAGGGCGTGGACATAGACCACCCGATTTTCTGACAGTCCCTTGGCCCGGGCGGTTTGAATATAGTTTTGGCGCAGCACATCGAGCAGTTGCCCTCGGGTAATGCGCTGGAGCCCGGCAAAGCTGGTGATGCTGAGGGCCAGGGTCGGCAAAATTAGGTGCCAGCCCACATCGACAATCTTGCCAAACCAGTTGAGGTCATCGTGGATGATGCTAGTGCGCCCGCCAATGGGGAACAGCGGCGCTACGCTCTGGGCAAAGAACAGCAGCAGCAGGCCGGTCACAATACTGGGCATGCCCTGGCCCAGGTAGCTCAGCACCCGCAACACTTTATCGACCGGGCGATTTTGGTTGACCGCGCTCACAATGCCCATGGGAAGCGCGACTAGCCAAGTGACCAAAAAAGCCGCCAAGGCGAGCAGCAGGGTATTCGGCACCCGCTCCCACAGCAGATCGACCACCGGACGCTGGTAGGCAAAGCTCAAACCAAAGTTGCCGTGAAAGATCATCTGGTAGAGCCAGTTGAGGTACTGTCGCCACACCGGTTGGTCGAGGCCAAACTGGGCCTCTAACTGTGCCAGAGTCTCAGGCGAAAACTGCGGGCTCTGGCGATACTGATCCAGAAAGTTACCCGGAGCTAGCTGAATGACAAAGAAGCTGAGGGCTGAGGCCAATAGCAGGGTCAGGGCCGCCTGCAAAATGCGTTTCAGCACGTAGAGAACGGTTTCGCTGGTGGCGAAGGTCGTCAGACGATCCCAGGGGCTGATCTGCGGGCGGCGAGGTGTAGAAGACTGGGCCATTCCCAAATCGAAGATAAAGGGCTATCTGTGGTGATTCTAAACCAATCGCGCCCAGGCGATAGGGTTTGGCCGCCGAGACCGGCCCCATTCAATCCGTCTGGCCATTCCTAACTCAGAGCAGGGGATGGTGAACCCCAGGCGAGGGGAGAAAGTTCAAAGTCTTTAGTTTTGCGACATTAGATTGCTGAATTGAGCTGATTGAGTTCCTCATCATCTTTGATATTGATATCCCCGTAAGCGCCCTTCAGCCTATGGTAGAGCGAAGGATTCTCCATGAACTGTAAGCTACTCAAAACGGCCCTTGTTCTGGGGGCTAGCGTTGTTGGCCTGAGACCATTGGCGGCCTCGGCCTACCCCCAAGTGCCACCGACATTAGCTCTGCTATGCCCGTTTTGGCCCAGGTTGAGCTAACCAAGACAACCTGCAAATGCAGTGTCCCTGCTCTATTTTGGTCAACGACATCAATTTCACAGTGCTTTTCACCCGCAAAGCTGGGTTTTCGAGCCTGGCCATAGACCGATCGCCTAGCCAGATCGTTCATCCCCAGCGTCCTGGGCATTCTAAACCTAGTAGTTTGTCAATTAATTGAGACAACCACTAATTGGGACAACCCCAAAATCAACGGTATGCTCCCGCGACTGGTTTGGCTCTGACATCCCCGATTGTTCTTTTGTCCGTTCGACTGCCTATTATGGATGCCCTCGTCACCTCAGCGCTTGTGTTTCTGTTTGGTGCCGCCGTGGGCAGCTTTCTCAATGTGGTGATCTACCGGGTACCTGCGGGGCTATCGCTGCTGCACCCGCCGTCTCGCTGCCCTAAGTGTCATACCCAGCTCAAACCCTACGACAACGTGCCGGTGCTGGGCTGGCTCTGGCTCAGGGGGCGCTGTCGCTACTGTCGCACTGCGATTTCTCCTCGCTATCCGCTGATTGAGGCGTTGACCGGGGCGCTGTTTTTGGCGACGTTTTGGCTGGTTGGCCCCACCTGGCTCATGCTGGGCTATTGGCTGTTGCTGAGTTGGCTGGTGGCGCTGGCGTTTATTGATGTGGATACTCTGACGCTGCCCAATTCCCTCACTCAGTCGGGGCTGCTGCTCGGCTTGGGGGTGAAGTTTTTGCTGCCCCTGCTTCAGGGTGAATCTTGGCCTAGCCCCATGCAAAGCCTGCTGGGCGGCATATTGGGAGCGGTCTTGGGCATTTGGATTTTTGACTTGATTACTCTGTTTGCCTCGGCGGCGTTAGGCCAAACGGCCATGGGGGGCGGCGATGCCAAACTGGCGGCCATGCTGGGAGCGTGGCTCGGCTGGCAGGGAGTGTTGCTCAGCGGTTTTTTGGCCTGTGTGGTGGGGGCAGCGGTGGGGGGAGGGGCGATCGCCCTCAAACTCATTAGCCGCCGTCAGCCAATGCCCTTTGGCCCGTTTTTAGCGATCGGTGCCGTGCTCACGCTGTTCTGGGGTGAGGCGTTGATTGGGGCTTACCGGGCGCTGTTTTTCCCTACGCTTTAAAGCCCATCACCTACATCACCAGCGTGTACCACTGGATATCGGGGGGATGATCGACTAGTTCAGGAATCTCGCGCATAAACTCGTCCATATATCCCGAGCGAAAATGGGATTGAAACGCGGCGTCGTTTTGCCATTCTCCTAGGCTGACCAGCTCTCCAGGGTTGGCGTTGCCCTGCAACAGCTCAAACCGCAGACAGCCTGGATTTTCGCGGGCTAGTTCAGCCACTTCAATCATCAGCGCTTTGAGGGCATCAGCCTGCCCCGATCGCGCAATGACTTTGGTAATTGTGCGAATTTTGCGGGTCACGGCTGGCCTCCTGTTGCCTGTGCCTCGCCCCATAGCCTTGACTAAGCGGGCTGGGGTAACTCATGATCTGTGGGGCGATTCCGGAATGGATACTCGCTCCGAGTCGGTTCCCGAATGCTACGTGAATCGCGGCATCGCTGCCTGAACTTGAGCCCACCATACTCCCAGAATGCCCCCTGTGAAACAACGCCCGCAATTTTTTAAGCATGTCCTGTTGCCTTTGGGGCCAATATCGCAATGGTGGCTGGGCAGGATGGTTGCGTTGGTTTTAGGGCTAGCCCTGACTTGGGCTGTTTACCCAACCAGCGCCCTGGCTGCTACCTGGCAGGCGGTGGCCGAAGCCAGCCAAGGCCAGCAGCAGCAGTTTGTCGATGTCGATTCTATCGAGCCTAGGGGACAGGGACATGTGCGGGTGGCTAGTTACTATGTCGATCGCCGCTCTGGGCAGCCCCAGCGCACTGATTATTTGACCGAATATGACTGCGATCGCCGCCGCTTTCGCGATGTCGAGTTCAATGGCCCCGTGGGCAGCGATCGCTGGATGCCCGTTGCCCCCGATCTCCTCAACTCTGCGGCGATGGAGTATGTCTGTGAGGCGATCGGCCAGAAAAAGCCAGCCTAAGCCGCCTGCGATCGCCGTACTCTGATCGGAGTCGAAGGGGCCGACCTGCTAAGAACCCACCACCATTACTGAAACCGTAGCTCCTGCAGGGATCAGTTTTGTCCCCACCGGCACCGCCGCCAGCGCGTTTGTTCCCGCCAGATTGATTAAATTGCCAGAGTTGTGCCCGCCGCCTGCTAACCCAAACTCGTAGCCCTGGGGAGTCGCTGTAAGCTTTCCCCACAGGTAGGTTTCTCGCTGGCCCCCCGCCTTCAGCGCATCGCGAGTCGTAGCGGGCACAAACGTTGGCCCCCAGCTGGTAGCTAGGCCCGATCGCTTCCGCAGCGCCGGGGCTACAAACCGCCAAAACGTCACCAGGGCCGACACCGGGTTGCCGGGTAGGCCAAAGTACAGCGGTGCAGCCCCCCCCTCTGCCGGGAAGGTTGCCACAGTAAGCGGTTTGCCGGGCTTGACCGCCACCGAGCGAATATGCAGCGTCGCCCCCAGCTCCGCCAAAATCTCATCGACATAGTCGTAATCGCCTACAGAGACGCCCCCGGATGACACAATTACATCCGCTTGAGCCAGCGCCGACTGAATTGCGGCCCTCAGCGCCTGGGGCTGATCGGGCACAATGCCCAGGGGCAGGGGAACTGCCCCCGCCTGCCGCACCAAGGCCGCCAGCGCATACTGGTTAGAATCGACAATTTGCCCCGGCTGAAGCGGCGCATCCGGCATCACTAGCTCATCGCCCGTGGAGAGGATTGCTACCCGAGGCTGGGGAAATACCGGCACCTGAAGACACTGGGCTGAGGCCAGTACCGCCAGTTCTGGCCCGCCGATGGAGAGGCCTGGGGCCATAAGCAGGTCGCCTGCCCGACAAAAGCTGCCCTTGTGGCGTACAAACTGCTGCGGCGCTGGGGTTTCTAGCACCAAAACGCGATCGCCCTCGCGCTGGGTGACTTCTTGAATCACGATGGTGTCGGCTCCAGCGGGCAGCATGGAGCCCGTGAGAATGCGGGCGGCCTGGCCTGGGCCGACGAGTAGCTGGGGCGATCGCCCCGCCGGAATTGTCTCCGTCAGCGTCAGCACCTTGGGCTGCCCAGCACTGGCTCCCTGCACATCCTCGTAGCGCACGGCATAGCCATCCATCGCCGAGTTATCCCAGTGGGGAAAATCGAGCGGGCTGGGAATAGCCTTGGCGAGAACGCGACCCAGGCAGGTGTTTAGGGAAACCAGCTCTACCTCGGTTGGCAGTGGCATTAGATCGAGAATTTTGGCTTCGGCCTCGGCGGCGGGGAGCATAACGGGTGAGGGAATGGGGGCGGTGGTGAGGATGGGGAAGGAGATGAGAGGAGTTCTGAGTGCTTAGTTTTAAGTGTTGAGTTGATCGCGCCTATCTATGGGAATGGAGACGGTAGGCGTCAGGAGATTTTTGCGAAAGAAGATACCAGCTTTCATCCAGCGACTGTAGCCACCGTAGGGTGGGCACTGCCCACCACTGGGAAACTGTTTTTGCAATCGCCTCAGAAGTCGGGGCGGGTGATGAGGCAGCTGAGGCCCAAAGCGACTGAGCCGGCTAGGGTAGCGGCGGCTGAGGCATCGGCACCCAAAAAGACCAGCAGGCTATAGAACCCCAGCCCCACGCTGGCTACCAGACCCAGGGGGGTGGTGAGAAAGTCTAAGAACTCCAACAGCCCTTCGAGAAATCGCAAAAACTCAAGCCAGCGTGCCAGGAGGGACATAGGGTTTACCGATTAGGTAGCGTTGGCCAAAATGCTAAAAAATCAGCTTAGGGAACTGTCTTTACAATAACTGTCGTGGCTTTAACCAAACGCTTTTGGCCTGATATTCTTTAAACTTTCCTAAGTAAAGGTTTGGTCAATAAAGGGCTTGCATTAGGCGTTTGCGGTAGGTGAGGGTGAGGGGGTCGTCGTTACCCAAGAGTTTAAAGACGGTGAGCATGGCCTTGCGACCAGCGTCACTGTGGTAGGTGCGATCGCGCTCCACCACCCCCAAAAAACCCTCTAGGGCGGCGGCAAAATCGCCCTCTAGCGCTGCCTGCCCTGCGGCTCCGTAGGCGATATCTAAATCAGAATTCCCCAAGTCGGCTAAGGACTGGCGCAGGGTGAGCAGGCCTCGAATGCCATCGGCCCGGTCGGCGGTGGCGCGATCGCTCGGGTCGATCAAATCTAAATACTGGCTGGCCAGGGCATCATCTCCCTGCACCAGGTACACCTGGGCGGCCTTGAGCAAAATCTGGCCATTGTTGGGGTAGCGGGTCAGCAGCGTGGCTAGGGCGGGCAATACCTCAGCTTTATCCCCACTGACCTGGGCGGCTTCAAACGCCGCCAGATCTTGCTCCAGAGAGGATTGCAGACCTAGACCAGCCAACAGCTCCCGCAGCTGCGGCTCGGGCAGCACTCCCACAAACCCCTCCTGCACCTGCCCCTGAGTGACAACACGCACGTCGGGCACCCCCTCGACTTTGAAGGCTTTGGCCAGATCGGGGTTGGCGTCAATATCGACCTTGGCCAGGGTGAAGTCGTATTCCTGGGCGAGCTTTTCGAGCATGGGTTTGAGCAGTTGGCAAGGGCCGCACCAGGTGGCAAAAAAATCGACCAGCACCGGCCGATCAAACGACGGTTGCAGCACCGCTTGCTCAAACTCAGTTTGATTCACGACAATAGACTTTCCCATCGGAACCTCAGCGGGGGCGAACAAACAGGTCATAGAGCGACAGCAGCACTTCTACCACAATCAGCAGCACCACATACCACTCCAGCCGCAGGCCGGTTTGGTGCCGCTGGAGATCGAGCACCGTTTCAGCGGTGCGGCTAACCAGATCGAGCTTGCGCTCTAGGGCAGAGTGGCGATCGCGAATTTCGTACTCGTCTTCCAGGCGGTGGTAAAGGAAGTCAAGCTCAGGGTACTCCCACAGCAGCTCAGGCTTATCGACGATTTCGACTCGACCCACAATTTTGTGCTGAATCATCAACGTCTGGCCAATCTGCTTGAGTAACTGGTCGCCCTGAACGCTAGGGCGGTGCTGGTGCTGTAGCTCCACAGCGTAGGGCTCAATGCGATCGAACACAGCGGCGGCACCGATCTCGTAGTGGGCCAAGACAACGCTCTTAGCCATCACATCGGCCACTAGATGCAGGTGACGCCCATCAAGGGACGACAAAAAAATCAGCCCATCCTGCACTTTGCCGCTGCTGTTGGGGGCCAGGCGAATTGTAGCGGCTTCGGTTTCGGGCTGGTCAATGGGGGTTGCAATGTGGGGCTTGAGAGTGGTAACAAAGGCTTGCTCAGCCGATTCTGAAAGGCCAAATAGCACTACGGCACCGTAGCTGAACAGCACGCCCTGCCCGGTCTCACCGACGGGCACCATCAGCGGCGACGACGGAGCTAATGCTGGGCCGTTGGGGTTAGCCAGGGCACTTAGATCAATACTTTGGCCTAAAAAATAGGCTCGCACAGCCACGTCGTCGGTGAGGGCCGAGGCTGCCATGGCCGTCCCCGGAGTCGCAGTAGTCATGGAAAACTTAAGTAGAGAATGGGCAATATCTGGCGGCCCGAAGGCCAAGTCTCAATCCTTCAACTGGTGTTGAGAACTGTTGCAGAACACCAATACTAGAGCAATGTTCCTTACATCCCATCGTAGGCTATGTTAGAAAACTGGCATGATTGACATCAGGTAGCGATACGGCAATGTTCCTCGGCTGGCCTCTGTCCTTGGGGTGCAGATCAGTGGGTGCTGTTATCACCGCCATGGGCGGTTCGGGTATTGTGACGTGGGGCCGCAGTCATGAAGCGTGTGGTATTTATTCTCGGGGTTTTAGACGATGAAGACGTTGATTGGCTGATTGATGCTGGTCAGCGTCGAGAACTGCAACCGGGAGAGGTGTTGATTCGTGAGGGTGCCGCCTGCGACGATATTTTCCTCATTCTAAACGGTAGTTTAGAGGTTTCGGTGGCGGCCATGGGCGACCAGCCCATTGCTCAGCTGGCAACGGGTGAGGTGGTGGGCGAAATGTCGTTTGTGGATGGTCAACCGCCTTCGGCGACGGTAACGGCCCTCGAAGCCGGTATTGTGCTGGCCATTTCCTGTAGTCAGCTGCGTCACAAGCTACAGCATGACATGTGGTTTGCCTCACGCTTTTATCGAGCGTTGGCTATTTTGCTCTCGAGCCGCCTGCGCAGCACCGTCAAGCACCTCCAGGGCGAGCACTGGCGTCCGGTGGCTAGCCCCAATGAGGCTGGGCTCGACGAGATGGGCGATATGCTCTCCATGGGCAACATTCGCTTTGACTGGATGCTCAAGCGTCTGCGCAATGTCAACTCCAACCCTTGGGAAGAAATTGAGGTTGACTCTAGCGACTAGGCAGTGTTTTAAAACCGGCGATACGATGGGAGTGTAGATTAGTACACTTAAACTGACAGCCTTTGGCAGAACGCAATCCTATTTCACGACGAGATTTGACCAATGATCAATGGCAACGCTTACAGCCATTGATGCCTAAACCGAGCCCTGAAGGCGGACGACTGCCCAATGACCATCGCGTTACCCTCAATGGCATTCTTTGGGTCTTACGTACGGGTGCCCCCTGGCGCAATTTGCCCGACCGATATGGGGCCTGGGAAACGGTATCGGGACGATTTTATGCCTGGCGCAAACGCGGACTTTGGTCTGAGATCCTGGAGCGGTTGCAGCAGCACGCCAATACGGCTGGGGAGTTTGGCTGAACGCTCCATTTTGTCGATGGCAGCGTGATTCGAGCGCATCAGCACGCCGCTGGCGCTAGCGGCAGTTCAGCCGAGCAAGAAGCTCTTGGCTATAGCCCAGGCGGCTTCAGTACCAAGATTCACCTCCGTTGCGAAGCGTCTGGCAAACCGGTGACGTTCTCGCTCACAGTTGGTCAGCGTCATGAGGCCGCGATGGTTGAGCCATTAATGGAGCGAGGGGCCGTCAAGCGAGCGGGGCCGGGGCGTCCCCGCCTCCACTCGAAACGGGTTGCAGGGGATAAGGGGTATACCGGCAAACCCATTCGTGACTATCTGCGACGGCGGGGGATTGGCGCAATGATTCCCCGGCGGGCGAATGAATCTCGCCAGGGCACTCGCTTTGACCACGCCGCCTATCGAGAACGAAATCGGGTCGAGCGTACGCTAAATCGATTGAAGCAGTATCGGCGCATTGCCACACGCTATGAGAAACGAGCGGTCAATTATCTTGCCCTGCTGACGATTTCAGCCATGATGCTTTGGCTTTAAACTTCCAATCCTGAAGCTGTCTCACGGATCGTTAGCGGCAACAGATGTTGCCGGAGGGGTTTCATAACACGCCCTAGCTCATCAAGGTGCGCCCCAGCAGGTGGCCGTGGCTAAACACCGATCGCATCAGCCCCCAGCGCACGGGGTTGGGGGCGCGGCCAAACAGCCCCAGCATGGCCTGCACCACCTCAGGCAGGGAGAGATTGTCGGCCAAAAAACCGGCCCAGTCGTCGGTCGGCAGGTTAAAAAAGGTATCAAAAAATTGATGCAGCTGTGGCGCATCAAAGGCCATGAGGTTTTCGAGGCCGAAGAGATAGAGATAGTGCTTGCGGACGCGATCGGCAGGCCAAAGGGCTTGCCAGGCCTGGTGGGCCACTTGGTCAGGGGTAGTTTGGGATGAGCTGAGGGCCGCTGCGATCGCCTCCGCCAACCCCGGCCCCCGCCGCAGCAGTGCCCCCACCATATAGCCCGAGGCCGGATGCACCATGCTGGCTGCCCCGCCAAAGCCCACCACCCGCTGGGTAAAATCGGGCAGCGGCTGGTTCATTGGAAACAGGCACCGCTCCACATGGTGAATATCCTCGACCTCAATACCCCGATGGCGCAGCCGCTGGTGCAAACGTTGAGCCAGCACTTCCATAGAAATCGCCGGGTGGTGGGCCAACGAGGTTTCTTCCACAAAATGCATCCCATCGCCCAGATCCATCGCGTAGAGAAAGGTCGGTGGTTCTTGCCGCTGCTCTGGGCTGAGGTAGTCGTCGCGAAAGTCCATCAGCACCATCTGCTGAGGGGCGGTTGGAGGCTGAGAAAAGCGCCCCACAATGCCGTAGGCCGACTGAAACGACAGCTCCGGAGCCTCTGGACGCCGCACCAGCGCCGCCTGATGGCCCGTGGCATCGATCACCAGTCGAGCGGCGAGAGTTTCACCCGATGCCGTGGTGACTTGGGTGTGGGTCGGCCCGTGCTCAAGGCGAACCACTTTCCCCCGATGCCAGGTGACTCGATTCTGCTCAGCCTGGGTCAGCCAGTGGGCTTGCAGCCGATCTTTACTCAGCAGACCATACTCGCGGTGCAGAGGCACGGGGCCACTGTTGACCTGCACCAGGCAGTCCTTCCAGCGATGGTCTAGAAACGGCACCAGGCCGACATCTTCGAGCTCATCAACCCAGATGCCGTAGGTATTGGGCCAGGGGTGCGCCGGATCGGCTAGGGCCAACCCCTGCACCGTCAGCCCCGTCTCTGCCAGGGCTGCCACCAGCGATAGCCCCGCTGGCCCCGCGCCAATGACCAACACATCCTGCATGAGCTTGCCCGCCGCCTTGTTTGCCGTGAACCCCTATCTTACAAAGATTGTGGTCGAGGTATCATTCAGAAGCGATTTACCCAAATTCTTAGCCCCATGGCAAATCTTGCGAGCGATCCGAGCGTACTGGCTACGGTGGTGGGCATTGTGGCTCTGGCCTTGGCCCCTTTGGCGTTTTTGCTGTGGTTTTTCTACACTCGCGACAAGCTCAACCCAGAACCGCGCGGTCTGGTGCTCAGAATTTTTGGCTTAGGGATTCTGGCGTTCATCCCGGTGTTTTTGGTGCGGCAGTTTATTCCCCTACCGGCCTGGCTGATGGCGGTGGTGGTGGTACCCGTGCTGGCCGAACTCGCAAAATTTTGGGTGGTGAAGGCAGGCATCTACCACCATCCCGAATTTGACGAACCCGTAGACGGCATTATCTTTGCCGCCGCTGCCGGATTGGGGTTCGCCACCCTAGAGGTGATTGGCTCCATGCTCTACGCCTACTTTGCCGTGGCGCGGCTGGGGGTGCCGGGGGATGCCTTGGCCTCAGCCTGGCCCGCTGTGCTCAGCATGTTTGCCCTGCGGGGACTGCTGACGGGGCCGGGTCATGCCCTGTGGTCATCTCTCTGGGGCTATGCTCTGGGGGTGGCGAAATTTTCTCCCGCTGGCCAGGGTAACGGGCTGGTGCGCAATGGGCTGGTGGCGGCAATGCTGGCCCACGCCGCCTTTAACGCCCTGGCGCTGGAGTCGAGCTGGTGGCTCAACCGGGTGGGTTTGGTGCTGGTGATTGCGGTGCTGTGGTTTGTGGTCATGCGCTGCCTGCGCTACGCTCTTGCTCTGACGCCCAAAACCTAAGACGGTTCTGGGAAATAAAAGGGTGAACTAAGGCGACTTCTGTAAAAGAGTTTCCCCGATGGTGGGCAGTGCCCACCCTACGGCAGCTACAGTCACTGGATTAAAGCTGGTATCTTCTTTCCCAGAAATCTCCTAGGGGGGAGGGCAAACGGTGTTTGCCCCTATGGAAGGGCTAATCTGCTGCATTGAGACAGCCTTCTACTTTGTCCCCTTACCTAGAATCAATACTGCAACAGGACGGTGACCGGCACATCCGGGAGCTTGGTGCGGCCCTCTAGACCGACTAGCTCAATGACAAAGCCATATCCGGCTACGGTGCAGCCAGTTTGCTCGACCAGCTGGGCGGTGGCCGCAGCGGTGCCCCCGGTGGCAATCAGATCGTCAATAATTAGCACTCGGCTGCCCGGCGGAAAGGCGTCTTGGTGCAGTTCGAGGGTGTCGTTGCCGTATTCCAGCGCGTAGCTGGCGGTGTGCACAGCAGCGGGCAGCTTGCCGGGCTTGCGGACAGGGGCAAAGCCAATGCCCATTTTGTAGGCGAGGGGCACGCCAAAGATAAAGCCTCGCGACTCGATGCCCACGATGTAGTGGGGACGATAATCGGCTACCCGTTCGGCAAAGGCGTCAATGCTGTACTGCATAGCGTCGGGACTGCTTAGCAGTGGCGTAATGTCGCGAAACAGAATGCCGGGCTTGGGAAAGTCGGGAATTTCGCGGATGTGGGCTTTGAGATCCATTGCGGCTGCGGGTTAAGGGCGTTGTTATGGTATCAGCGTTTTGTGGTCGAAAAGTTATCGAACCAGCCGCGTTTCCAGAAGAAGTAAATTTGTAGGGCCGCAATTAACGCCATGACGGCCAGACACATGATGTAACCCCAGTACCACCCCAGCTCTGGCATGTTGAAGGGCGACTTTTCGGTGTCAAAGTTCATGCCGTAGATGCCAGCGATGAACGTGAGGGGAATAAAGATGGAGGAGATTACTGTCAGCAGCTTCATGACTTCGTTCATGCGGTTGTTGATGGAGGAGAGGTAGACATCCATCAGGCTGGAGGCGATTTCGCGGTAGTTTTCGATGATATCGACGACTTGCACAATGTGGTCGTAGACATCTTGCAGGTAGACGCGCACCTCCTGGCTGATCAAGTTGTCACTGTCGCGAATCAGGCCGTTGATCACGCTGCGCTGGGGCCAGATGTAGCGCCGCAGCTTCATCAGCGCCCGGCGCATGCGGTGAATTTTTTTGATGGTGGCATTGGTGGGGTTGGCCACCACTTCTTCTTCAAGATCTTCGAGGGTTTCGCCAATCACCTCTAGCACTGGAAAGAAGCTATCGACGATGGTATCCATTAGGGCGTAGGCCAGGTAGTCGGCCCCCTGGGTGCGAATGGTGCCGGTGCCGCGTCGAATGCGATCGCGCACCGGATTAAACGAGTCCCACTCGGGCTCTTCTTGAAATGTAACCAGAAAGCCATTGCCCATGACAAAGCTCACCTGCTCACTGCCTACCCCAGAGCCGGTTTTTTTGGGCTGCACCATCTGCATGATGATCAAAATCTTGTCGTCGTAAAAGTCGATTTTGGGACGGTGGGGCACATTGACAATATCTTCGAGCATGAGGGGGTGGAGGCCAAAGGTCTGGCCAATTTGCAGCAGGGTGTTTTCGCTGCCCAGCCCTCGGGCATCGAGCCAGGTAACGCTTTCGGGCTTGCCTAGAGCTTCGCACTCGATCGGATGGTCGATGGTGGTGGTACGCACAGCATCTGGGCCATAGTCCATTAAATGCAGTTCGGTGGGCAGGGCGTCACCCGGTATGTTGAGGGTGCCGGGGAGGGTGCCGGGGGTCGAATAGTTGAAGTCAATCAGCTTCTTTCTGCCCTCGTGGGGCGAGGTCTTGAAGGTGTTAGCCACTGCCGCCCTCAGCGTCTCGGCGTCAACTGGCCGATCGGCTGGGCCTAGGGAAGGGCTGGCCCCTGGGTTTGGTGTGCGGCGCGCCATGGTTCTAACTCCCAAAAGTTCCACCTCATAAAGCATAGGGGCACAGCCGTGACTGTGCCCCTAAGGGTTAAGCATTTTCAAAGACGACTGGGGGCAGACTACATCATGCCCATGCCACCCATGCCGCCCATGCCGCCCATACCACCCATGCCGCCCATGCCACCCATGCCGCCCATGCCGGGATCCCCAGCGGGAGCCGGAGGCTCAGGAATTTCGGCCACTAGGGCTTCGGTAGTGAGCACCAGTCCCGCAATGGAGGCCGCATCTTGCAGCCCAGAGCGCACAACCTTGGCGGGGTCGATGATGCCCGCCTGAATAAGGTCTTCGTAGGTGCCGGTGAGGGCGTTGTAGCCCATGGGGAAGTCCATGGCCTTAACCTTCTCGACGATGACCGAGCCTTGCTGGCCGGAGTTGTCGGCGATCTGGCGCAGGGGTGCCTCAAGCGCCCGCTGCACGATATTTACGCCGATCGCTTCCTCGGCGGTGAGGGAGTCTTTCAGCGATTCCAGCTTAGCGGCCAGGTGCAGCAGGGTAGCGCCGCCGCCGGGGACGATACCTTCTTCTACCGCCGCCTTGGTGGCGCTGAGAGCGTCTTCGATCCGCAGCTTGCGGTCTTTGAGCTCGGTTTCGGTGGCGGCCCCGACTTTGATCACGGCAACGCCGCCCGCCAGCTTGGCCAGGCGCTCTCCGAGCTTTTCTTTGTCGTAGTCAGAGTCGGTGACGGCCAGCTCTTTACGAATTTGAGCGATGCGCTTGTCGATGTCGGCTTTGTTGCCCGCATCGGACACCAGGGTGGTGGTGTCTTTGGTGATGGTGGCTTTGACGGCCAGGCCGAGCATGGACAGGTCGGCGGTGTCGAGGCTGAGGCCCACTTCCTCAGAGATTACCTGGCCGCCGGTGAGTACCGCGATGTCTTGCAGCATGGCCTTGCGGCGATCGCCAAAGCTGGGCGCTTTCACCGCCGCTACATTCAGCACGCCACGGGCCTTGTTGACCACCAGGGTAGCCAGGGCCTCGCCCTCGATGTCTTCGGCAATGATCAGCAGGGGCGCACCCTCGCGGGCTACCTTCTCAAGCACCGACACCAGATCTTGAATGGAGCTGATCTTTTTGTCGGTGATCAGCACGCGGGCGTTGTCGAGCTCGGTCACCATGCGCTCTTGGTCGGTGACGAAATAGGGGGAAATGTAGCCGCGATCGAACTGCATCCCCTCAACCACATCCAGCTCGGTGTAGAGAGACTTCGATTCTTCTACGGTGATGACACCGTCTTTGGTCACCTTATCCATGGCTTCGGCAATCATGGTGCCGATTTCTTCGTCACTGCCAGCGGAGACGGTGGCCACCTGGGCAATGGTGGCATTGCCCTCTACGGGCTTGGCCACAGCGGCAATTTCTTTCACCATCAGACTCACGGCTTTGTCAATGCCGCGGCGCAGGCTGACGGGGTTGGTGCCCGCCGCTACGTTCTTCAGACCTTCTTTCACCATGGCCTGGGCCAGCACGGTGGCGGTGGTGGTGCCATCGCCCGCCAGGTCTTTGGTCTTAGAGGCCACCTCTTGCATGAGGCGAGCGCCCAGGTTTTCAAAGGGGTCTTCTAGCTCGATCTCTTTGGCAATGGTGATGCCGTCGTTGACAATCTGGGGTGCCCCGTACTTTTTCTCCAGTACGACGTTGCGCCCCCTGGGGCCGAGGGTAATTTTAACGGCGTCGGCTAAGGCGTTGACGCCTTTTTCGAGGGCCTGCCGTGAGGCCTCATCAAAGGAAACTCGTTTTGCCATGTCCTGTCTTTCAGCTCTCCAGAGACAAACTTAGCACTCGCTATGCCAGAGTGCTAACCTCGCTAGAGTATCGCTGTGGGAGACAGTCGGTAAGTCGCAATAACCGATCCTCCACGACAGAAAGTTATGCCAGGGAGTTACGCCAGGGAGCGCAAAACTTGCTCGGTAGTTTGTACTGTACAAAATTCGCCGTGCAGGCTGGCCAAGGCGATCGCATGCATAGCCTCGGCAGCATAGTGGGTGCCGTCGTGGCCGCGCCGCTCAAAGGTAGCAGTGGCGTCAGTCACTAGAGTGACCTCAAACCCTAAGTTTGCGGCCATGCGCACCGAGGTCGAGACGCAGTGATCGGTGGTCAACCCCGCCACCACCAGCGCCGTAATGCCCTGCGCTCTGAGGTATGGCTCTAGTCCGGTGCCGATAAAGGCGCTGTTGACGGTTTTAGTGAATTCCATTTCGCCGGGGAGGGGCCGGGCCTCGGTTTTGTAGGCGTTGCCGGGCAACTCGGGCCGCAGGGGCGAGTGGGGCATAACCGAACAGTGGCGCATGTGAACGATGGACAGGCTGCGATCGCGCCACTCAGCCAGCAGACGGGCAATGTTAGCCTCGGATTGGGGGTTGTTGCGCTGCCCCCAGACAGGGTCATCTAACCCTTTTTGCACGTCAATCACCAGTAAGGCGGGCACCAGTAGAGCGGGTGGGTGCATGGTCAATTCCCTTGGCGACACAGTTGACTGACTCAGCACGGGGGGAAAGGCTTGGGCCTTAGGCATCAACCTGGTGCCCGATCGCGCTCAGCGTATTTACCCCTCACACCGCCCTGCGTCTGCGCAAAATCATACTCGGGGCGCAGTTCGACATACCAGCATTCTCTATCGTTAAGCCGTTTTAACAGAACGGTGGCCACGCAGAACTCGAAAATCTTGGCGCTGTCCGCCGGTGTCATCATCACCTACAAACTGGAACGTGGTTCCTGCGATAGACGCGTGGGTTGGGCAAACTGGCTAAGCTCCTGAGGATCAAGCCAAATAACTGAACTACAGGAGCCCTCATATGGCACCCCCCATCGGCAAAACCTACTGGGCGATCGCAGAAGGCTATATCCCCCCCGATGATACCGAGCGATCGCCAGAGTTGGTCAGCCATGAAACCGCCTGCCTGCTCAACACCTCCGACCAGGATGCCCAGGTAAAAATCACGCTGTACTTTAGCGATCGCGAACCCGTCGGCCCCTATCACATCACCGTTGCGGCCCGCCGTACCAACCATGTGCGGTTCGACCATCTGCGCGACCCTGAACCCGTCCCCCGAGGCACCGAATACGCCAGCACGGTCGAGTCAGATATACCAATTGTGGTGCAGCACACCCGACTCGATTCTCGTCGGGCCGACATCGCGCTGCTCAGCACCATTGCCTACGCGGGGTGATGCTGGTTCAGTCCAAACCCGGCTAATGGCGCGATGCTTATGCCGTAGTTGCCAGGGCTGCGGCCATGGCTTGCCCCGCTAGCCAGCCCGTAGTCCAGGCGTTTTGAAAGTTGAACCCGCCTGTAATGCCGTCAATGTTGAGAATTTCGCCCGCTAGGTAGAGCCCTGGGCAGCGACGGCTCTCCAGAGTTTTGAAATTGACCTCGGGTAGGGGAATGCCGCCGCAGGTGACAAATTCGTCTTTGAAAACGCCTTTGCCGGCGATCGCATAGTCTCCCCGCGTCAACTCCGTCACCAGCGTTTGCATCTGCCCCTTAGACAGGTCGGCCCAGTTTAGCTGGGTGCTCACCTTGGCCCGGTGCTGAACCAAATACTGCCACAGCCGCCGCGACAGTTCTGGAAACGGCGAAAACGCTGCCACCTGCCGCTTGCCCTGCTCTTGCTTGAGGCTGGTTAGCTTTTGCCGCACCTGGTCTTGCTTGAGCGTCGGTAGCCAGTTCACCGTCAGCGTCGCTCGGTAGCGCTGACGGTGCAATCCCACCGCCCCGTAGGCCGAGAGTTTGAGCACCGCCGGGCCGCTCATACCCCAGTGGGTAATCAGCAGCGGGCCACTCTGGGTGAGCATTGGGGAATCTTCCAATGCCAAGCTGAGGTGGACGGTCTCGACCGAAACCCCCGCCAAGTCGCGCAGCGCCGGGTCAGGGATGTTGAAGGTAAATAGCGAAGGCACGGGCGGTACCAGGTCGTGGCCGAGCTTGAGGGCCAATCGGTAGCCGCCGGGGCTGCTGCCCGTAGCCAGCAGCAGGCGATCGCACTGCCACTTGGCCCCGGCGCGGGTGGTCAACCAAAAGCCCTCATCGTCGTGGTGAATTTGAGCAATCGCCTGGCTGGTGTGAATTTGAATGCCCAATCTGCGGGCTTCCCCCAGCAAGCAATCGATAATGGTGCCCGAGTCGTCGGTGGTAGGGAACATGCGGCCATCGGCCTCGGTTTTGAGCTGTACCCCCCGCTGCTCAAACCACTGCACCGTATCGCGGGGCTGAAAGCGGCTGAAGGGGCCACGCAGAGCGCGATCGCCCCTGGGGTAGTGGCTGACTAGCACCGCCGGGTCAAAGCAGGCGTGGGTGACATTGCAGCGCCCGCCGCCCGAAATTCTCACCTTGGCCAGGGGTTCGCGCCCCGCCTCAAAAATGTGGATAGATTGGCCGGGGTTGGCTTCGGCGCAGGCGATCGCCGCAAACAGCCCCGCTGCCCCCGCCCCCACCACAATCACCGCCGCCCGCTGGGCTTCGCCCGATCCCCTCCAATCGTCACCCCTCACGGCAGGCTCCCCGGCAAAAAGACGCTAGAGCTAATCGCCCCCTGGCGCTGGGCGCGGCGGTAGAGAATCTCCAGTTTGCCCCCCGCCTCTAGGATGAAGGCCCGCTGGCGGCGGTACAGCCCCTGAAATAGGTTCGTCAGCAGCAGGGCCACCAGAGCCACCACCAGCCCCGCCGCCGTAGAAATCAGAGCCTCGCTCACCCCAGCAGTCACACCGCTGGCCGCCGGGCCACCGGTATCGCCCAGGCGCAGGGTCGAAAACGTCTGCATCAGCCCCAGCACGGTGCCCAGCAGCCCCAACAGTGGGGCGACTCCAACCACCGTTTCAAACAGAGTTTGAAAACGCTTTAGCACCGGCAACTCTGCCTGGGCGGCGCTCTCTAGGGCCAGACGAAATTCTTCGGGGGTGGCGTCGCCCAGGGTGAGGGCGGCCAGAAAAATGCGGGCAATGGGCAACTGCTGATGCTGCTTGAGTTTGGCGATCGCCCGCTGGGGATTTTGGCTAAACGTATTGAGTACCTGGGGTACCAGACCTTTCTGCTCGCGGCCAATTTTCAGCCAAAACCAGCCACGCTCTACGGCCAGGGTCAGCGTTGTGAGGGAAAACAGGAACAGCGGCCACATGACCACGCCCCCCGCCGTAAACCAGTTACCCATAGCGCCGATGCCCTAACCCAAGAACCCAATTATGATACTGGCCAGCCGAGGTTTACGGCCTAGGGTCTTGGGGGCATAGCCGTTAGTCCTGTCAGTCACGACATTGAGAAACCCTGGAAACGCTTGAATGTTTCAATGCCCCATATTGCTCCCCTTCGACTCCGCTCAGGGGATGGTTGCTATATCGTGCCGGGGAAATGCTCAATCTGGGCGTAGCCGCTAAACACTAGCTGCTTGCCCTGGGTTTCTAGGCGGTTGACCCGCAGCAGCACTCCGTCAAGGTTAAAACGCTCTAGGTCAACCATGCGGTTGAGCACCTCGGCAAAGCCCTTGGTCAGGGTCTCCGAAATTGAGGTCAGGGCTTCAGGAATGCCCTCAGACAAGAATTCAGCGTTGGCAAAAATAATCCGCCGCCGCTTTTCGACCGTCACCTTGGCCAACATTTGAATGGGCACGTCTTGATGGTTAGGCAAATCGGTCTTGGCCGTAATTTTGACCGCTTGGTCGGGCAGCAGCGTGATGTTGATATCTCGAAAGGTGACAGGGTCGCCCCCCGAGAGGGAGGTGACCGCCTCGTCAGTGACCCCTTCGAGGTGCTGGCGCACCAGTTCAGCCTCAAAGGCGCGGTTGATGGCGTCTTCGTTTAGCGTCACCTGGGCCACCGCCTGGGTGGGCTGGCGCAGGCGAATTTTGCCGCTGATGGCTGAACCGACATCGATCGACACCGCATCGGTCTCAAACATCATTTCGGCGGCCTCAAATTCTTTGCGAATTACAAGGCCGCGCCCTTCCATGCGAAAGCTGTCAATGGTGCCCTGAAGGAGCTTGCTAGAGGGAGAGCAGCGCACCGCTACTTCCACAGCGTCGCTGCGGCTAAACAGGTGACGCAGCGACTGGGTAGCCACAGAGTTAATCATCCGTTCGCCAAAGTCATTGGATCCTTTGGACTGAAACCCGGTAAAGCCACCAAACATAGAGGTTATTACCAACCTAATTCCCCTAATGTTGTAACAAAATATGAAGCCCAATGACAGCGGACATTGCTAATGCCACCCATTGGAGATACTGATGATCGCCTCAGGCGGCTAGGGCGATCGCCCCTAAAGACCGCTCTGGCTCTAGACCAGAGGTCATTCCCACGGCTGCCCCCTGCTTCAGGCGACGCCCTAGAACTGCCGCCATAGGTTCAAGGCTGCGGGCCAGCGTAGCCATCTCCTCTAGGGTAAGCGCCTGACGCGCATCTGACACAGATGCATCGGGTACCGGGTGGCACTCGATGATTAGGCCGTCGGCCCCAGCGGCGATCGACGCCCGCGCCAGATCGGGCACCAGCTCGCGCTTGCCAGCGGCGTGGCTGGGATCCACCATCACCGGCAGGTGGGTAATCTGCTTAAGCGCCACCACCGCCCCCAGATCCAGCACATTGCGGGTGTAGGTATCAAAGCTGCGAATGCCCCGCTCGCAGAGAATTACGTTGGGGTTGCCGTGGCTGAGGATGTATTCCGCCGCCATGACGAATTCTTCGATCGTAGCGGCCAGCCCCCGCTTGAGCAGCACCGGCTTGTCGATACGGCCCAGAGCCTTGAGCAGGTCAAAGTTCTGCATGTTGCGGCTGCCCACCTGCAACACATCTACCTGAGCCGCCATCACCGGAATTTGATCCATCGCCATCACCTCGGAGATCACCGGCATCTCGAACCGCTGGCGAATGTCGTCCAGAATGCGCAGCCCCGCCTCTCCCATGCCCTGGAAGGCGTAGGGTGACGTACGCGGCTTGAAGACCCCGCCCCGCAGCGCCTGCACGGGGGTGGGGGCCAGATGGCGGGCCACCTGCTCCATTTGCTCAGCGCTTTCGACGGCGCAGGGGCCGCCCACAATCAGCAGGGTGTCGCCGCCAATGGCGACGGTATTGGTAAGGGCCACTACCGAGCGGTGGTCAGGGCTAGATTTGCGGGTCAAAACAGCGTCTTTCATGATGAAAAAAAGGGGGGTAAAGAACGGGGCGATCGCAACAGAAAACAAAAAACCCGAAGCTTGTGGCTCCGGGTCAGGTAGAGGGCATAGGAAGTCCTATCACCACAAGCCTGACCCGGTGGTGTAAAAAAATCCGTAAAACCAATTGGTGGTGAAAATTTGCATGGCGGCTAACGCAAAAAGGGCTAACGAATCAAAACCAAAAAACAAAACCGCAGAGGGTAAGCTCCGCGGTTCACAAGGTTGGCAACACAAACGGTGCTCACGACCTGTGAACCGACGGCTGCCACCAAAAATAAAATGCTCTTACGGACGCGGTCATTGCGGCGAACGAACCGAAACGTATCTGCAATCTAACAGGGCTGCTGAAGAGCGTCAACCGGGGTGCAGGAATTTAGCTCTTCACTGGCCCAGAGTCTCGGGAAGGTCTAAGTTCGTGGATTCCTCGGAGTACATCCTCAGGCAATAAACCTAGGATGAAGACGCTTGGCCTGTATAAAGCCATCGTAAAGCCAGGCCCACCACCGCCGCCTTAGACTGCCATTGGGAAATCACTATGACTTGGGAACTCTGTGTGCGCTATGCCAACGGTCGAGAAACCGTTCTAGACGTGTTTCAAAGCCAAGCCATTGCCCAAAATCAAGTCGATAAGCTCTACGCCGAGGGCTACCCCATGCACTTCGCCTACTTTGTCAGACCAAAATGCGTCGTGTCGTAGAGACACGGGTGGCCGCATCTCTACGGGCCATCACACGGTCATAATGTCTTTTTCTTTGGCGGCTAGGGCTTCGTCGAGTTTGGCAATGTATTTGTCGGTGAGCTTTTGAATCTCATCCTGGGCATCGCGCGACTCGTCTTCGGAGATGTCGCTGGCTTTCTCTAGCTTTTTGACGGCGTCGATGCCGTTGCGGCGCTGGTTGCGAATGGAAACACGACCTTCTTCGGCCACTTTGCCCGCCGTTTTAACAAACTCTTTGCGGCGCTCGCTGGTCAAGGGCGGAATGTTGAGGCGAATCACCCGGCCGTCATTATTGGGGGTGAGGCCCACATCAGACATCGAGATCGCCTTTTCGATGGTGGTCAGACTGCTGGCATCGTAGGGCTGAATCATCAGCGTGGTGGAGTCGGGGATGGAGACGTTGGCCATCTGCTTGAGGGGAGTCTGGGCACCGTAGTAGTCGATCTCAATGCGATCGAGCAGCGAGGAATTGGCGCGCCCGGTGCGAATGGTGTTGAAGTTGCGCTGGGTCGCCTCGATAGACTTCTGCATCTGGTCTTCGGTTTCGAGCAAAATATCGTCAACTGACATCACAAGACTCTCCTACAATCGTGCCGATAGATTCGCCCATCAGCGCCCGCTTGATATTTCCAGGCACCGACAGGTCAAATACCATGATAGGGATGTTGTTGTCCTTACAGAGGGCGATCGCAGTGCTGTCCATCACTTTTAAATCGTTCTGCAGCACATACCCGTAGGTGAGGGTGCGAAAGCGCTTGGCGTTAGGGTTAATTTTAGGATCAGAATCGTAGACGCCGTCAACCTTGGTGGCCTTAAATACCACCTCCGCGTTGATCTCAGCTGCCCGCAGGGCGGCGGTGGTGTCGGTGGTAAAGAACGGGTTGCCGGAGCCCGCCCCAAAAATAACCACCCGGTTTTTCTCCAGGTGGCGAATGGCGCGGCGGCGAATGTAGGGCTCGGCGACCTCCTGCATGGCGATCGCCGTCTGCACCCGAGTCGGTACCCCCATGCGCTCCAGGGAGTCTTGCAGGGTCATCGCGTTCATCACCGTGGCGATCATGCCGATATAGTCGGCGGTGGCCCGATCCATCCCGGCGGCTGAGCCTTTGATGCCGCGAAAAATATTGCCAGCCCCCACCACTACGGCGATTTCAATGTCTTCCTTGATCACCTCGGCAATCTCGGTCGCGATGGTTTCTACCACGTTGGCGTCAATACCGTAGTCCATATCGCCCATGAGGGCTTCGCCGCTCAGTTTTAGCAGCACGCGCTTATAGGGTTTATCCATAGTAGGTAGTATCCATAGGAGGCTGGTGTAGTAAGGTCTAGAAGTCCCACCCCACTATACTTGCTTCCCCCGCCATGATGGCCACCGCGCTTGTGCAAATTGGACTGGTAGCCGCCTGGCTGGCGGTTGTTGGGGGAGTGGCTGAAGGGCTGCGCCGCACCGCCCACTTCGACACCGAAATTACCCGAAAAATTGTCCATATTGGGGCCGGTCACGTGATTTTGCTGGCCTGGTGGCTGCGCACCCCCGCCTGGATGGGGATAGCGGCCTCGGTCGTGTTTAGCGGCGTGGCGCTGCTGTCCTACCGACTGCCCATTTTGCCGGGGATCAACGGTGTAGGACGCCACAGCCTGGGTACGTTTTTTTACGCCGTCAGCATTGGGGTACTGACGGCGGTCTTCTGGCCGTTGGGGCTGCCGCAGTACGCCGCCCTCGGCATTTTGGTGATGACCTGGGGTGATGGGCTGGCTGCCCTAGTGGGACAAAACGTTGGCCGCCATCCCTACAAAATTTTTGGCAACCAGAAGAGCTGGGAGGGCAGTTTAGCTATGGCCCTGGCCAGCTTTGTCGTGGTTTTGCTGGTGCTGGGGCTAACGGTGGGGTTCACCGGGACGGTGTGGGGCACGGCGGTATTGGTGGCGATCGCCGCCACCCTGCTAGAAACCCTCTCGTTCTACGGCCTCGACAACCTAACGGTGCCGCTGGGGAGTGCGGCATTGGCCTATGGACTCATGCACAGCCTGGGCTAAACCAGTCGGCAGTGGCACCACAATCTAAGGGAAGAGGGTATTACTATTCGCCGTACTCTTGCAAAAACAGCAGAAAATCCATCAAGGCTGCTCGGGTTTGGTCGCTGGGCTCAATTTGATGCCGTGTTTGGAGAATAATCCATCGATTTTGGATTCGAGCTCGGCGAGTCGCTTGTTCTCGCTCTTCAGTTCTTCGCTGTTCTTCTTGAACTCTTCGTTGCTCTTCCTCAGCTCTTCGTTGCTCTTCCTCAGCGCGTTCATCCGCTGCGCGTGCCTTTTCTCTTCCAATGCGTCCTGTCTCTCGATTTCGACGGTCCCACTCAACGCCGAAATTAACCAACGCCACCACGAGGGCTGCCACGGTGAGTCGGTTGCTCCAGGTTCGGGGTTGAGCAATGAGTTCGAGGAATCGGAAGTCTTGTTCGTCATAAAACCGCAAAAAGGCTACGGCAATGGTCAGTATTGTGAGGGTGGGGCAGGCAGCAGCGCTAAAAAGTTAAGCCAAATCTGCCGACTGAATAGCGTCATGCCGTCAATGTTTCTGTGGCTTTTATCCTAACCTTTGCGGAGGTGAATTGGCTTAGCTCTCAGCTCTCGACAGCGCGACTAGGCGAAGCCATGGTTGTCTTTTGATGTAGCCTCGCGGCGTTTTGGGTTTGCCGTCACCGGCTCGCCGATGTGCAGCAGCGCCAGCCGCAGCCGCTGGCGCTGCTGCATGTCTAAATAGTGCTTCTGGTGCGCCTGCCAATGTTGCCAAGCGCGGTGGCGCCGATCGGCTAGCAGGGCAAACAGGGTGGGCAGGTGGGTCGTAGCATCGGGCACGATGTCACCAATAAACGACTCCAAAACCGTGCTGTCTTGCAGGTCGCCTAGGGTATCTTGCATGGCGCTGAGGCGCTCGATGTCGTCATCGAGGGTGCCAGGGTAGAGGTCCGCCACTAGACGCAGTTGGTAGCGCACTCGCTTTACCTGTTTGCGCAGGCTGTGGAGCACCGGCCCCTGGTCAGCAATTAGCGCATCGGTGGCAGATTGACTGATGCGAGGGTTGACGGCCAAGCCGCTGCGGGTAGTTTTGGTGCCCACTAGCCAACCGGGGTGCAGCCAGAGCTGGCTGACTAGGGGCAGCACCAAGTCAGGAATTGCCTGGTGGGCAGGCAGGGAGGCGATCGCCGTATAATCTGGCTTTGCGACCCACTCGGTCAGAGATTGCTGAAGTTTGTCGTAGCGCTTGCCCTTGAGCAGCTTTTTGACCTGCTTGAGGGTCTTGTGCCGCTGCTGGGCGAGATATTGCAATACAACGTCTAAACACTGCTGTTCAGCATCGGGCAGGTCGGGGGCGTAGCGATCGCGCAACGTCATGCCAACGACATCTAGATCGCGCAGTTTGCCGAGTTTGCGCCCTACCGCCGCAATTTTAGGCTCTCGCCCGGCTTTGGGTAGATCAATGCCCGCGTCGAATACCTGCACAGCGGTGCGCAGTCGCCGCAGCCCAACGCGCATTTGGTGCAGATTTTCGGGGTCATTGTCGGCCAGCACTGGCTTTTTGTAGGCGGCAATCTGCTTCAGGTATTTGGCGATCGCCCCATGGGCCAGTTTATCCAGTGTGGGAGGTTGCTGTGCCGTTGCCATAGGTATCCTTGTGGGTGTTGTCAGTGTCGCGATCGGAGAGAAATCAGTGCGCGACCAAGCTTCGTGAAGATTGGGTCAAGATAGTAGCCATTTTAACCTTCTCTTAATAAACAGTGTGCCCATCTAAGGGGTGGGTTAATCGCTGGTTTTTTCGTACTATCAAGTAGTACAAGTTCTGCGTTGGTCGTTGGCGTAGCCGGCTCAGTGGGCCATTGTTTCGACCCGCCTAGGAGTGGATAAATCCCGTGAATGCCGCCCCCATGTCTACCCTAGACCTCACCGATCGCGTGCTGACCATGGCCAAAACCGGAGTCTACCGTCAGTCGGTGTTTGAGGCTCTGGGGCCAATCGCCACCCGGCGGCAAATTCGCGATGCGATCGCCCAGGCCAAGCAGTTTGGCCTTTACACCGTCTCGGCCCTGCGAGACGAAGACCTCGGCACCTACTATCAGGTCGAAGCCGCCAACTATGAGTCATTTCAGGCCGCTTCTAAAGCCCTAGCCGCAGGCGCACCCCCCGAGAATTTAGCCACCCAAATTGTCGTCACCCACGCTGCCCTACAGGCCATGCTCACCACCGTGGCGGGCAGCACCTTGGGATTAGGCCTCCTAGGGGGTTGGTGTCTGATTGACGGACATACTCAGTTGGGCCGCGGGCTGTGGTTGGGGGCCGTGGTGGCCGGAGGGCTGTGGGGCGTGCAGCGGTGGATTGCCCGTCGGGTGTTGGGGTAGGGTAGGAACGTCTGAACGTTAGAACGTTCCTACCAACGCAGCGATATGTTTGCCGCCTTGTCAGCTTCTAGCTTCTATTTACCCGCAAACTCATCCGTCGCTTCAATCAGCGCACTGGTAATGCCCGGCTCCATGGCTGAGTGCCCCGCCTCTTGCACCATGACAAACTGGGCTTCGGGCCAGGCGCGGTGCAGTTCCCAGGCGGTGGTGGCAGGGCAGACAACGTCGTAGCGGCCCTGCACAATGACGCCAGGAATGTGGCGAATGCGATGGACGTGGCTGAGGATGTGGTCGTCGGTGTCGAAAAAGCCCTTGTTAATAAAGTAGTGACACTCGATGCGGGCAAAGGCAACGGCAAACTCGTCTTCGCCAAAGTGGTGCAGCAGGCCGGGATCCTGCACGAGCTTGCTGGTGCTGGCTTCCCACACGGCCCAGGCGCGGGCGGCGGCGAAGCGCTCCTCCAGATTGGCGCTGGTGAGGCGGCGGTGGTAGGCCGTCACCAAATCATTGCGCTCGGTCTTCGGAATAGGAGCGAGATATTGCTCCCAGGCGTCGGGGTACAGGTAGCTGGCTCCCTCTTGGTAAAACCAGCTAATTTCTCGCTGACGCAGGGTAAAAATACCGCGTAAAATTAGCCCCTGGCAGCGATCGGGGTAGGTCTGGGCGTAGGCCAGGGCCAGGGTGCTACCCCAGCTACCGCCAAATACCGTCCAACTTTCGATGCCCAGGTGTGTGCGAATAGCTTCGATGTCGCTAACTAAGGCCCAGGTGGTGTTGTCTTCTAAATCAGCGTGGGGCAAACTTTTGCCGCAGCCTCGCTGGTCAAAGATGACAATGCGCCAGCGCTTGGGGTCGAAAAATTGGCGATAGGTGGGGTTGCTGCCGCCCCCAGGCCCACCGTGCAAAAACACCACGGGTTTACCCTCGGGGTTGCCTACCTGCTCTACGTAAAGCCGATGCCGGTCTGATACCGCCAGGTATTCGGCGTGATAGGGCTCAATAGGGGGATAAAGTTGGCGCATGGTAGTGGGTGAATGCGTTCCGTTACAGACGGAATGAGCCCACACTATAGCCCAGCACCCCTGGCTCTGGTTAAAGCGGTTTGAAGACTTCCTTCCTTCTCGATCGCAGTTGTCTGGCGGCGGCCGGAGCGATGGGTCTGACCAGGTACAGCGGTCTGATCAGAATTCTTGCTGTGGTCATCCCCAGGAATTATCGACGACTCCTGGGGTGAGTCTTTACCACATGCCATTCCCCCGTGTGTGGATCGCGCTGGGTGGTAAACGGATTGTTTTTGAGGGGTTTGCTGCAGGGATTAGCCATAGCGCTTACTGTTGCAGAGTTGCCTCTATGGTAAGAAATGTCACATCGCTCACGGGTGACTCACAGGCCTCTTCTCCAGTGATGTTACAGCCTGTAGCAGGTGATCTACATCACAGAAGCGGGGATGTAGTCTGCGCTAGTCAAAAGTTTGGGCAAGAACGATGCGCTTTCTAAAATCTGCGCTAACATCCTCAAGGCATATAGAGGACGGGCAAAAAGTCGTTGATGCTTGACCGTCTACCGGTTCACCATACGAGTAATGGGCAGGAGTCGTGATGGCAATGCAGAATGGTTGGTTGGAATTACGGAGTAGCTGCGGGCGCAGGCTGTCTCTAAAAATGTCAGCGGCGGTAGCGATCGCCGCCACTGCGATACTCAGCACAGCGCCCCAGGGCATGGCCCAGGGCTATGAGGTTGTGCCGCCCCTACCCGCTGGGGCTATGCCCGTGCCTGGCGCGGCTTTGCCCCAGCAGGTGCCTACTAGCGGCCAGCAATATTTGATTTATGTTAGCGATACCAGCGAGGCTACCCTGAGCCAGGTGCGCCAGGTCGAGCCTACGGCTTTTCGCACCAGCTTTCAGGGGCGATCGGTGATTCAGGCTGGGCGGTTTAATATGACTGGCAATGCCCAGCAGCGCATTACTGACCTCGGTGCCCTAGGGGTCAGGGCCGAGATGGCCCAGGTGGCGGCGGCGGTGCCCTACTATTCCCAAACGGCTGCCCTGCCCAATAACGTGTATGCCTCTAACGGCGATCTGCCTCCCCTGCCCGATGCGGCGTTTCCCCAGGCTCCGGTAGCGGCTGTGCCCGTGCCAGCGCTGCCGCCGGGTGTGGGCCAAGTGCCTCCAACCCCGGGCAATGTGGAATTTGGTCAAGAGCTCAATTATGGCGTGCCGACCGCCCCCCCAGTTGGGGCCATCGGGGCTCCGCCAACAGCGGCTCCGCCGATCGCTGAGTCGACTAGTGCGCCTTACTACGTCGTCATTCCCACCGATGCTTCAAATCTAGGTACCTTGAGCAGCCAGGTGATTCAACTGGGAACTCCGCCCGATCGCGTGCAGCAGCGCACGGAACCTCGTGGCCCCCACGTCGCGGTTGGCCCCTTTGCCGATCGCGGGTTAGCCAACCGCTGGAACGATTTCTATCACCAGGCGGGCCTGGGCAATAGCCGGGTTTTCTTTTCGCGGTAGATGCCGCTGGGCGATAAATCAATAGGATGAATAGGCGATGAACCTCTGTATGGTTCATCGCCTATTGTTGGTTGGGTGGGCCTATGAGCTGTGAACTTCACGATCGCATCGTTACCGCCGAGCAAATGCGAGCCATTGAAGGTGGCCTATTTGACGCCGGTATGCCCGTAGCCGCGCTAATGGAAAAGGTGGCGGGTCGGATTGCCGCCTGGGTGATAAATCAGTTTCCGCTCCAGTGCTATCCCCGAATCGCCGTTGTGGCCGGGCCGGGGCACAACGGCGGCGATGCCTTGGTAGTCGCTCGGGAATTGGCCGCCCAGGGTTATGGGGTGCAGGTGTGCAGTCCTGCTGATCGCCTGAAGCCGCTGACCGCTGACCATCTGCGGTTCCTGAAGTATCTAGGCATTTCAGTGGTGAAGGCGGTGGAAACGCTAGATCCCTGGGATGTGCTCATTGATGGGCTGTTTGGCTTTGGCCTAGAGCGCTCGGTTGAAGGAGCCATGGCCGACGTAATCGCGGCGATCAATACGGCAAATTGTCCCGTGGTCAGTATCGATTTGCCCTCGGGATTGCACACCGATACTGGCGACGCTTTAGGTATCGCAGTGCAGGCCACCCATACCCTCTGCCTGGGCCTGTGGAAACGGGCCTTTTGCCAGGAGGAAGCGCTGGCGTATTTGGGGCAACCCCATCTAATTGGCTTTGATATTCCCCCCCAAGCCATAGAGGCAGGGTTGGAGAACGTCCCCTCGGTACGGCGGGCCACCCTGGCAACCATCCGCGAGAAACTGCCCCTGCCGCGTCAGGCCAATACCCACAAGTATCGGGTGGGGCATTTGCTGCTGGTGGCGGGGTCGCGGCCCTACGCCGGGGCGGCGCTGTTGACGGCACTGGGAGCCAGAGCCAGCGGGGTGGGCATGCTCACCCTGGCGGTGCCCGAGTCGCTGCGGCTGATGGTGGTGGCCCAAATTCCTGAAGCGCTGGTAGTGGGTTGTCCAGAAACGGCTGATGGTGCGATCGCCCATCTGTCCGACACTCTAGATCTGAGTCGCTACAGCGCGATCGCCTGCGGGCCAGGGCTCAGCCGCCAGGGCACCGAGCCAGTCCAGGCTGTTTTACAGAGTCCGACACCCCTGCTGCTAGATGCCGATGGCCTCAATGTCTTAGCGAATCTAGGCACGATTGAAACCCTGCAACAGCGACAGGCACCCACGGTGTTAACACCCCACCGAGGCGAATTTAAGCGGCTGTTTCCTGAACAGTTAGCCCATGCTGGGGATGGTAGCGCGGCAACCCAGGAGGCTGCTGCCCAGAGTGGGGCGGTGGTGCTGCTGAAGGGGGCCTGTACGGCGATCACCCACCCCAACGGCACCCTTTGGTACGTGCCCGAGAGCACCCCGGCCCTGGCGCGGGGCGGCAGCGGCGATGTGTTGACCGGCTTAATTGGCGGTCTGCTGGCCCAGAACTTGGCCTCAGATATGGCCTCAGAGGCCGACAATCGCCTGGATTCAGCCCTGGATGCGGCGCTGGCCGGAGCCTGGTGGCATGGTCAGGGGGCTCGCGCTGCGGCCCGCGATCGCACCGAACTAGGGGTCGATGGCACCCAGCTGACTCAATACTTGAACCCTGTGCTGGCCCAGGTGCTAGCCTGAGGAGCGTGAGTTTAGTTGCGGCTGCGATCGCCTTGTTTTCCTTCGACCAAATTGTCTTGCCCGACGGCTTTCGCCAGGGGATCTCTCTACTGGCCTACCTGCTGGCGCTGATGTGGGCGCTCGCCGTGGTGGATTTTGTCACCGGGCGGCAGGTCTTGAACAAACTCAGCATTGCACCCCGCACCCTGGACGGGCTGCCGGGGATTGCGGTGGCCCCTCTACTCCACGGCGGCTTCGGCCACTTGGCCGCCAACTCTGGTCCCCTAGCGATCCTGGGCACCATCATTCTGCTCCAGGGGCTAGAGGTACTGGGTCTGGTGACGGTATTTTGCTGGGTGTTTAGCGGCGTGGGCATTTGGCTGCTGGGCCGCCCCGGCACCCGCCACCTGGGGGCCAGCGGCGTGGTATTTGGCTACCTGGGCTTTATTTTGCTGCGGGGCTATTTTGAAAGAAGTCCGGGGGCGATCGCCGCTGCTGTTGTCGTGGGCCTGCTCTACGGCAGCGCCCTTTTGGGCCTGCTGCCCCTCCAGCGGGGCAAATCGTGGGTGGGCCACGGTATGGGGTTTGCGGCGGGTGCGATCGTCGCCCGCAAGCTACCGATCATGCTGGAATGGGTAAGGTACAACTCAGGCTTTTAGCCTTTGCCACCAAATTCGGCTCTTCCCGCTTCGTTCTTCCCTTTTCCCTCTTTCGCTCCATGCCCGACTCCTCTTCCCACTTCACCCCCGACGAGCTAGCGCGCTGGCGCTTTGGCCTAGCCCAGGCCAACCTCAACAACATCCTCTGCCACTGCCGCGACTGCGACGAGACCTGGATGGTCTCGGACGATGAAAATCTCGTCTGCGCTTGCGGCAGCCGCCGAGTCGAGCACATCCCCTGCTGGCAGTTCCCCGATGGCTGAGGGTTTCGTTGACTGCGCGGAGTCGAATCCAGCAGAAATCTTACGAGAGGAATTTCACCAGGGCTTGTAGTTTCTCCCAGGCGGCCCCGCTGGCAAGAATGTCTTTGGCCAGGGTGATGCCCTCAGCAATGTAGTCTTCTAAAGATTCGCCTTTTACTTTTTCGCCCACTTTCAACGCCAAGGCCGCATTCAAGGCCACCACATCCCGCTGGGCCTGGGTGCCTTTGCCCTGGAGTACGGCGGTCAGAATGGCGGTATTCTCTTCAACCTCGCCGCCGCGTAGGGCGCTGAGGGGGGCGGCAGTCAGGCCGAAGGCTTGGGGATCGATCGCGGCGCTGGTGACCTGGCCGTTCTCTACTACCGACACATCGGTTTTATCGCCCAATCCCGCTTCATCGAGCCGCTCGCGTCCGTGGAGCACGATCGCCTGGGGAATACCCAGCTGGTTTAGCGCCTCGGCCATGGCGGGCACCACTGCCACGTCGTAAACGCCGATTACCTGACCAGTGGGTTGCAACGGATTCACCAACGGTCCTAGTAGGTTAAACACCGTGCGCACCTTGAGGGTGCTGCGCAGGGGGGCAACTGCTTTCATCGCTGGGTGCCAGCCTCGGGCAAACAAGAACGTCACGCCCACCTCATCCAGCGCTGCCTTGACCCGCTCGGGGTCGGCCCCCAGGTTGACGCCCAGAGCTTCGAGCACGTCGGCAGACCCCACCTTGCTCGAGGCCGAGCGGTTGCCGTGCTTGGCCACCCGAATGCCTGCCGCCGCCGCGACGAACGCTACGCAGGTGGAAATATTAAACGTATGGGCGCCGTCGCCGCCGGTACCGCAGGTGTCAATACAGGGGGTGGCGTGGTGAATTTTGCCTGCGCCGCCGAGAGACTGCCCCTGGAGCACCCGCGCCATGCCCGCCAGCTCATCGGCGGAGACGCCCTTGGCCTGGAGAGCCGCCAGCAGCCCGCCCGACACCACTTCGGGGATATCTTCGCTGAGCCAGCCGCGCATGAGGGTTTCAGCCTGCTCTTGGCTGAGAGATGCCCCGAGGATGAGACGCTGCAAGAGGGCTGACCAGTCTTGGGTGGTGGCAGCGGGCATGGCTTGGGTCACGACTTAGCTCCAGGGGTTAAGAAAATCGGCGAATTGGCCCTCCTATTTTCGCCTAGAACGTCCGTTTGCGGGCGATCGCTCTTTCTGAACCGCCATAGCAAAAGAACGAAAATAGAAGAGCGAAACCTGAAAAATGCTCGCTAGGCCTGAATCCTGGCATTCTGGGCTGTCCTGGCTCAGACTTCACTTGCTGTAGCCAATTCCTACTCCCAGAACAGCGGTCGGGCGATCGCCCAGCGCCCTTTGGGAACTCAATTTTTATTTCTTCTGTCAAGAGGTAGACGCTCTACCAGATTTAGCCCCGTATCGTAAAACCATTCATCTCTGGAGGATGACCATGGCAATTCGCACCGCTGAAGCCCCCTTAGCGCTAAGGACGGTTTCCTCTGCCGTTGATGGCTACTTTGCAGGCTTCAACGCTGAAGACTACCGCGCTGTGGCCGCTCTGTTTGAGGCCGATGGTGTTCTGCTGGCTCCGTTTGAGGAACCCATAGTGGGGCCTGAAGCCGTCTACACCTATCTGCAAGCCGAGGCCGTATCCATGCGGGCTACGCCGGTCGAAGTTGAAGTTGAAAGTGATGAAATGACCTCCGACGGTACCCGCCGCGTGGTGGTCAAGGGCCGGGTTAAGACGCTGCTATTCACTGTCAGCGTGCGCTGGACTTTTGCGCTGACGGCAGCGGACACAATTCAAGCCGCAGAAATTAAGCTGATGGCGTCGCTGCAAGAGCTGGTGCAGCTCGATCGCGGCTAGGCCAATCTGTCAGGCGGCTCCAGACACCGACGGTTGAGCCTAGGTGCAGTCAGCGGCGATCGCCCCGGCATTTGAGTTTGGGGCGATCGCTGTCCATCGGGGTGAGCCGTCAACAGCAGCGATTCGATCGATTCGGTGTCAAATAGGTGCCACATATCGGCTCCGGTGGAGCCATCGGCGATCGCACAGCAGTTTTAGCCAACCCGGTGAATTGTGAGGCGATCGCTCAACTAATCGGTGAACTCTCGGCTGGTGCTAGTCGTCAAAGGCTCTGGCAGCAGGGTCGGTAGGATCAGGCTCTGAGCCAGGGGCATTTGCCCGTAGGTAAACCCGTGGGGCAACTGTTCAAAGTAAAATCGCAGCTGATCTAGGGCATAGGGACTGCCGTAGATCACCACGCCACGCAGCATTTGCGCCGATTGCAGCGCTTCCAGCCAGGTCGTCGCCAAATGTAGAAGTTGGGCGGAGCCGCGAAAGGGGTTGCCCCGCACAAAAATTTGCACCAGGCTGGGCCGCAGGCCATGCTCAGCCGATCCGTTCCCATTGTCCTGGGGCCAATGCTGACATCCCTGGGTATCGACCAGCTTGAGGTGGTAATGGTGGCGCTGGGGCCAGGTGAGAGCCGCCGCCGTGCGCTCTAGAAAGCGACAGCCAATCACATCATCGACAATCACAATATTGTCGCCGGGGGTGGCGGCGCTGGCGGGAGCGATTTGGCTCTGCACCGTCATCGATGCGGTGAGAATGTCGGCGGCGAGCTGGCGGGTCGCGGGTTGGGCCACGGCGGCTAAGTTCACCGGGGGCGGCGGCAGGTGCTCCCACGCGTGGCCCGCGCCATCGGGCAGCAGAGCTGGGGCCGCTTTTTGCTTGGCCCGCCAGAGGCGCTCTACGCTGGCGGTTATGCGCGCTGGGTCGATGCGCCCCAGATTCACGGCTTCTACTACCGCTGCAATTGTTCCTGCAGGATCGCCGGGCATGAGCAGCACGTCGGCACCGGCTTCCACCGCTAGCACCGCTGCTTCGTAAGGGCCGTAGGTGTTGGCGATCGCCCCCATAATCAGAGCGTCGGTCACAATTAGTCCATCAAAACCCATCTCCTGGCGCAGCAGCCCGGTGAGGGTGGCGGGCGAGAGGGTGGCGGGCAGGCGGGCATCCAGCGCCGGGATTTTGAGATGCGCCGTCATGATGCTGTCTACCCCGGCAGCGATCGCAGCTCGAAACGGGGCCAGCTCTAACTCGTGGAGGCGATCGAGGCTGTGGGGCAGCACCGGCAGATCGAGGTGGGAGTCAGTGGCGGTGTCGCCGTGGCCGGGGAAATGCTTGGCGGCGGTGAGCACCGGCTGGGTTTGCGCCCCGCGAATAAAGGCCTGGGTCAGGGCGCTAACTCGCTCTAGCCCGTCGCCAAAGGCCCGTACGTTGATCACCGGGTTGGCGGAATTGTTGTTGATATCAACTACTGGGGCCAGCACCCAGTTGAGGCCAATCGCCAGCGCTTCGGCGGCGGTGGCGGCCCCAAAGGCCTCGGCGTAGGCCAGGGCGGCGGAGGGGTCGCGATCGGCCACCGCCGACAGCGCCATCGGCGGCGGAAACCAGGTGGCCCCGCTAAATCGCTGCCCTACCCCCTCTTCCACATCGGCGGCAATCAGCAGAGGAATGCGGGCCTGACCCTGGAGCACCTGGGTTTTGAGCCCCACTTCGGCGGCGCTGCCCCCCAGCAAAATCACCCCGCCCACGCCCAGTTCTTCGACGTAGCGGGTGAGGGTGGCGCTGTCGGCTTCCCAGGCGGGATAGCGAATTTCGTGGTCAAACAGGTGGCCTGAGGCTCGCACCACCACCATTTGAGCCACTTGTTTGGCCAGGGATAGACTTTCAGGGACGGGCAGCCGAGCCGAGGTGTTCACCCCAGAGGGCCAGTCGTTGACTGTCGCCCAGGTCACTCTTCCTCATCCCCAAGGGTGGATTCATCGGGGGTAGCGGCTTTAGTGGTGCCTGCGTCATCCTCAAAAAACTCGTCGGTCAGGCCCTTTTCGGCCCGCTCTTGGCTGAGCTGGTTGATTAAGTTCAACACATTGGTGCCGCGCTCCATCCCCACATCTTCTTTAAAGATGATTTCAGGGGTGCGGCGCAGTCGCAGCCGCTGGCCCAGTTCGCTGCGCACAAAGCCAGTGGCGGCGTGGAGGCCCTCCATGGTTTCGGCTTTGGCCTCGGGGGTGCCATAGATGCTGACAAACACCTTGGCATGCTGCAAGTCGCCCGACACATCCACGTCGGTAACGCTGACCATGCCGGCCCCCACCCGGTCATCTTTGATGTCGAGCATCACCATCTGGCTGATTTCTCGTTTGATTAGCGAAGCCACTCGCTCTACGCGACGATTATTGGGCATCGGTCTGTACTCCTGAAGGTAATGGCATTAACCTAGGCCCAGCATTGCCCGCAGGGTAAAGGTGAGAAACAAAAAACCGGCCACTGCGGCACCAACCAGCGCGATCGCCGTAGAAGGCCGCTTCAGCAGGGGCACCAGGGGCTGGGCGGCGTTAAAAAACACCCCCAGGGTGAAGGAAATAAAGTAGCGCGGATAGCGAGAAACGTTATCAAAAAAATCTTTCATGGCGGCAGACCGGGGGCTTTAGGGGCCAATGCGCGCAAAGCCCAGCGCACTGACTCTGAATTTAACTCGTTTTCCATCCTAACCCACGATAAAACGGTGTAGCGATGGCCGAGCTTTGCTATAGTTGGGGCATTCTTTAAACAAGTACATTTGATCTCAAGCAATTCTGTGACAGTTGCCCTCTCTACACCCCCGACTCTGCACCCGCGCCCCTTTCTCAAATGGGCGGGGGGTAAAGGGCGTTTGCTCAGCCAGTATGAGCCGTTTTTGCCCGCCGCCATCGACACCTACTACGAGCCCTTTTTGGGTGGTGGGGCGATGTTCTTTCACCTGGCGGGGCGGGCCCGGCGGGCGGTGCTAGGGGATATCAATCCCGAGCTGGTCAACGTTTACTGCTGTGTGCGCGATCAGGTCGAAACCCTGATTCGCCACCTGTGGGATCACCAGCGTCGTCACAACCCCGACTATTACTACCAGGTGCGCCAGCGGCAAGAATTGCGATCGCCCGTAGAGCGCGCCGCCCGGCTGATCTACCTCAACAAAACCTGCTACAACGGCCTCTACCGCGAAAATTCCCAGGGGCATTTCAACGTGCCGGTGGGAAACTACAAGAACCCCACCATCTGCGATCCATTGCTACTGCGGGCGGCTTCGACGGCGCTGCAAACCGCTGAGATTCAGACTTTTTCGTTTGAAATGTTGCTGGAGCAAGCCCTCGCTCCCGACGATTTTGTCTACTTTGATCCGCCTTACCATCCCCTTAGCTCCACCAGCAGCTTCACCGGCTACAGTCGCTATGGCTTTACCGGATCTGACCAAGAGCGCCTAGCGATTGTGTTTCGTACCTTAGCTAGCCAGGGGCAGCGGGTGATACTCTCAAACTCCGACTGCGAGTTTGTCCGTGAGTTATATCAGGGATTTACCATGCACCCGATTCTGGCGGCGAGGGCAATCAACTCCCGCGCTGGGCGGCGAGGCAAAATCAACGAACTGCTAATCACCTCCCCTTGACCTTGCTTAGGACGGATGCAGCGCCCCTGTAGAATCGGCTATCAATTTGATATAACGCTGCGCGATTCAGAGGCGACTTTCTGTGACGACGACCCCACCCCCCAACGACCAGACCCGCGACACCTTTCAGGCCGTAACCCAGGTGATGCAGGCCGTTGTCACGGTGCTAGATAACATTACCGCCAACACTGGCAATGCTGTGTTGGCGAGGCTTCAGCCTTTTTTAGAGCCGGTGACGGCCACCGTAGGCAGCGTGGTCGGCCCGATTGCCAGTTTGCCCTTCATTCAGTACGCCACGGCGATACCCGGCATGAGGGTGCTGCTGGCGGCGCTGGGCCAGGTGAATGTGGTAGAGGTGCGATCGCAGGTGGATGAGCTGCGATCGCAGTATCCCCTAGAAGATAAGCGCACCCTGGCCCAGCGGGTGATGGCCGAAACTGCCCTCAAGGCCGCAGGTGTGGGTCTGGCCACCAACTTTGTGCCCCCGGTGGCCTTTGCCCTCACCCTGGTTGATATTGGTGCGGTCGCCGCCCTTCAGGCCAGCATGATCTACCGCATCGCCACCATCTACGGCTATTCGCCCACCGACAACGATCGCCGTGGCGAAGTGCTCGCGATCTGGCTGCTGTCATCGACCACCGCTGGCATGGTCAAATCGGGGTTGAGCATCGCGGAGCTGATTCCGGGCCTGGGTGCCGTGCTGGGCGTTGCCACCGACGCATCGCTAATCTACAGCGTGGGCTACTTTGCCTGCCGCTACTATGAAACCAAGCGATCGGCCCCTACAGAGATTGTGGTGTAAGTAGGGCTTTCAAGGTTTTAGGGTCAGGGTTGATCCTAAAACCTTGAACCTTTCCCTTTTTCACCTCTCAAATCAACAGCTCAAACAGCCCGTCATCAATTTCGTAGCCCAGCATTTGGGTCATAAACTTCAGCCGCGTGTACTGGCTAATGCCCTGTCCCTTCAGCCAGGCGGCGATGACGAAAATTTTCGCCATCATAAAAATTTCTAGCCCCTCGGGGTTGTAGCGAATGCCCTCGGTGGGGCTGAACTGGTGGGGCACCAGCATCGCGGCGTAGCGCCCTAGCTCCCCCGCCTCCCAGTCTAAAATCAGCGGCAGCCAGGGATAGCACGTGTCTAGGCGAATAAACCACAGCCGCACCTCCGGCAGCTCCGACAGCTCGCGGGGGTCGGTGGGGTCGCGACTGATGTCAACCATAAACCGTAGGCCAACGTCACCGCTGGGCACCTTGCCCGCCGCCAACAGCGGCTCAATTACCTCGCGGGCCGGGGTTAGATCGAGTGTTTGCAGGTGAGACTCGTTCAGGGTAATGGTGTGGGCCATGGGGCAGTTAAAGCGAGATAACGGGCGCTACTGCCCATTGTCGCACCATTGTCGCAGAGGGCGGCCTCGCTCTGAACGTCAATTGCCAACCTCCAGGCGGAGCTTTCACTATTCCCCATTGCCAAGGCGAACCAGCGTGCCGCTATAGATATCGCTGTTGACGGATTCCAGCTAATTCTCTGGGGAGATGCACTGTGATCGATCATGGGGATCGGTCATTGCGATCGGTCATTGCGATCGGTCATTGGGAATAAGGTCGCGGCTCCAGGCAAAACGTTTTCTGAGATGGAATACGCTTAGGCGTGCGCCCTGTGGCACTATGCCCAAAGATCTGTTCGTGTAGCGTTTATTCCGGCGGCCCCATGTCTGACTCTTCCCTGCGCGTGTGCATTATTTTGGGCACCCGACCCGAGGCCATTAAGCTGGCCCCGGTGATCCGCATCTTTCAGCAAGACCCTGACACCGAGACCCAGGTGGTGCTGACGGGCCAGCACCGAGAAATGGTTGACCAGGTAATGGCGCTGTTTGACCTCACTGCCGATGCCGACCTCGCCATCATGCAGCCGCAGCAGACCCTTACCGACATTACCTGCCGCAGTTTGCAGGGTCTGGAGGCCCACTTTCAGGCCCACCGCCCCGATCTGGTGATCGTGCAGGGCGATACCACTACCGCCTTTGCCGCCGCCCTGGCCGCCTTCTACCAAAAAATTCCGGTGGGGCATGTGGAGGCGGGGCTGCGCACCGACAACATCTATAGCCCCTACCCCGAAGAAGCCAACCGACGGCTGATCTCTCAGCTCACCACGCTGCACTTTGCCCCTACCACCACCGCCGTGGGCCACCTCAAGGCGGCGGGTGTAGTCGGTGAAATTCACCACACGGGCAACACCGTGATTGATGCGCTGCTCACCGTTGCCGGGCAAAACCCCGACTGCCCTATCGACGGCCTCGACTGGGATCGGTACCGGGTGCTGCTGGCCACAGTACACCGCCGCGAAAACTGGGGCGACCCGCTCAGCGACATCGCTGCCGGTTTCTTAACTGTGCTCAACGACCAGCCCGATACCGCCCTGCTGTTGCCCCTGCACCGCAACCCGGTGGTGCGCGAACCCCTGACCAATCTGCTGGGGGAGCATCCCCGCGTCTTTTTGACCGAGCCCCTCGACTACCGCTGCCTGGTGGGGGCAATGAGCCGCTGCCACCTCCTGCTCACTGACTCAGGCGGCCTTCAGGAAGAAGCCCCTGGCTTGGGCAAGCCGGTGCTGGTGCTGCGCGACACCACCGAGCGCCCTGAGGCGATCGCAGCCGGTACCGCTCGACTGATTGGCACCAGCACCGAGGCCATTAGCCGCCACGCCCTGGAGCTGCTGACCAATGCCGATGCCTACGGAGCGATGGCTCGGGCCGTTAACCCCTTTGGCGATGGCCACGCCGCCGATCGCATCTTAGCCATTGTCAAAGCGTATTTTTCAGCCCGTAAACCTGCCGTTTTATGAACGGACGGGTGCATCAAGCAGCCATGGCATCATGTCATCAAAGCTTAATAATGAAGGGGTAGCCCCAGAAAAATTGTGGTTTGGCGAGAAGGGTGGTGCAAGTTTTGATACGGCTAGAGGCCGGGTTACAAGCCACCAGGTCAGCAACGTTCGCCTGCTTGCAACCTATGCTAACGACTATCCCTGTGACCAAGATCACATAGCAGCCTCCGAAGAATCACGGAGTTGAGTAGGGAAATCTCACGCTTCATGAAAACTTGATGCGGCTACATTAGAACTTAACCGCTGGTCATCTACCCAGAGTCATGCCTTCTCACCCTCCGCCAGAAACGCAGCATTTTAACCGTGATGTGCAGCTGCTGCTGAAACCCAATAACCCCCACGCCCGATCGCTGCTCGCGTTCATTAAGCGCACCATCCACCAGTTTGGGCTGCAAGCCCACATCACCGAAGTCGATATTTTCGTCGAAGCCTACCTGCGGGGCGTGCGGTACACCCAGCACAACCAGGAGCACATTCGCCAGCCCAAGGCCTGGATGCGCCGCACCGCCTACAACATCATTCGCGAGTGCAAGCGCGATTGCCAGCGGTACACAGCCGCCGCCTTTGATGAACTGATGGAGCAAGCGGCCCATGCTGAAGATTGCCGGGTCGCGGTGGATGAGGTGGCGATCGCCCAGGCCATTGCCTCGGTCTTGCAGGCGCTTGAAGCCCTGTCACCGGGCGATCGCCATCTGATTCAGTGGAAGGTCGTCGAAGGTTTGACCTGGCCTGAGGTGCAGGCGCGGCTGGTGATGGCAGGGGAAGAGCGGGTATCCCTAGCGACGCTGCGCAAGCGGGGACAGCGGGCCCTAGAGCGGCTGCGGCACGCTTACCACGTCTTCAACGGCGAACCCGGCTCCTCGGCCAGTGAATCCGATGCATTTGAGCCGCTGCCGTAGTCGGTAGCACAGGGGAAACATCAGCCTGCAATCGGCGTCTAAGCGTGTCCCCACTAAAAAACATCCTTTACAAGGAGGCGAACTCGACCCGTTGGGTCGGTCGCGGTGAGATTCTGAATAAGTTTTAGTTAGAACACTCTAAGCTAGGTCAAATGGCCGAATGTCTGCTCTAAGGCGGGCTGCCCGCTAAATTTGCCGGGGAATACTAAATTTGAGCTGGAGAGTAAACTAGTTGAAGCTCCCGTGGGGGATTCTCTACAGGTGTGACCATAGACCGCCCTCTAAGTTTGGTCGTCGGGGTGTAGAGCGATGAATCGCCGTCTAAACTTGGTGAAACGTTGAATTTGCATGGCCAATATCGCTAGTCCTTCCGATGCTCCCTTTACCACTCCAGCTGGAGACGCTGCTCAGCCTGGGCCAGCGGCTCCATCGCCAGCCTTTACGCTGACCTTTTGGGGGGTGCGGGGCAACATTCCATCGCCAGGGGCCGATACGGTGCGCTACGGCGGCAACACGGCCTGTGTTGAAGTGCAGGTGGGCGGTCAGCGGCTAATTTTTGACGGCGGCACTGGCTTATGGGTGCTGGGTCGCCACCTCATGGCCCAGGGGCAGCCCGTGTCTGCCCACCTGTTCTTTACCCACACCCACTGGGATCGCATTCAGGGATTTCCCTTCTTCTCGCCAGCGTTTGCCCCGGCGACCCGGCTCGATATTTACGGTGCCCAGGCCCTCAACGGCGCTTCTATTAAGCAGCGGCTGATGGAGCAAATGCTGCGGCCCAACTTCTTTAAACCGCTGCAAACCATGGCTGCCGCCATGACCTTTCACAATATTGCGGCGGGAGAGCCCATTGCCCTGGCCGATGTCTTGGTAGAACCCTGGAGTCTAAACCGCCACACTAGCGCTTTAGGCTACCGGGTGAGCTGGGGCGATCGCGTGCTGGTCTACGCCACCGACACCGACCCCACCCAAACTAGCGTTGACCCCAATCTGCTGATGTTGGCCAGCGGGGCCGATGTCCTGATTTTTGATGGCACCTATGCCGATGCGGCCTACTCTGAGCCCAACGGCTCTGGTCTGGCACCCTGGCACCTGGGCATTGAGGTCGCCCAGGCCAGCCAGGTAAAACACCTGGTGCTATTTCACCACAACCCCTGCCACAGCGACGACCAGCTCGACCAGCTCGAGCTTCAGGTGCAAGACGATTTTGCCCATGCCAGCCTGGCCCGCGAGGGCATGACCCTAGACCTGATTTCTGGGTGTTGCTGAATTGAAGTATGAATTCGGGTAGGGGCCAAACGGCAGTTTGCCCCTACGAGAGATGTTGCAGTTTTGCTTCGTATCTGTATCCAGCAACGCCATTTCTGAATAGGCGTGGGTACCGCCTAGGTGGGCTGAAGCAGGTCGCCTCGCACCCAGCCGGTAGTGCCTTCGTAGATCACTTGATACCAGATAAAGCCGTCGTTGGGGTTGCCCCCCCGATCGATCACCTCTACTATGGCGCGACGGGGCGCTGTGCTCAATATAGTGCTGCCCAAACGCGGGGCCGAGCGCAGCCGAGCGGCTTCTGCCGACAGTACGATCGCTGGGGTGCCGGGGGCAAAGTTGTTGCCGCGAAAGTCGGTAGAGCCCGAAGATACCCCGACCACGGTGTTAAAACCGGGCTCTTTGAGCACAACGCTACCGTTGGCGGCAATGATTTCTAGCTCGGTTTCGCCTAACACGTTGATACGGGCAAACCGCTCAGCCTCGCCTCCGGCTTGATAGACCGTTTGGTCACGGGTGCTGGGCACGAGCTGAGTAGGGGCTCCCCGCAGTTCTACAACATCGGTGGCCTTGTTGTAGAGATTCATAAACAGACTGCTGCCGCTGCGATAGACGCGCACCGCCATGGATTCCGTTTCAAACAGCAGTACCGTTTCAATGGTGCCCGCCTGCGCCAGCCAGGTTTCTAATACAGGGGAGTTGGTGATCTCATGGATAACTGGGGCAGCGGCCAGGGCAGGGGTTGCGGTCAGCAGCGCTAGCGGGGCCAGCGATAAGCAAACAGGTTGAAAAACCCAATTCATAGAAAAATTACCTGAAATGATAAAACTGGGGCTAGAGCAGCACAGAACTACTCCCAGAATCTAAGCGTAACCATACTGCAAAACGCTGGTGCTGGGGGTATAGGGGCGATCGCACCAGCCAGAGCCAGCCTAAAGCGAGCTGACCGCTGGGGTGCGCGCTCCGGTCTCCCGAGGGGCGTAGAGGCGCAACCGCTGGGACGGCACCGCGATCTGGACCCGGCTGCCCACCGCGATCGCGCTATCGATCGGCAGTCGAGCATAGAGCACCTGGCCAGAAGGGGTCTGTAGACAGTACTTATACTCCCGGCCTAAAAACTGGCGATCGCGCACCACCACCGTACCCGCCGCGTCTTCCACTAGGGCCATATCCTCCTGGCGCACCATGAGATCGGTGGGATCGGCCTCTCCGTTGGGGGCAGCGCCAAAGCAGCCCACCTCCGTCTGCCAGCCCTGGGGGCTGGGCTGGGCGGGTAAAAAGTTGGCCTGGGTAACAAACTCGGCCACAAAGCGCGAGCCGGGCTGCCCATAGACCATCTCTGGAGTATCGATCTGCTCTAGGCGACCCTGGTGCATGACGGCGACGCGATCGGCCAGGGCCAGGGCCTCTTCCTGATCGTGGGTGACGAAGACGCAGGATGCCCCCACCTGGCGCAGAATATCCCGCACCTCTTGGCGCAGGTACAGTCGCACCTGCACATCCAGGTTGCTAAAGGGTTCATCCAGCAGAATGATGGCCGGACGCGGGGCCAGGGCGCGGGCCAGAGCCACCCGCTGCTGCTGCCCCCCGGACAGCTCGTGGGGAAAGCGGTGCGCTAGGGTTTCTAGCCCCACCAGGGCGATCGCCTCGGCGGTGCGCTGCTGAAGTTCAGGTGCGGCCTGCCGTCCTCTGCGATCGCGCCGCTGGAGTCCAAAGGCGACATTTTGCTCCACCGTCAGGTGCGGAAACAGCGCGTAGTCTTGAAACACAATGCCCACATCGCGGCGCTCGGGGGGCAACCAGGTCGTTCCACCCACCGGCTGGCTGCCCAGGTAGAGAATGCCGCTATCCGGTTTCTCAAACCCCGCAATCAGGCGCAGCAGCGTGGTTTTGCCGCAGCCCGATGGCCCCAGCAGCCCCAAAATTTCCCCCTGCCCCAGACTGAGGCTGACCCGGTCTATCGCTGGCGGTAGACCGGGGCCATAGTGCTTGGTAATGGCGTCGAGGCGAAGAATATGGGGTGGGGTCATAGCTTAGGGGTAGCGGAAGCGATCGCAGAGCCGCGAGTCGTGCGGTGGTGATTAAAAAGACTCTGGGTTTAATATACCGCCCGAGGGGCGATCGCCCGGTTGGCTCCAGTCCAGGGCCGAGGCGGCGGCACCTCAATTCAGCGGACTATGCCAGTGCAATGCAAGCATCCGCGATCGCCTAGCCCATCTGCAGAGCGGTAGCAATCGTCCAGCCATCGACCAGCAGCAGCAGCAGGGTAAAGCCCAGCAAAATGAAGTACATCCAAGGCTGGGCCAGGGGGCGAATATCCTGGGTATCAAGATTGCTGTAGGTTTCAACCAGGCTCAGCAGACGGGCAAAGCCCGCCACCCGCATAGGCAGCAGGTAGGCCTGCTGATCGGCCCCCACAAAGTAGTAGACAATGCCCCCCTGCCCGGTGGAGCGCGGCTTTAACGCCTGGGCGTCGCGCCACGGCAGATACCACCCACCGCGAAACAGCCAGCGAATCCACCCCGGGTAAGCCACGCGAATGCCGTCGCTATCCACTTCGACTCGCTGTCCCAGCGCGCCGAAAATCCCCAGACCGCCCAGCCCAATGCCAATGGCCAGCAGCGTGGGCGAAACCGCAGCATCGGTGGCTTTTGCCAAAAACGGTAGAGGCCCCATCAGCGCCAGGTAGAGCAGCAGCAGCGTCAGGCGAATCAGCGGCGAAATACGAAAGATTTGACTACCGTCAGAAACGGTAGCCGAAGGCGAAGACTTGACCATACCAACCCCAGACCTGAGCTAGAGACACAGACCCCTCTGCCTGACTCTGAACCGGCTAGCCTCTCGGGTCTGCCCCTTTAAGGTAAATACTTTTGCACCACCTGCCAACCCGATAGCCCAGCGGCAGCCAGCGCTATACCCAGGGCACCGTTGAGGGTAACGTGGAGCGATCGCGCCCAGGGACGCTCTACAGCAATACGGCTGGCACTCCAGGCTGAAGCTAGTACCAGCACCACCACAGTCAAACCAAACAGCAGGTGAAATGAATGGCCCAGCCGACCATACTCTCCGAGGGTGCCAATTATTCCAATGGCCAGTAGCACCAGCACCAGGGCCACTACCGCCGTCCCCAAGCCGATGTGCAGCGGGCGCAGCCAGGCCGATCGCCCCTGATCTTTAGACCGGGTATAGAACAGCACGCCCCCCGTAATGGCCAGCAATCCGTAGCCCGTGAGCGTCAGCCCCATAGACCAGGCCGCGATCCGCCACAGCCACAAGAACGAAGGTAGGTTCACTGTTCTTACCCAAATGTCACCATTGGCGTTGCTCTGGTGGCATAGCGAAGGTCAACATCCTACCTTCAAATCGCTAACCAACGTCACGCTAGGACGCTGCTGAGACAGCTAGGGCTAAGCACACCACACCCTTAGTCTACCGGACTAGATGGCGGGTGAAATAGCTACCGCAGGCTGGTCTCGGGGTTCCAACGATTGACTCGCCTCAAGCTCAGCACTTGAGGCGGCCTCAAAAACCGTGGGCTCTGGGGCATCGACCTGGAGCCGCTCGCAAGGAATGCTGTCGGACAAAATGGCGCTCGCCATCATACCGGTGTGAATCTCTAGAAGAGCCTTAGGAACGGTTTCAAAAAGCAGCCTCTGCCCCGGGAAAACGACCCGTTCAAAGTACCAATCGGGTACGTTTGTAATGCGAGCGATCTGGATCTTACTGGTGGCGTTGATATAGCAGCAGAGCACCTGGCTCTGACCATCGGAGGGAAGGGGATCAAGGATTTGTGCCATTGATGCTTTACGGCAATACTGCAAGAATCACTACGCAGAGCGTAACACTTCGCGATCCCCGGCTGTTGTAAAGGCGACTACCAACCCCTACAACACCTTAACTATTCACAATAGTTAGACACAGTACTTCACGTTTTGCGGCTGTCGGCTCTGGGAACCGATGGCTTAAGCCCAAAGCTCAGTTGTTTGCGAACCCGTTCTGCGACCCTGACCAATGGCTCTAGGATCAATAGCTCAAGCTTTTCTACCCACTGTAAAAAGTGGAAGAGTTGCGAAAAACTTAACAGTGCCTTTATACCACGATTTTGATCGCTCCGATCCTCTTTGCTCTAAGGGTTTGGCCTGTCAAGGGACATGACCGCTGCGATCGCCCCGGCAAGCTTTGAGCCCTCCGCCAGAGAGATTTGTAGGCTACCCCGGCCTAGGTCAAGAGACGGTGCTATCGTAAAGATATATGTCAAGCCTGAGAAGCATGCCCTCTACCACCAGCCAGGCTCGTGTGCTCTACGTGCGGCTGCCCTGTAACCCCATTTTCCCCATCGGGGTGGTTTACCTGGCCGACCATGTACACAAGCTGTTTCCCGATTTAGAGCAGCGAATTTTTGATCTAGGTGCCGTGCCGCCCCTCGACTATGGCGCTGCCCTCGATCGCGCCATTGACGACTTCAAGCCCACCCTGCTGGTCTTTTCCTGGCGGGATATTCAGATTTTTGCGCCGGTAGGCGGGCGGGGCGGCAACCCGCTGCAAAATGCTTTTGAGTTTTTCTACGCCCGCAATCTCTTCTTAAAGGCGCGGGGTGCCCTAGGCGGTCTGCGGATGGCCACCACCTATCTAGCCGAGCTGTGGCGCAACCAGGGATTGATCAAGCGCGGCGTTAAGCGCGCCCGGCGCTATTCTCAGCATGTCACCACGGTGGTGGGTGGCGGTGCGGTAAGTGTGTTCTACGAGCAGCTCCACAATCGCCTGCCCAAGGGCACAATCATCTCCGTAGGCGAGGGAGAAATGCTGCTGGAGCGCATCCTGCGAGGACAGGATTTCTCAGACCAGCGCTGCTATATCGCTGGGGAAACGACGCCGCGCGATCGCCTGATTCATGAAGAGCCTGCCCCGCTCGAAAAAACCGCCTGCAACTACGACTACATTGAGGCCGTCTGGCCCGAGTTTGGCTATTACCTGCAAGATCAAGACTTTTACATCGGTGTACAGACCAAGCGCGGCTGCCCACACAACTGCTGCTACTGCATCTACACCGTGGTCGAGGGCAAGCAGGTGCGCATCAACCCCGCTGAAGAGGTGGTGGCTGAAATGCAGCAGCTGTATGCGCGAGGTGTGCGCAATTTCTGGTTTACCGATGCCCAGTTCATCCCCGCCCGCCGGTTCATGAAGGATGCTGAAGAGCTGTTAGAGAAGATTCTCGCCGCCGGCATGACCGACATTCACTGGGCTGCCTATATCCGCGCCGACAACCTCACCCCCAGGCTCTGTCAGCTGATGGCCGACACCGGCATGAACTATTTTGAGATTGGCATCACCAGCGGTTCTCAAGAGCTGGTGCGTAAGATGCGCATGGGCTACAACCTGCGCACGGTGCTGCAAAACTGCAAAGACCTCAAGGCCGCCGGGTTTAACGATCTGGTGTCGGTCAACTACTCCTTTAATGTGATTGACGAGCGGCCCGAGACCATTCGCCAAACTTTGGCCTACCATCGCGCCCTAGAACAGGTGTTTGGCCGCGACAAGGTAGAGCCAGCGATTTTCTTCATTGGCCTCCAGCCCCACACTCACCTAGAAGAGTACGCCTTCGAGAAAAATATGCTCAAGCGCGACTACAACCCGCTGGATATTCACCTGCCCTGGGTGTCGAAGAAGCTGTTGTGGAACCCAGAACCGCTAGGCTCGTTCTTGGGGGAGGTGTGTCTGGAAGCCTGGCAGCGCAACCCCGACGACTTTGGCCGCGAGGTGATGGACATTCTGGAAGAGCGCCTGGGGCTGGCTCCTTTAGAGGAAGCTTTGAGTGCTCCCATTGAGGCTGACCGCCGCCCCTTGGCTGCGTTATCATCCTGAATACCTGGGTTTTAGGCAATAGATACTACAGAGGATTGCGATGCTGGAGGGGTCATTATTAAAGCAGTTAGTGGATGGTCGCACTGAGCAAGAGACGACTCCACTCAACTATGGCGTCTACTACAAAAACACCCTGGTTGCCCTGTGTCACGCCCTGGAAGACTGCATTCTCACCTCTGGCTCGGCCCCGTTGGTGATTACAGCCTTTCAGCGGGGCAAGTGGTACTTAGAAGAGGCCGATCGCTACAGCGCGATCGCAGATAAAGCCCAGCAAATTGTGATCATGGCGGCCTCTGAGGCGGGCTTCCACGACCACCCCACCAGCCAGCGGCAAAACGTCGCCCTGGTCGACCTGGCCAACGACGACCCGGTCGCCGAAGAATGGCACCTGATGATTCTCTCCCCCGACTACACCGCCATGGTGCTGTGTCAGGAGCTATCGGAATCTGACTACGGCAAGACCGGCATCCCCGAGCACGATCTAGAGCGCAAGTTCTATGGGCTTTGGACCTTCGACTCGGCCCTGGTGAGCCAAACGGTGGAGCTGGCGATCGCCCATGTAGGACGCTATAACCCGACCCTTCAGGCGCAGCTAGCCAATTACTTAGCTACCCTCAAGCAGCAAAACTCCGCCCTCCGCAATGATGAGCCCGCCGTTGTGAGTCATACCGTGACCCAGGTGGTGCACTACCTGCAAAACAGCCGCAACGACCTCCAGGGCAACCTCGCTTTTAGCGTGGTTGACGACCTCGACCAAAATCTGCTCTCCAACGAACTCCAGGCGTTTTTGCGCATGGCCCAGCTGGTGGATCTAAGCGATCCCGTCAACCCCATGGCCGCCAGCGAAGTGGTGGCGCTGCTCGAAATGATGGGCCAGCTGCTCGACCTGCCCGCCTGGCAGCTCCAGCGGCTGCGCCTAGCGGGCATGCTGCACCGCATTGCCCCGGCCCCCGATCTGGCTACCCTCTCCGACGATGGGCCAAGCTGCCCGCTGCTTCCAGCGGTGCAGGCGCTGCGGCTGATGCCCCGCCTGCGGGCGGTGGCCGCCATTATTGCCCACCAGGGCGAATGGTGGGATGGCAGCGGCTACCCGGCGGGTCTCGTCGGCGATGCCGTGCCCCTAGAGTCGCGCATGCTGGCGCTGGTGGCTGAGTTTCAGCGGCGAACGGCCCAGGCCCGCCACGGCCAAGACCCCGCCGAGGCCGACATGACCCTGCTAGGTGAGGTGTTGACCACCTGCCAAGCCGAGGCCGGTCAGCGGTGGGATCCTAAACTTGTCGAGATTCTAGGGTTGATGGTGATGGGGCTCCAGCAGGGTATGAGCCTGCCCACAATACCGACTAAAATTACCTTGGGATCGGGGTTGTTGAATCCCGATGTAGCTGATCAAGCTTCGGTCTTTCCCCCGTCCTCTGAACTGCTCCCTCGATAGTGACCTCTGTGCCCAGCGACTCTATAGATATTGCCGCCCTGCGATTGGGCAAGCTCCGTCACCTGGCTGGAGTTGATCTGGAAGATGAAGACCTCTCTGGCGCTGACCTAGCCGGTATCTATCTGGCTGGTGCCAACCTGGTAGGAGCCGACCTCAGTCGGGCCTCGCTGGCAAAGGCCCACCTTGAAGGGGCAAACCTGATGGGAGCCAGTCTGGTAGGGGCCGACCTGCGGGCCAGCCTGTGGGGCGCGAACCTGATGCAGTGCGACATCACCGGGGCCGACCTGCGCGGCGCGAATCTACGAGGCGCGAACCTGATGGGAGCGCGTTTGGGTGGCGTCAGCCTAGCCGGAGCCTTCTTAAGTGGCTGCAACCTGATGGGGGTCAACCTGCAAGGGGTTGACCTGCGCGGGGCCGACCTGCGCGGGGCTAACCTCAGCGATACTAACCTGAAGGGGGCCGACCTCTCCCAGACCGACTTGCAGGGGGCCAGGCTTGACAATGCCAATTTGGAAGAGGCCAATCTGCGCCAGGCCAATCTTTCGGGAGCCTCGCTTGGGGGTGCCAATCTGCTCTGTGCCGATCTCTCTAGCACCCAGCTCGACGGCGTTAGCCTCACTGGAGCCTGCCTGATCGGCACTCACCTGGATAAGTAGGCGTCAAGTTTTTCCCCGAAAACCCTTATTTTGTTGGAGGACTGCTGCAAAGCCGACCCAGCGGTTTGGAGTAGAAGTGGCGCTTCTGATTCGTTAGTTTGATGAGGCAGAACCCCATGAGCTTTGACCACAAGCCGAGGATTCTATTTCTCTATGGGTCGCTGCGCGATCGCTCCTACAGTCGCCTCCTGGCCGAAGAAGCGGCCAGAATTATCGAGAACTTTGGGGCCGAGGTGCGGTTCTTTCATCCCCACGATTTGCCGATTCACGGCAGCGTACCCGACGACCATCCCAAGGTGCAGGAGCTGCGGGATTTGGTGCTGTGGTCTGAGGGGCAGGTGTGGTCTAGCCCCGAGCTACACGGCAACATCAGCGGCCTGATGAAGCACCAGATCGACTGGATACCCCTAAGCCTGGGGGCGGTGCGCCCGACCCAGGGCAAGACCCTGGCGGTGATGCAGGTCAGCGGCGGCTCGCAGTCGTTTAACGCGGTGAATACCCTGCGGGTGCTGGGCCGGTGGATGCGGATGTTTACAATTCCCAATCAGTCGTCGGTGGCGAAGGCGTACCAGGAATTTAACGACGACGGCACCATGAAAGACTCGGCCTACCGCGATCGCGTCATCGACGTGATGGAAGAACTTTATAAATTCACTCTGCTGCTGCGCGATCAAGTAGACTATCTCACCGATCGCTACAGCGAGCGCAAAGCCGAGACTGAAAAGCAGGCTCAAGCCATTGTCAGCCAGTCCATCGGCGCTGCCCCTAGCCAAGCCTGAGCATCCTCAACTGGAGTTGGCCCAATGTCCCGGTTTCTCTACCTGCGCTCCAGCGTCGCCCTATCCTTAGGGGTATCGGTTCTCGCCCTGGCCTTCGCCTGCCAGCCTGTGCCCTCCGCAGACCACAGCGGCGCGGTAGATAAGATTGCCTTTGATCTGAGCACTTTGGATGAAAACGGCCTCTATGGCCCCATCGACGGCAAGCGATCGCTCGACTACGAATTCTGCATTCCCGCCGGCGGTGCCTACGCCCAGGCGGTGAGCGCCATCGACCCTTCGGCGCAGTTTTTTCCCCAGAGCCGGGGGCGCATTGGCTGCGGCGAGGGTGAGGTGCTGACCATCGGCAACACCTACCAGGCCAACCACCAAGACATTCTGATTGAGCTGGCCAACCTCGACTACATCGATCGCATTCAGCCGGTGGACTGGGAGTAGAATGCGTGGGTTATCTGTTGAGATTCCGATGGGTTCGCTAGAGTTGAACTATGTTTTTTCTTTGGCAGCTTGGAGCACCCCATGACCGCCATTACTATTAGCCTTGACCCTGTTGGAGCCTTGACTGAGGAAGCGTTTTATCAGCTGTGCCGGGCCAACCCCGACGTAAAATTTGAGCGCTCAGCCCAGGGAGAACTCATCATCATGTCACCTACCGGGGGCGAAAGTGGTCGCCGCAATGCCGATATCACAATCGATCTTGGTATCTGGAATCGCCAGACCCAGCTTGGTTACACCTTCGATTCGTCTACATGCTTCAAGCTGCCTAACGGGGCTGAGCGATCACCCGATGCCGCCTGGGTCGAGCGCAGTCGCTGGGAGGCGTTGAGCCCTGAGCAACGGGAAAAATTTCCTCCTATTGTGCCTGACTTCGTTATCGAGCTGAGATCAGCCAGCGATAGTTTGCCACAGCTTCAGGCCAAAATGCAGGAATATCAGGCCAATGGCGTACGCCTCGGATGGTTGCTGAATCCTCAAGGCCAACAGGTTGAGATCTATCGGCTGGGTCAAGCCGTAGAAACCCAGCAAGCTCCTCAGATGCTCTCTGGAGAATCTGTGCTACCAAATTTTGTTCTCAAACTAGCCCAAATCTTGGACTAATCAACTATGGGTGACTCCCGCTTAATACGCATGCGGCAATTTAGCTGAGGCCAGGGGCACGGTGGCGGCGCTGGTCTAGTCGCCCTAGCAGAATGAGCGCCAGACACAGCCCGGCAAAAACCGCCAAAATAACGACTGAATTCACCAGCACGCGCGGGTAACCCAGGGCAGTGACATCGATGAACGGGTAGGGGTAGCGACCCCGAATTGCTCCTAGCACCAAGGCATACACAGCGTAGCTGAGGGGATAGGCCATCCAGCGGGGGATGGCGGCGGGGCGCAGCACCTGTTTGGGTACGGCCCACCACCAGTAGACAAAAAACAGCGGCGGCATAGCGTAGTGCAGCAGCACATCGGCCACTAGCTGCAACCCCTGGGGCTCCCAGATGTGCCGCAGAATCAGAAAGTACACGCTGCCCACCACAACAATGCTGGCGGTAATGGCCGTGACGACACCGGGACGGCGAAAGAAGGCCAGCCACGACGGAGAAGTGCGATCGGGCAGGGCCCCGGCGGTGAGGGCGATCGCTGCCAGCAGATTGGTCAAAATGGTGAAATAGCTCAAGTAGGCCACTATGCCCCCCAGCACCCCGTTGCCGTTGACTATGCCCAGCCGCACCGACAGATAAAACTGCGCCGCCAGGGCAAACCAGCCCACCAGGGCCGATAGAGTAGCAAACCGTCGCAGGTCAGAAGAATGCAGCATAGTTCAGCCAAAAAACTGTATGTCTAGGTCTACGGTGCCAGGACAGGCCTGAATACCGCTGGGTTTGGCCAATTTCAACGCTCACTATAGCATTGGGCTGAGATTGTCTGGGTGGAGGGCAGCGGCGATCGCCCGTCTAAGCCTAGAGTGAACTGCTGCTGTAAACTGCCAAGATCAGACAAATTGACGCGCATTTCTCTCTAACCCCTAGAAACCCGAAAATTTACATTGTTTAATTTCTAAACAGCCCGCTGGCATCCGAGGCATTACGGGTATCGAAGGGCCATACACTAGGGAGAATTAGTCGGCGCGGGCGATCGCGCTGCGGGTGTTTTTGGGTTGCAGGCGTGAGGTCAATGAAGTTTCGCTCGTTTATTCGTCCCCTCGCCATTGTCGCTGGGCTGGTGCTGGTGCTGGGTTTGGGGCTGCTGGGGCGGTTAACCCTCAACACGCCCCTATACCTGATTGAGCGCGGCGGACAGGCCCAGCCGCTGGCGCTTCAGTTTGTGCCCAAGCAGTCGCCCGTCGTCGCCTCGGTGCTGGTGCGCCCCGATCGCCTCGCCAGCCTGTGGGAATATCTGGCCGCCCCCCGCCTGCGCCAGGAAACCCGTCGCGACCAGGAGCTGATTGAGCAAGCGCTACTGGCCAACACCGGCCTTAGCTACAGCCGCGATATTCAGCCCTGGCTGGGGGAGGAGATAACCGCCGCCATGGTCACCCCCGACCTCGACCAAGACCCCACTAATGGCACCAAGCCTGGCTACCTGGTGGCCCTGGCCTGCAACGACAGCGCGGCGGCCCAGGCGGCGCTAGAGCTGTATTGGCAAAACCGCGCGATCGCAGGTGACGCCCTCACCTTTGAAGAATTCTCGGGCAACCGGCTGATCTACGCTCGGCAGGGAATCCCACGATCCTCCAGGGAAGAAACTGCCCAGCTGGCCACGGCCCTAGTGGCCAACCGCTATGTACTGGCGGCCAACCACCCCGACGTGCTGCGCCAGGCGCTCACCGCCGCCCAGTCTAGCGACCTCAATCTTCAGAGCGATCGCCGCTACAAAACCGCCCTACGGGAGCTACCCAGTCAGCGGGTGGGGCTACTGGCGCTGAATCTGCCTGGGGTGAACCAATGGCTGAATTCTGAGCGAAATTCTGAGGGGGCGGCGATCGCTCTGAGTGAACTGGGAGCCACCGATGACCAGGTGGACTGGGGGCTAATGTCGTGGCAGCTCACCCGCGAGGGTCTAGTCGGCCACACGGCGCTGCTGGCCGCCCAGGGGCATCGCCTCCATCCTCAGCGAGTCAGGGCCACCGATTGGGAAAACATTGTGCCCTACCTGCCAGATTCCCTGGCGGTAGCAGCGGTGGGGACTGACTTGGCGACCCTGGGGCAGCGCCTCGATCCCCTGCTGGCCTTGCTTTCTCCCACGGGCGAGGGCAGCTTTCCTTTGACCAAAATGATTGACGGTGCGCTAGGGCAGGGCGCGATGGACTTTCTCCAGACTGGAGTGGATCGCTCCTACGGCGTGGGATTGGGGACGGCTAAAACCGGCGCTCCCGACTGGCTGGTGGTGGCTCCCCAGAGCGAGACCCTGACCGCAGCGCTCGATGGGATGACGGCCCTGGCCCAGAAAAAGGGCTTGGGGGTTGGCGCTCTCGACCTGCGGGGTACTCCGGCGATCGCATGGACTCGCCTTGCCTTACCCAAAATGCGAGGCTCCCAGCCGTTGCAGGTGGTGGCCGAGGTGGCTGGGCTGCACGCCGAGGTCGATCAGTACGAGGCTCTGGCCGCCTCCCCTTCCACCCTGGATGCCGTCATTCACCCTGCTGGTGTACCTCGCCAGCGCCCGGCCTGGTGGTCGCAGGTGGCCCAGGTGCCTGGCCCCAGCAACGGCTATGTTCATATCGACTGGCCCCAAATTCAGTCTGGTTTAGTCGCCCAGTTGCCCCGGTGGCGGCTGTGGAGCACGGCGGCCCAGCCTGCCCTCAAGCATCTACGACAGGTTACGCTGGTCAGTGGCGATCGCAGCGATGCGATGCAGACCGGCAGCATTCTGGTGCAGCTCAGCAACCAATCGTGACGACGCAGTGATGGCAGACCCGACGGCAACCTCAACGGATTTCGCGACGGATTTGGCGCCAGATTTCGCGATCGCGCCCCTGCTTGCCGCCTACCTGGCGGGGAGTGCTCTCGACGACGCCCAGCGCCAGCAGCTGCTGGCGTGGGAGCTGGCCGATGCCCGGCGGGCCGCTGCCTGGGGCATTACCGCCGAGAATGGGCTAGCCCAAATCGAAGAACGCCTGGGCTGGCTGCAAACCCTGGTGCCCCATCACGTCACCCTGCCCCTGCCCCCAGCACCGATGGAGCAATACCTGGGGCTCTACTGGCGGCTGTGGCTGCCCCTGGCCCTGACCCTCAAACAGGCCCGCGACGCCCAGCCTGGCCCGCTGATTCAGGGGGTGCTGGGGGGCCAGGGCACCGGCAAAACTACGCTGACCCTAATTCTGCGGCACATTCTACAGGTGATGGGCTACCGGGCGGTGGGCCTCTCAATTGACGATATTTATAAGACCTACCGCGATCGCCAGGCGCTGATCCAAGTGGATCCTCGGCTGCGGTGGCGCGGCCCACCGGGCACCCACGACATCGACCTGGGGCTGGACACCCTAACCCAAATTCGATTGGCAAAAGCCGGTGAGGCCGTGGCTCTACCCCGGTTCGACAAGTCGCTGCACGGTGGTGAAGGCGACAGAGCTGACCCCGAGTGGGTGAAAGATGTGGATATTTTGCTGTTTGAGGGCTGGTTTTTGGGGGCGCGCCCCATCGACCCGGCCCGGTTTGACCAGGCTCCAGCACCCATTGCCACCGAGGCCGATCGCCAGTTTGCCCGCGACATGAACGCTGAACTGGCCACCTATCTGCCGCTGTGGGACTGTCTCGATCTCCTAATGGTGCTGTGCCCAGCCGACTATCGCCTGAGTAAGCAGTGGCGCAAAGACGCCGAACACCAGATGAAGGCTCAAGGCAAAACCGGCATGAGCGACGCCACCATCGATGCGTTTGTGGAGTACTTCTGGTGTGCCCTGCACCCAGAGTTGTTTATTGCCGCCCTCAAGGGCGATGGCGAACACGTTAACCTAGTGGTAGAAATCGACCGCGATCGCACCCCCAGGGCCATATACTCGCCAGCATTGGCTACTATTTAGCCGATGTACTGAGTTGCTGTCTACCAAGCAGTTGTTAATTTAGGATAGTGATTCTTATTATGAGTTCTACCGTTCAAGTTATTGAGCCTACCGGTATTTTAGACAGCACCCAAGCCGAAGCCTTTGGTGAGGCTGTAGAAGCACTATTACAAGCGGGTGCTGAGGTCATTTTGGTTGACCTCAAAGACATTACCTTTATCGATAGCTCGGGTCTGGGCACGCTGGTGGTGCTGCTCAAAAAGGCGCGGGGACTCAACCGCAGTTTCTGCATTTGCTCCATCAATGACCAGGTGCGCATGCTGTTTGAACTCACCAGCATGGATCGGGTGTTTGAAATTTATGAAAACCGCCAGGCCTTTGAAGACGCTAAGCTCAAGGTGTCTTAGGTTTGGTCATGCAAAGGGGAGCCAGGCCTAGGTTTTTAAGCTGGACAGATTAGCTGAGGCCACAGAAAGCTGACAAAGCTAAAAACTGCTTCGCCATCGCCAATCAAGGAAGGTTATCGCCGCTTGCCGTAACTAAGGTGGCGATCGCCATAGGTGCAGGTACAAGAACCCATCGCCTGGCTCCCAATCCAACTGAAAGGGTTCCAACCAAATACTTACTTATTTAGAACTTCACCGCGCCCGCGCCTTTGGGAAGGATGTTGTTTGGTTGGGATGCCCTAGGCCTAGTCCAAATTGACAATCATCAGCGACATGTCATCGCTAGCCACTTCCCCAGCCTGGCGCTGAATTACAGTATCGAGAATGTGGTCGATGCTGCGCTCGCGCTTGGCCACGGCCAGTAAATCCACAAAGTTGTCTAGGCCCAGATACTGCTGATTGTCTTGCAGCACTTCGTAGAGACCGTCGCTAAACAAATAGAGGCTGCTGTTGGGGGGCAGATGGCAGCGCTGCCACTGGTACTTGGCCTCGGGCAGCATGCCTACGGGCATGCCGGGGGTGCGCAGGCGGGTGGTGGTCATCTGCTGGTTGGCGTCGATGGAAACTAGCACCGCCGGGGGGTGGCCGGCGCTGGCGTAGAGCAGCTGGCGGTTGGCGCAGTTGAGCACGCCATACCAGATGGTGAAGTATTTTTGGTTTTGATCGCTCATCTGAAAGGTTTCGTTGAGCGCCCGCAGCACCTTTTCAGGCCGGTAAAAGCTGACGTCGGGCAGCGACTGGGCCCGCAGCACGTTCAGCACCGAGGTTGACAGCAGCGCCGACCCCAGCCCGTGGCCCGACACGTCGAGCAGATACATCACCAGGTAGTCGGGGTCGAGCCAGTAATAGTCGTAGCAGTCGCCGCCAAGCTGCTGGGAAGGCAAAAACCTCGACTGGATGGGCACCCTGCCAGCCTGGTCGTTGGGCAGGAGCGATCGCACATAGCCCTCTGCCTCCGCCATTTCGGCTTCCATGCGCTGCTTCTGCTGCCGCAGGTCTTGGGTGAGTTGGTAGATGCGCAGCCCCGCTCGCACCCGTGCGTTGAGTTCGTTAATATCTACAGGCTTCGAGAGCAGATCGTCGGCCCCCATTTCCAGCCCTTTTACCCGGTCGGCGGTGCTGTAGCGGGCGGTCAGCAGCAGCAGCGACGTAATCGAGAGCACCGGGTGGTGCTTGAGCGCCTGGCAAATGGCCAACCCGTCGATGGTACCGGGAATGTTCCAGTCGCAGATGATTACCCCCGGCAGCAGCTTCTCGGCCAGGGTCAGGCCCTCTGCGCCGCTGCGGGCCGTGGTGACGCTGTACCCCTGCTGCTTAAGAGCGCTGACTAGAAACTGCTCTGTGGCGGCATCGTGCTCAATGATGAGGATGTCGATCATGCTGCGTTTTAGACCGAGGGAGTAACCATAAAACCTGGAGCACCAGTCGGTGGTGATGGCGGCAGTAGAGCAACCCAGGTGTGTCTAGCTTTCCCCACTGATCCGGCACCACGGACAAGTAGGGATACTGAGGTTTAGCGTAACCCTAAACTGACCCAGCCAGGAGCTTCATAAAGATCCTACGCAATCTCTTCAGAGTGGGGCGGCTAGGTTAGCGGTTTGATGTTCTCTGACTCAGATCTTGCACCTTGGCTGGGGGGATGAGAGAAAAGGGCGTGAAACGTATAGACAGCAAGGACCATGAAGATTCTTGCCCACGCCCAAGAGCTAATTTACCAACTGTTGGACGGGATGCCGAGTGCTTATCAGCGCCAAAGCCTGAAAGCCTTCCTAGAACTGTTTTTCAAGGCACAATGGGCACCGCTGCCTGA